>NZ_JAIDKI010000155.1 GCF_029051885.1 Muribaculum sp.
TCCTCGTGCAAGCCATAACGAGTATATATTATTTGTCTTATCATATACTCGGTTTTCTACAAACTCGATATTCCAGTCTGGATAGCTTTTGGTCAGATAATTTTTTAAATTCTGACCCTCATAACCAATTACGATTATTATACGGGATAATTCCAACTTTGATAACTGGCTTAACATTCGGTCTATAAGACGAATACCATTTACCTCAAGCATACACTTGGTATTGTTGGCTGTAAATTCGCCTAAACGACGGCCCATTCCGGCCGCTAAGATAATAGCTTGCATATATTTAGTATTATTATTCGACTTGAATCCAATCTCTTATATCTTTCAAGGAATGCCATAACGTAATCCCCTAATTATTATGAGTATCAGATGTTGAATTAGGATGATGATAAAAGGCGGCTTATTTATATAGTATAGCCGTGATCCTATAAAATAAATAGGAATTAAGATATCGGTGTGTTGTTGAGTGATGTTGCTTGGATTATCCGATATGGAGGTAGTCGGAAGTCAGCTCGGGGTAGAGCCGTAGGTCGGAGTCGGGGATAGGGGAGAGGAAAGTTTCATCGAATGTTTCTTCCCAGGTGAGATAGTCGGACGCAGAGAGGCGTATTGAGAAGCGGCGCAATTCAGGGCCGGAGTGAGTGGCTGGTACAGTTTCCGCGGTCGTCATGGAAGATAAGTCAGTGTCCTCTACCGGCTGACTGATGCTTGATGCTCCGGTGGTAGAGGTGGAGGAAACTGGGGCATGCGCTTTGCTAATCCAGCCTACGAGTCCCGCACGTGGGCCGGCGACTATGCGTACGGGTATTCCAGGCGAAAAATCTGCACGGCGTTCTATTTTTGGAGTGAGATCCGGGGAGAATATACCTATTGCATTCTGGAAGCGCTGCATACTTCGGTCGGGTATGCGAGCATAGTCGCTTTCGCTGCTGTTAGTATTGCGGTAGCACCATGCCATGTGGCCGATGGTGGAGAATAAGGGTCGCAGGTCGCGCTGTAGCGCCTTGAAAAACAGTATATCGGCGATATATGGCCTTGAGTCGAATGTGAGTTTGCGGCCGGTGCGGCGTGCGATTTCCTGACATGGATAGAAGTATTCCTGCACCATTGGGGCTGTGCCTGATTTGCGCAGATGCTGTCGTATGGCAGTCGGGGTGATGCCGTTGCGGAGACGCATGGCATACCATGCGGGCCGGTTAGTGTTGATATAGTCGGCTACATAGCATGTGATGTCGTGAATTTCTTCAGGAAAGAGGGTGGACGGTTTTATGAATCTTAACCAACTGTGACTCTCCGGGATGTAGGAGATGCATGCGTGGATTTCTTCAGCGCATATGCCACACTCGAGCGCGCATGCAATCCATAGCGACAATGCCGTGTCGGGAGTGACTGCTATCTTTTCCAGGCCTGTGAGACTGTTTGCCACAGTTTCGATTTTGCGTAACATGGACTCTGAGCCATTGGCTATCTCTTCAGCAGGAAATGGGAATGCACGGCGGCAGTGAGGTTTGCGGTGGGCCACGGACAGAGCGACTGCCTGGGGAGGCAGTGTTGCAGAGTCGAGGTTGCGCGGAAGCGTGATTACATCTTCAATACATGTACCGCGTGTATATATCATGAAGAGGAAAGCGTCGAGATATAGCTGTTGCACGGCGTTAAGTCGTCTTGTGTCTGATGCAAGGCGTTTTACCGTACTTGCTTCGGTCTGATGCTCTTCGCTTGTGTCTGTCGATTGGCTTATTTCCCGTAGTAGATTTGCAAATAGTCCGGCTGAATTGCCGTCGGAAGTGTCGGCTACGGACTCATACACGCTGTGGAGGCTCTGCACATATCTTTTTATTGTCAGCGGCGACATGCCGTTGCGGAATAGTTGCGCCACCCATGCTCTCAACTGTTCTTCAAGCGAGATGCAGTCGAGTGGGGCCAGACGGTTGAATGAGGCAATGCTCTTCATGGCCATCTCGCCAAGCGGACTATCGATGTTGTACGGAATATTTGCGAAACAGACTGTCTGCATAGTCTGATAATCAACAGGTTGTTGGCCGACATGCGCGAACATTTGCGTCATGTCCATATACTATCTCTCTTCTCCCGGCTATCGATTTCGCTGCTGCGAGAACCGTATAGTCAGAGTGTGATGAATGTGGGCGAGAGTAGTTCGGCCAACCTCTGTAAAATGGAACAAACACTTGCGTTACAGGGTGTTTGGTGCTGTGATGCAATGCACACCACTTGATTTTCGGTTACAAAGGTAGAAATTTAATATTATCTATGCAACCTGATTTGTCTGCTTTTGTTCTGTAGGCCTACAGATTTTAACGGTAATACAAAAACAGTCAGCCATATAGCTGACTGGAGCTATATGGCTGAAAAAATGTTAGAGTTGGAAGTCTTTATTTATAGATTGGGGTTGATTTCTTTCCACTTGCTGATAGGTGGAATGATACCAAGCTGGATTACTTCGTCGCGGAGCTTACAGAGATGATGGTAGCTCTGGTCAAGCTCTTTCTTTTCTTTGGGAGTACCATTGACCGGATGTACGGTAACACCGTTCTTATCTACGGTAGTCTCCATTGCCATCATTATATGGTTGTATGTGCCGTTGTCAACATATGTGCCGACAGGCCATGTGAAAGCCTTTCCGCCCATTGCAGCGGCAACCATCTCAATCGACAGATAGGCCGGACTCTGGAATGATGAACGGCCACGAAGGTCGATTATATTCTTTCCGCCCTGTACGACACGTTGTCTCATCTCTTCCCATTCCTGGGTGGGGAGCGCTTTAGTGCCGATAATCTCCGACAGCGGCTGTCCGGCAACCGTAGTGGTAGAGGCGAATACTGCCATCTGCTCTCCATGTCCTCCGTAAGTACGGGAGTTGACTATTTCATCGGCCGGGATGTGGAAGTACTTTGATAATTCGCTGCGCAGACGTGTGCTGTCAAGCGCGGCGAGGGTTGATACCTGCGATGGCTTCAACCCGGAGTAAATCAATGTAACAAGGCCCGTGATATCAGCGGGGTTGAATACTACGACTACATGCTTTACGTCAGGACAATAGCTACGGATATCCTTGCCCAACTGCTCGGCAATCTGGGCATTGCCTTTAAGTAGGTCTTCTCGAGTCATGCCGGCCTTTCTGGCTGCGCCTCCGGAAGATACAATGTATTTGGCATCCTTGAATGCAGTTGCGATATCTGAAGTGAAAGTAAAGTTGATACCCTTGAAACCACAGTGATACATTTCTTCTACGACACCTTCAAGTCCGGGAGCATATGTATCGTACAGGCATATGTTAGGTGTAAGCCTCATCATGGCTGCTGTCTGTGCCATGTTAGAGCCAATCATGCCGGCAGCGCCGACAATTACCAGTTTTTCATCAGTTAAAAAGTCCATAGTTAATATTTTTAGGTCTGTTTTGGGGCTTGTGCTGTTGGAGACACACATGGCCTCAGATTATTTTCAGGTATAACATGTATAGTGTCTAAAAAGTTCATCATGTAAGTAAGTCGTAAAAATTATTACGTATATGAATACTTTTAAAACTTTATATTTCAGGCGGAGCCTTTTTGCCGCTTTTCCCTCTCTTAGTCAGTCATGTAGCTCTCTACACTTCTTCCTCATCGAGGAAAAATCCATCAAAAATCCTCTCGCTGGAAATATAAAATAATTTTTATGACTTACTTAAAAAAAAAGAAGGCGTGCGGGGAACAATCCTGACACGCCCTCAACTCACACATTTATCGATTCTCCAAAAGTTTTCGTTGCTACACCAATTGTATATAGGGGAGTTTTCCCTATATTCTTTAACAGTAAGTCCGCATACAAATTATGATGTTGACTGTATTATACCGGACTTCGACTGTAGAACAACCGAACGAGTGGTTATAGTTCAGTGCATTAACATAATTAACACGGTTATTTACAACATCTTAAACTCTCTTAACGAATAGTAGCCGAATACTCGTAGAGTTTGCAACGTTGTTGCACTGTTGTTGTTATATCTTTGCATTCGCAAGAAAATAATTAATGAGTTATGAATACGACTATGCACCAACATAAACCGCATGCATCTGGACACGATACCTACCACGACCATCATGAGCATGCCCATAAGATTTCAACGGATAGCGACGGACGCTTGAAACGTGCATTTAAATTTGGCATATGGCTCAATGCCGGATATGTCGTGCTTGAGGCATTGTTTGGCTTTATGTACGATTCTATGGGGCTTCTGTCTGATGCAGGCCATAATCTGAGCGATATATTTTCGCTCATTGTGGCGCTCGTGGCTTTCAAGGTAGCAAAAAACAAGCCTACAGCGCGTTTCACATATGGATTTCGCCGTGCTACAGTGAATGCATCGGTTGTCAATGCCATTATATTATATGTAGCGGTAATACTTATACTTATCGAAAGTATCAGCAAATTGCTTCATCCATCGGAAGTTGACGGCGACATTGTCGCATGGGTTGCCGGCGTCGGGGTGTTGATTAATGGCATTACGGCATGGCTGTTTATGAAAGACAGTCATAGCGACCTCAATGTGCGTGGCGCCTTTCTTCATATGGCTGCCGATGCTCTTGTATCAGTGGGAGTTGTCATCAGTGGCATAGTCATAATGAGCACCGGATGGACACTTATTGACCCTATAGTTGGCATCATCATTGCACTGTTGATAGCGTATGGCTCATATGGCATGCTACGTGAAAGCATTTGTCTTGCATTCGACGGAGTGCCGCATGGCGTTGATTCTACAAAAGTCATGAATGCGATTTCCGGTGTTGACGGAGTCGTATCCGTGCATCATCTTCACATTTGGGCACTGAGTACGACAGAGATAGCTATGACGGTACATGTCATTGTAAATGACGCAGCATCCGTCGACAGAATAATATGCGATGTACGGCATCTTGTGGCCGGCATGGGCATCGCTCATGCTACAATTGAGGCTGAGACATCTGAAATAGACTGCAATTCTTGTTCATGTGAATGATTAGTGTTAATTTTATTGTATGAATACAGATAAATCTCAAGATAAACTCAGCGGTAATTTTGAATTGAGGGGTATGAGCTGCGCCTCATGTGCTGCTCGTATTGAGCGCACATTGAAAAAGCATCCCGGCGTCAGCGAAGTATCGGTCAACTATGCGGCAGCCACTGCAAAAGTCGAATGGGATCCTGCACAGACCGATTCAGATTCATTATGCCACGCTGTCAAAGATGTCGGATATGAAATGTTGGCTGCACGTGATGTGGCTGATTCCGACGATAACGTTGCACAACTGCATTATCTGGCATTACGGCGTAAGATGATATGGGCTATAGTGCTATCATTGCCGGTCGTAGTCATTGGCATGGGATTCATGCACTGGATTCCGGGACAGTGGATTTCTTTCGGATTGTCTACAGCGGTATTGTTCGGGATGGGTGGACAGTTCTTTACCAGTGCATTCCGCCAGTTACGCCACCGCTCATGCAATATGGATACACTTGTTGCCCTTTCAACAGGCATTGCATGGGCGTTCAGTGTGTCAAATCTATTTTTCCCTCAGTTTTGGCGTGCCCACGGGATTGAGCCTCATGTATATTTTGAAGCTGCTTCGGTAATAATTGCATTCATACTGATTGGTCGTACTTTGGAGGCACGTGCAAAAGAAGGCACAACATCTGCCATACGGAAACTCATGGGATTACGTCCTAAATCAGTTGTCCGAATCAATACCGATGGAGTTGGAGAAGAAGTTGCGATTGATGATATAGTTTCAGGAGATATACTTCTGGTTCGGCCTGGCGAGCGAATTCCCGCCGATGGAAGTGTTATTTCGGGCCATTCATTCGTTGATGAAAGCATGTTGAGTGGCGAGCCGGTGCCTGTAGAGAAAAATATTGACTCGAAACTGTATGCCGGCACCATAAATGCCAATGGAACATTGCAGTTCAGAGCTGATACCGTAGGGTCTGATACCTTGCTTTCTAAAATTATACGCATGGTTCAGGATGCGCAGGGCTCAAAGCCTCCGGTACAAAAGCTCGTCGACAGGATTGCGTCATATTTTGTACCTGTGATTATAATATTGGCTGTAATATCATTTTTTGTATGGCTGTTTGCTGATGCTCATGGCGGCCTAATTCATGGTGTGCTCGCATTAGTTACTGTACTTATTATCGCATGTCCTTGTGCTTTGGGACTTGCTACCCCGACTGCAATCATGGTCGGGGTAGGGCGTGCCGCAACCAACGGAATACTCATCAAAGACGCTCGTGCTATTGAGTCGGCACCGACAATCGACACAGTAGTCCTTGATAAGACCGGAACTATAACCCAAGGACATCCTGAGATAAAACATATTGAATGGATAGCTTCGGCACCATCTAACGCGGCTGCCATACTGGCGTCAATGGAGCGCCTGTCGGATCATCCTATCGCGATTGCTATCGCAAACGGATTGCAATCGCCCCAGCATGTTGATATTTCCAATTTTGAGAATATGCCTGGATATGGAGTAAAAGGGTGTGTTGACGGCAAAATCTGGCTTATAGGAAATAAAAAGATGCTCCTAAAACATAATGTAGTTATTCCCACCGAACTTCAGGCTCATTCTGAATCTCTGGAAGCCGATGCGGCTACAGTAATATGGGTGGCATGTGGTCCTGCTGCAATAGGTATTGTAGCTGTAAGCGACCCGATTCGAACAACTTCTGCCGATGCCATTTCCGATATGAAACGAATGGGACTTGACGTGTGGCTGCTTACCGGTGACAATGAGACAACAGCAGCTGCAGTAGCCCGAATCGCAGGTGTATCTAACTGGCGCGCCTCTATGTTGCCACAGGATAAGGCGAAATTTATCGAATTATTACAGCACAAATATAACCGCAAGGTTGCAATGGTAGGCGATGGAATTAATGACAGCGCAGCTTTAGCTACTGCGACTCTGGGGATTGCCATGGGGCAGGGAAGCGACATTGCAATGGATGTTGCAGGCATGACCATCATATCATCCGATTTGCGACGCATACCGATTGCCATTGGACTTTCCCGACTGACTTTGCATACAATCCGGCAAAATCTTTTCTGGGCTTTCATCTACAATGTAAGCGCAATCCCGGTGGCAGCAGGTGTGCTTTATCCCTTATGCGGATTCTTGATGAATCCTATGATTGCAGGTGCGGCGATGGCTTTTAGTAGCGTGAGCGTGGTCACTAATTCATTATTATTAAAACGCAGACACATTACATTACCGACAGTCAGACATCATCTGACACCTGTCGAAAAATCAGATTTAACACCACAAACATATAAAATCATGAAGAGAGAATACAAAGTATCAGGAATGATGTGCGGCCATTGCCGTGCTCATGTAGAGAAAGCATTGAATTCAATTTCAGGAGTCAAGGCAACGGTGACACTTGACCCTCCTGTAGCGACTGTGGAATTTACCGATGCCGAACTCCCGATAAGTTCACTTCAGGCTGTTGTAAACGATAAAGCCGGAGAATATCAGCTTAGCGAATAACCTGCGAGCTCAAATTAAAGGAGCGAATATAGACTCTTGGACAGTCAATATTCGCTCCGTTCTTTATTCAGGATTTTGTTTAGAGTGTTCTTGCTTCAAGATTTCTTGCATGGAGTGTCTTTCAACTCCAAAGTTTTTCGTAACTTTGCAGACAATATATACTGGTTTTAATAATCTCAAGTATACATACTTTGGGAAAATAAAGGCCGTGTTTTAATTATCATTTAAGATTACAAGGATGAACGTAATGAAATTTGGCGGCACTTCTGTGGGTTCAGCCCATCGCATAAAAGAAGTTGCCGGGCTTGTTACTCAGCGAGGAAAGAACATCGTAGTTCTGTCTGCGATGTCAGGAACCACCAATACACTTGTTGAAATATCTGAATATCTGTACAAACGCAATATCGATGGAGCCAAAGAGACTATCAATAAACTTGAAGGCTCATATATGCGTACAATCAGCGAACTTTATAGCTCGGATGCGGCGCGCGAAGATGCCACTCGAGAAATAAAGTCATGTTTCAACTATATCCGTACGTTCACAAAAGATATTTTTACTCTTTTTGAAGAGAAAGAGATTCTAGCCCAGGGCGAACTTATGTCAACAGCAATGTTCAACGTATATCTACGCTATGAACTTGGCGTGAATTCCGTATTGCTGCCTGCGCTTGATTTCATGCGCACCGATAAAAATGCTGAGCCCGACGCGCAGTATATCCGGCAGAAACTTACCGCTCTGCTTGAGAAGCATCATGATGCCGACCTTTACATCACCCAAGGATATATCTGTCGTAATGCTTATGGGGAGATTGACAATCTTCAGCGTGGAGGAAGCGATTATACCGCCTCTCTGATTGGTGCGGCCATAAATGCCGGTGAGATAGAAATCTGGACAGATATCGATGGAATGCATAACAACGACCCACGTTTTGTCCAGGATACCGCTCCCGTACATGAATTGCACTTTGAAGAAGCTGCCGAACTTGCTTATTTTGGTGCCAAAATACTTCATCCGACATGTGTACTCCCGGCAAAGCTCAACAATATTCCGGTGCGGCTGCTCAATACCATGCAACCCGATGCAAAAGGCACTCTGATACACAATTATCAGACCCCGAAGACTATCAAGGCTGTTGCGGCAAAAGACAATATCACAGCCATAAAAATAAAATCCGGACGAATGCTTCTTGCTTACGGCTTCCTGCGCAAGGTATTTGAGGTATTTGAGACATATCAGACTCCTATTGATATGATTGCGACCTCGGAAGTCGGGGTTTCACTGACTATTGACAATGAACGCAATCTTGATGGAATACTCGATGATTTACGCAAGTTCGGAACTGTAACCATCGACCGTGACATGGTTATTATCTGTGTGGTTGGCGATCTCGAATGGCAGAATTGCGGTTTTGAAGCAGAGGCACTTGATGCCCTTAAAGATATCCCTGTGCGTATGATTTCGTACGGTGGTAGCAACTACAATATTTCGTTCCTTATACGCAAAGAGGACAAGGTGAAAGCGTTGAATCTTCTCAGTGAACGGTTGTTCCGATAATGCAACTTGATATATGGCACAGTTTCCCATATCGGAGTTTCAAAAGCATACGACTCCTTTTTATTACTATGACCGTGGTGTTCTTGACAACACCCTCAAGGCAATTAATGATAGGATAGGCCAATCGCCTTACCACGTACATTATGCATTGAAAGCAAACACGAATCCGACACTCCTTGCCTCTATCGTTGCGGCCGGATTCGGTGCTGACTGTGTGAGCGTCGGTGAAGTCAAGGCTGCGTTAAAAGCCGGATTTCCTGCGGATAAGATATTCTTTGCAGGTGTCGGCAAGAGCGATTCGGAAATTGATTTCGCTCTTGATGCACACATTGGCTGTTTTAATGTAGAATCTCTGCCGGAACTGAAGTTGATTGCAGAGATGGCCTCAAACAAGTCAGTCATAGCAAATGTGGCTTTGCGGGTAAATCCCAATATTGACGCACACACACACCATTATATTACTACCGGCCTCGAAGAGAATAAATTCGGGATAGCATTGGAAATGCTTGATGAAGCAATCTCAGCATGCTTAAGGCTTCCTAATATCCGTTTGCGTGGATTACATTTCCATATAGGGTCTCAGATTACTTATATGGAGCCGTATCGGATACTTTGTGAACGCGTCGGACAACTCATAGAAAACTACTCTACCCAAGGCATACATTTCGATATAATCAATGTTGGAGGTGGCCTTGGTGTTGACTATGATGACCCTGATTCTCATTTAATTCCAGAGTTTGATAAATTCTTCGACATATTCCGTAATAATATGAAACTTGCACCCGGGCAGCAGCTGCACTTCGAACTCGGTCGATCAGTGGTGGCTCAGTGCGGGTCCCTTATTACACGAGTATTGTATGTCAAGGAAGGCATAGGAAAAAAATTCATCATAGTAGATGCCGGCATGACCGATCTTATCCGTCCAGCCCTTTATGGCGCACATCATAAGATTGAAAATCTGACCTCTGAATCCTCCCTGACTGATGAATATGATGTTGTAGGCCCGATATGCGAGTCCAGCGATTGCTTTGGCAAAGATGAGATACTTCCTATTACCCAACGAGGCGACATATTGGCTTTGCGCTCAGCCGGGGCATATGGTGAAGTTATGGCAATGGGCTATAACATGCGGCCAATCCCTACCTCTGTGACTTCTTGATATTTGAATAACTTTCGAATAATAAAATAGATGACCATACCCGGTGTTCTTCTGGTATGGTCATCTATTTTTGTTATTAAGGGTAGATTTTGCGACCTCTTATTTGGCCGTTTTAGGGCTGACATATGGTCCGGAGGCGGCCGGTTTGTCTGTGACTATAGGACTTCTGGTTACTACTTCCAATATTTCACCATCAGGCCCATAGAAAAGTTCGTCAACACATATGCTGCGCAGGTTTCCTCGGCCTGAAAGTGACTGGTTATGATAGAACGCATAGTTATGTCCCTTGTATTCAACAACCGAGCCATGTGATGTGTCACAACCTGTAGGCTGGAGATATATCCCTCCGTAAGACCATGGCCCAAGTGGCGATTCACTTGACGCCCAATGCAAACGATTAGCCCCTCGGCCGTTTTCAGCATGATTGTCGGCATAGGTGAGATAATATTTACCATTGTGCTTGTGTACCCATGTGGCTTCATGAAAGTCGGTAAGTCCCTCCATTTTACGGAGAGGTTCGGCAAGCTCTATCATATTATCTTTAAGACGAGCTCCGACGCATCGGCCGCCTCCGCCATAATAAAAATATGCTTTGCCATCATCATCAACAAATACACATGGGTCAATCATGGCAAATACATCATCCTCCATTCCTGTCATTGTCATCGGACTGTCGAGGACTTTGAAATCTGATGCAGGTTTGTCACTTACAGCAATTCCTACACGCCATGTGTTGTTCCAATCGGTTCCTGAGGGGTGGGGGAAATAAAAATAATATTTGCCATTTTTGTAAGCACAGTCAGGAGCCCACATGAACCCTCCTTCCGGACGCCCCCATGCGACATCTCCTGAATTAAGTATTTCTCCATGATCAGTCCAATTGACCATATCATTGGTTGAGAATACATGATAACGATCCATTCGGTCGCATCCTGCAGGCGGGTCTATATCATGGGACGCATAAATATAAAGCCTTCCATCTTCCCATACATGGGCCGATGGATCGGCAGTATACATGTGGGTTATAAACGGATTATCGGCAAGTTGTAGTGGTGTCTGTGGACCAGTATTCTTTGATGACGAGCAACTCTGCATCATACCTGCCACAGCAGATGCAATAACACAGTAACTAAAAAATCGTTTCATAACTTGATATATTATAATAGTATGTATAATTCCGATAACTATATTGCCGGAATAAATGAAGTCCGGCATGCTCAATGAAGTAACAGACGGGGAGAGTATTTAATTGTCATAACTTCCTCTGATACTTACCGACAAAAGTACAAAATAAATTCGGATGATAAAAAACATTGCAGGTTTTCTTATCCCCGAATTAAAGGAATAAAAAGGGCGATGGCTTAAGATTCCACAACCATCGCCCCTTATTCTGGACTTATCATTTGCGACGACGCACAGAGCGCGTTGCCGATGACTTTGTTGCTTTGGGCTTTGATTTCTTCACCTTAGTCGTTTTCGTTTTGGATGCTGATGACGATTTCTGCCCGCGACGAGATGTGACCGCACGTCGCGATGATGACTTGGGAGCAGAAGCAACAGTCTCGTCGCGCGACGCTATGGTATCACCGGCTGCAATACGCTCGCGCTCTTCAGCCATAAGAGCGAGTTCTTCACGTGATGGCACCCACATTTTCTTCTCATAATTTGTAAGATAGTTCTGAATACTATCCTGGGCGTGACGTAAATCATCAGGATCGGGATACATCTGCATCATTGACAAATTGCGCAGATTTCGGGTTTTATAGATATCTCCTTCATATAGCCCGAGAGTAAAGAAATCATCATAAGTGTATGATGCGAGATTATTGTCGTCATCAATGAATATTGACTGCTGGGCGAGATATGGACGGAGTTTATCCATTTTTATCCAGAACATTGGATATTTTACAGCCTCGCCGCCAAAATCTCCTGCCCGATGAAGTACCGGGCATATTGCATCAACAGTAGTGCGCATGCGGTTGGAGCGCTTGTCAAGCTCCCATCGCTCAAGAAGGTAGTAGGAGAGTACCTCGTTGGTTGGGACATCGCTCTCCTCTATTGCAAATCGAGGATTTTTCTCAGTAGACCCTTTTGCTTCTGTGTATATTACGTGGAAACGATCAAGCATATCGCGTACCTTTATCCGATATTGGTCGTTGAAAATTTCTCGCCCGTCAAGGTACTCGTATCCATCGAGTTGCCCGTCAGCGACCAGACGCATTATAATACGGAACAGATTTTCCTGACCGTCGATTATTTCTTCCGGATAATAAAGAGGTGCATTCTTTACTTTGTCGAGGTCAACCTGGCGGTATACTATCTTCATCCACTGTGCATCGGCATCACTACGGGCAGGCTCTTCATAGAACTGCTGCATGCGCTCGGTAACTCCTGATGCACTTTTGCGAGCATCATTACGGGCATCTTCACGGGCACGTCTAATGATAGCCGATGACGTAGATTGTGATTGCGCGCTCTGAGGCTGCTGAGCCGTTGTGTCAAATGCGACGAGGGCCACAGCCATCGAGCCGAGCAGAATATGAATATGTCGATTTGATGGTTTCATATCAAATAATTTGTTGAGTCAGGAAAGTGGGGGATTAATTTACGATGACTTCCATCGGTGCCAGATCACGTTCTATGCCGTCAGGACCGATTGCTTTTACACGCGATATATAGAATCTTTTTCCTCGCTGCAAACGGCGAAATGAGTCTTTCTGACGCTGTGAGAATTGTGATCCTTGCGATACTTCAGGGATTGCATTTCCCATTGAATCGAAAAATACAGTTTCAAAACTGAGCACACGATAGTTAACGTTAAGCAGATCATCATCAATAGCAGCCTCAATGCCCGGAGCCTGCAAAAGAAGCGTTTTAGGAAATGGCTTGCTCCCCTTGTAGCGTTCCTGATGACCTTTGGAATCAGTGTATGTGATAAAAGGTGCCGGATCAGGAAGTTTACGCACACGGAACGAAGTAGTTGCTACTGTCTGGGAACGCCCGTCAATATTGGCCGTTACAGTCACGACCGCTTCTGTACCGACTTTTCCGGGGCGTGCAACCCACGAATTTCCGTGTCGGGACAATGTGCCGTTTGTCATACTGGCAGAAATTGCCGATGGTGCGATACCCGGCACTGATATACTCATCGGATTGTCAATGCCGGCGTAAAGGACGTTCATCATCGTTGCCGATATTGTAGCAGTGGGCTCAATTACCGTGTAGCTTGACTCAAAATCATGGCGCGTTACCGTACCATCGCCATGCGGCACCTCCAGATAGCCGGAGTACTCAAAGTTGCCGGTCGATGATGCGAGTGTTTCGAATAACCCACGGTCATTATCCAGTTGTTTACCGTTGATATAGATAGTAGGTCGTTGGGTGGTGTCGACGGCCGCCAACACTATATTGGCTGAATATCGGCTTCCACGCATTACATTGCGCGACTGAGGTATGACAAAAGCATTCAGTTCGTTTACGCGAACGTCACCTGCATCTACATTGGCTAATAATGTGGACAAGGCCTCACCCTCTGCATATCGTATATCGCTCTGCAGTTTGGTCAGCAGTGTGATTGCAGCGATTACCGGTTTATTCTCAAACATCGCTTCCTCCCACAACTGGGGTGTAACAGTGCCACGGCGTATGATCTGCTCAGTCGATAACGAGCGCATCACATTATTGCGTTTGAGCGAATCACTCATAAGCGAGGCAATGTAATTCCGATAATAATCGATGGTACTGCGCAAATGCTTTCCTTTGGCACTCCCCGGAGACAGCATTACAATAGATGCGGCGTCAAGGTTATCCTGGTTAAGGATATTGGCGAGATTGGCGTTGTTGCCATCAGCTTCGATTGCAATCGCCATTTTCAGAGTGTCTATGAGACCATAGACACGAGATGTAGTGGAGCGCACTTCTGCAGCTTTATCACGCCATGCCGCACCCTTTTCCGGATTCTGTTCGGCAAATGCCTCAAGGCGACGATATACGGCCTCATTGCGTTGGTCAACAGTGGCGTTGCTTCGTGCGAGACCCTCCTCAACCTGTCCGAAGCCATCAAGCACATCTGACGATACATTGAGAGCCAGCATAGCTGTCAATACAATGTACATCAGATTGATCATCTTCTGACGTGGTGAAAGAGAGCGTGTATTGTTGCTTCCCATGTTGGGTGTCGTGAAAGGTTAAGTTAACGGATAGGGGGCATGGATTCCGGCATTGTCTGAGACGGATTTGCCTGAGTCTGGTGTGCTCCCATTGGGTTATACATGTTGATGGTCATGGCATGCAGCATCTTTTCGTATACTTGATTGAGTTGCTGCATGTATCGGGCCATTTTCTCAGTCTCCTCGCAATATCGTTCGCTCATGGCCGACGACTTCTCATACATATCACGTATATCCTTGATGCCACGGTTTACACGGTCAATTGAATCGAGCTGAGAGCTGACACTCTTCAACTGGATTTCATATATTGTGTTCAGGCCTGCGATATTACGGTTAAGAGCCTGCATTTCCTCAACATATCCTGTAGAGCTTCGTGTAATGTTCTCAGAGTTCTCTGTAATGGCTTTATATGACTGAAGTAATACTTCACTGACATTGTTCAGAGATTCCGTTGTTTGGCGCAACTGATTCATCTGCTGTGAAAGAGCTGCAATCTGCGCCATATATTCATCAGTAGAGGCACCTTCGGGAAGACCTGCAAGTTGAGAGTTGCCCTTCAACGGCATTCCTCCTGTTGCATTAGTGCCATTAGTACCGATGACTATGCCGCCGCCATTCTGAAACTCCGGGCGGTCATCAGGATTTTTTGTGCTCAATACCGGAAATACTTCCTCCCAATGATATTCACGAGGTGGCCGGTCAAAGGCTGTAAGTATAAACATTATTACTTCCGTACCCATGCCTATGGAGAGCAGAGTACTGCCTCCGGGGAGATGTAAAATCTTGAACAGAGCGCCCCATATTACGATGGCTGCTCCGATTGAGTATGCGAAGTTGAAGAAGCGTTGTCCCTTTTCACCTGATAGGAAACGCTCTATGCTGTTTTTATATCGTTTTATCTTTCCCATTGTAGTTGGCGGTGATATGATTTTTGCGGTATGATTCAATTGTAATAGAGGAGCTAAATCTTATTTTTGCTTCTGACCTTGTCCTTTGGCAAAACCAATCTGGGTACGGACATTGCGGAAGCCAATATACGAACGTTGCTCATTCTGATACTCCCACATTCTCAAATCAGAACGCACATTGTGGGCAACATCCTTCCATGAACCTCCTCGTACAATCTTTCGCTTCATTTTATAGGGATCCTCTATGGCTGCATCGTAACGGTATTCCGGATTGAGATCGGAGGTGAGTTTCCCAACACTTTCCGTATAGGCTGTAGAAGTCCATTCACTTACATTTCCAGCCATGTCATAAAGCCCGAAATCATTTGGTGAATAAGTGCCGACCCGAGAGGTTATGATATGCCCGTCGCGAGAATAATTGCCTTCATCCGGCTTGAAGTTGGCATAGAAGCATCCCTTATCCTCGGTAAGCGGCAGATTGCCATCCCATGGATACACATTTTCATTGTTCCCGGCGCGAGCGGCATATTCCCATTCCGCTTCTGTCGGGAGACGATACGGTTCCACATAGATGCCGTCCTTACCGAGCGATCGTCTAAGGAACTCTGTACGCCAGTGACTGAAAGCATTAGCCTGTTCCCAGCTTACGCCGACCACAGGATAGTCATTGTAGCCGCCGTGGGAGAAATACAGACGCACGTAGGGCTCGTTGTAAGCATTCTCAAAATCATTTATCCACGCAGTAGTGTCAGGATATATATTGACTATATAGGTATTGACAAAGTCATAATCGCCCGACAGAGCCCGAGATATTGTCTGGCGTACGATGTCGCCTTCATCATTTATGTATGCGGTGTCTTTTGATATTACAGGCAATGTGGTGTCTATCGGCCTGTCGGTATTATAATCACGGCGAGCAGGATTCATGCGGTTTTTGCGTTTTGCAGCCTCGGTATGATTATATATCTCGTAGCGATAGTTGAGTTGCTCTGAATCGAGCTCCTTCACTCCTGTAATCGGATTGATACGATACACACTCTCTATTGCGCGAGCCTCATCTTCCGATGGATTGCGCCAAGGAATCGCCTTGTTCCAGTTCAGATATGGTTTTACGGGATTGCCCTCGCGGTCTTCCTCAATCTTAAATTCCTCATTTCCACCATACGCAGGATCTGCGAGACGCTCGCGGATAATGGAGTCGCGCACCCAATGTACGAACTGCTTGTATTTGCCATTGGTGACTTCAGTCTCGTCCATCCAAAAACCGTCAACACTTATCCCACGGGCATCAGCACGGAGATTCCATGCGCTGTCGGCCTTGGCCGGACCGACTTTCATAGAACCACGGTCAATAAGAACCATACCATAAGGTGTTGGTTCGGTCCACGATGTGCCGCTTACTCCGGTCACTTCGCCCCCCATGCTGCTATGGCTTCCCAAGGCACATGACGCGACTATAGGGGTTATGATTATGGCGGTTAATAGATGATTCTGTATCTTATCCATAACTTAAAAGTTACATTATTCGTATGCTTTTGTGTCTATGCTTGTTCTTCTCTCCGAGGTCAAGTTTCATGCTATAGCCGAGCCATATTTCATGACTACCGGAGCTTGCTTTAGCTATGTCGCTTATTGGATAATCATAGCTATAGCCTACATAAAAGTTTTTGAAATAGGCTCCAAGCAGTAATGCTACTGCATCATTATAGCGATATGCCAATCCCCCGTAGAAGAAACGATTATATTGCAGTTTTGCAGTAACTTCCGCTGTCGTAAACGTAAAATCAGTCTTTACTAATACGGAAGGCTGCAATTCAAATAACGTATTTTTTATTGGAATATTGCCACCTCCCATGAAATAGAAGTTACATCCGGCCTGAAATTCGTATTGCTTCGCATCCGTACCGTCTGTCGACATTTTCACTGTAGGCTGGTTTATGTGGGTTGCGGAAATACCGGCCCAGAATAACCTGTGGGTATAGTATGCGCCTAAACTTATATCAAAAGCCGTGCCATGCACGTCGGTAGTAGGTATGGCATCGTCGGCGCTCTGATGATAGTCGTTGTCATCAGGTAGTATCACTTCCGAGCCACGAAATGACTCGTCGAAAAGGCCTATGCGTGCACCAATGGATAGTTCACCTTTAAGTAACCGCAGTTTATAAGCTCCCATAGCTCCAAGCGTAAGGTTATTGTATAGCCCCATACTCTCTTGCTGCATCACGAGGCCGACGCCAATCCTTTTCCCAAATAGTTTCACCGGCATGTCGGCATTGGCAAGAAAAGTTTTGGGAGCTTTGGGTATGCCCATCCATTGCAGGCGTGAGCCACCTCTTATCCTCAGGTAGTCGGTAAGTCCGATGGCTGCCGGATTATAATAGGAAGGAACTTCCATATATTGTGTGAAGCCGGCATCAACCTGGGCCGCAGATTCGACAGATATTGCCGACAGCAATATTCCCGCAGCAACAATCCGCTTTATATGACAAATCAGTGAACGGATCATCTTGTTTTACTCAAAGTAGAATGTAAGTACCACCATTTGTTGGCGAACCTTTGATAGTGATTGGGTGAACTTGAGGCGATCCGGATCATCATCAAGATCCGGTCGATTTCGCTTTAGCAGGTCGGTAAGTCCGATGCAAAATTTTATTTCCGGAGCAAACTTGAAATATGGCAGATATAAGTCGCAGCCAAATCCTATCGAGAGGAGTATATCGGAAGATTTAAGCTGTATAATATCGCGATTACGGCGTTTGGCCACATCAAATGTCGGCATTACTCCTGCCAACATATATGGGCGCACGTTATGCAGACGTATGGCATTATACTTCAAATCGAGAGGCATGACAATATATGTCGACTTTATATCCTGCTGCTCAATTGCGCCCGATGTATTGTCAAGCATTTTTACTGTACGGTTGCCAAAATACATGCCCGGAGTAAAACGAAGACTGAAATATTCATTTAGCCTGAGATCAAACAAGCCATTTACACAAAATCCAGGAGAATACGATGGCTGATCCATAAACCAGGCCTCGCCATTTTCAGTGACAAACCCATTATGGGTAAGCCCGAGAGTAGGAACAAACAATCCCACCGAAAATCCCATGTGCCAATGCCGTAAATCAGTATATGGCCTGTTGAGCACCTTATCATTTCGCTGGGCGTTGAGAGTAGCGCTTCCAATGAATATCATAAGCGCTATACATATAATATTTAATATGTGACGTCGTGTTTGCATCTATGGGTAGTAACGACATAATTTATCTCATTATTGTATGTGCATAGATTAAATAGACTCGTATATCCATTTTTGAGAGTATCAAAGCAAAAATTGTTTAAGTACAAAAAAGAAGAGATGTCTCACGACATCTCTTCCCGTTTAAACCTTTATCTTAATCTAATACTATGAAAAACACACTTGCAAAGGTAGCGGTATTTTATGATTCATGCAAGCATCAACAATGCCGTTTAACAATAATTAATGTAAATTTCCAAACGTGAAGCCCATCGCCAATTCTTATAAATATGCATTAGGAAATATAAAAAGCCAACTGTTAATTTCAAGTTTGCAGATTTTAGATATATTCATTAGCAGAGGGGGCTATATCAACTAAGCCGCAAGGCTAAATCCTTTCATAGCCGCAAAAACTAATGGGAGTATACATTTTTAACAT
>NZ_JAIDKI010000156.1:0-8484 GCF_029051885.1 Muribaculum sp.
CTCCCTCACTGCGCGAACACATCTGCACGACGATTGACCGCCCCAGCGTTAACAAATATTGGTGAACGGGGTCTAAATTTGCTTTATTACAGAGCATCGATTTATAAAAAGGCTTTCTTGACAATAATACTATTCAGACAATGGATTGGACTCAACAGCAAATTGAGAAGTAATACGCCCTGAATTTCTCTCCATACAGACAGTGTGACATTACAGATATTTCAGTAAATTTGTGTGCGGTGGATATAGTGACAAGGGGATTTGTCGGTAATTCAGCCCAATAAACCAATTGCAGTTATCGCCAAACGCTATATTTCAGCCACTTGGAGTATGTCTTAAAACAAGCTATACACATATGCGTAGACCAAATGTAATATCAAGAATCACAACCGCCTTAATGGCCATCACATTCTTTCTGACAATATCACACGGCCTTCAGGCACGCGACATCCTGCTGATGAGTTATAATATCCGCAATGCCACCGGGCTCGACGGTAAAATCGACACCAGGAGGATAGCCTCGGTCATCGACAGTATTGCACCCGATGTTGTCGCCATTCAGGAAATCGACAGCATCACCGGGCGGAGCCGTGGCCGCAACCTTCTGGCCGAAATCGCAGGCTACGCCGGAATGCGTCATGTCTATGCCCCGGCTATAGATTTCGACGGCGGCAAGTATGGCATAGGTATCTTGTGCAAGGAAAAACCACTCAAAGAGATACGGGTCGCCCTTCCCGGACGTGAGGAACAGCGTGCACTTCTCGCAGTTGAGTTTAAGGATTACATATTTGCATGCACTCACCTCTCGCTTACCGAGGAGGATCGCCTCGCATCGCTGTCGGAAATAGACAGCGTGGCATCACTGTCCGACAAGCCGTTTTTCATAGCAGGCGACTTCAACTCACTGCCCGGCGACCGGTTTATGACACAGTTCACCAAGCGATTCGATATCCTTTCAACCGTTGAAGAGATGTCGTTTCCGGCCGACAAACCTGATGAGCTGCTCGATTACATTGCCGTAAAGAAGGGCACTCCCGAGATTGCCGGCACAAAACGGAGCCATGTTGTTGACGAACCGGTAGCCTCGGACCACCGGCCCGTATACGCCTATGTGACAATGAAGGAGCGCCCTGAAAGGATAATCAGCGTAAAGCCCTATCTCCAGAATCCGACAGACGGAGGCATAACGGTGATGTGGCAGACAAGCGTGCCGGCCACCGGCATAGTGGAGTATGGTACATCGCCCGACGACATGACGCGCGAACGCACGCTTCTCGACGGACAGGCCGACTGGGGCACTATGCACAAGGTGCGTCTCACCGGACTTAAGCCCGGTCAAAAATACTATTACCGTGTAGTCTCGCGCGAGATACTTGAATATGGCGCTTACCATAAAGCGTTTGGCGACTCTGCCACAAGCGAGCTTAAGTCGTTTACACTGCCATCGCCGGCATCAAAGGATTTCACGGCCATTGTGTTCAACGACCTCCATCAGCATTCCGCAACGTTCAAGGCTCTGTGCAATCAGCTCAAGGATGTGGACTATGACTTTGTGGTGTTCAACGGCGACTGTATCGATGACCCCTACAGCCATACCCAGGCAACCCGCTTTCTGAAGGAACTTAACGAAGGAGTTGGCGCCGACAGCGTACCGGTGTTCTATATCCGCGGCAACCATGAGATACGCGGCCCATTCTCCACCGGCCTGCGCAATCTGATGGACTATGCAGGCGGTAAGGTTTACTCGGCGTTCAACTGGGGCGACACGCGTTTTGTGATTCTCGATTGCGGTGAAGACAAACCCGACACCACAAGCGTATACTACGGTATGAACGATTTCACCCGCCTGCGTCAGGAGCAGGCTCAATTTCTTAAAGACGAGCTAAAGACAAAGGACTTTAAGAAAGCGGGTAAAAAGATTCTCCTGCACCACGCGCCGGTATACGGACTGGATGTAGATTACACCGACTACAATCCATGCCTTGAAATGTGGGGCCCGATTTTAGCGAAAGCGCCTTTCGACCTGGCAATCAATGCCCATACCCACAAGCATGCATTTCATCCGCGCGGCAGCCGTGGCAACAACTATCCTGTGGTCGTGGGCGGCGGCTACCGGATGAAGCGCGCCACAGTCATGATTTTAAGCCGTCGAGGGTCAGAACTCCGATTAAAGGTTCTGAACACCGATGGCAAAACCCTCCTTGAACAACAAATGTAAGAGCATGTTTAAAAACGGATGTCCGTTTTTAAACATGCTCTAATCTGAATTATGCTTCTAATCTATATTGAGCGAGTTACTTGCCGGAGGCGGCCCAGCGGATGATGTTGCCGAAGAGCTTGCGCGCAGGCTCGGCCGCCGGGTCGGGCGACAGCAGAGGCTCGCACAGGCGAAGCGTGGTATAAAGCACACGCCCTTTGCCACACGGCGCCTCGCCCATTGCCGTGCCGAGATGGAACGGCCACGAACGGTAGGCTCCGGCTATGAACCGCTCGTCGGATATCTTGAATCCCAGGCGGCTGTTCCCATCCTTCACGAGTTCCTGATAGGGCCAGTTCATGGCGGTATTGACCGGCAAGCCTCGGAGCACAGGATGGTCGGTGACGAAATGCACGCCTCCCACCCAATCGGTGCCTACGGTGAAATTGCTCTCATATCCTATGCCGGCGGTGGGGTTCAGAAATTGCATCCACGACTCGGGCGACTTCAGCAGAAGCAATGTAGTGCCGTCGGATACCGCACGGTCAACAACCGACTCGGGAGCAATCGCCGACGTGCCGGGCATCGTCCACACGAGTCTTACATATCCGTCGGGACGGGTCTGCCGGTACTGTACCATGATGCTGACTTTCTCCCCCTTCTCGAAATAGAACGGCGATGTAAACGACACATCCTTGCCGTTGCCCCAATTGTCGGCTATACGCTGCCCGTTGACCTCCATGCGCACACCTCGGTCGGTATTTATGCCTATAAGGTAATTGCCTGATTCGGGAGCTACGAGCGTACCCTCCCAGATGGCCGAGAACTCCTGGTTGGCCGGGATAAGCGGGTCGGGCTGCGCTCCGCCTACAAACCGGCGGTCGAGGCAATTGTCGGAAGATGTGCCTGCCGGAGCGAAGATGTCGTTGTCGTGAAACCATGTGACCTTGAACGCCGGACCGGAGGAATTGTCAAAATACCCGACAGGAATGGGCGTGGCCTCGTCGAGAGCCGGACGGGTGACGATAAGCCAGTCAAGAGGCCCCATCGACGGGTCGTATGCGGGAAGCTCGCGACCTGTCACCGACTTATAGTACCTCGCCACAGCATCGTCAGGCTCTCCGTAGATAGCGCCACGTCCGGGCAGAACGGCCCCGTCGGGCACCAGGCCGAGCACCTCCTCATAGCCGTCGGCGACAGTGCGCCCCGAAGCATCGTCAAGACGGGCGGATATGGTATACAGTCCGTCGCCGCCTTCAAGCATAAGAGGCTCGGCCTCGGCAAGCAGCTGTCCGAAGATATCTCCACCCTCCACATCTACATCGCGGGTGAGCAGTCTCTTTTTCTTTCCGTCGGGAGCCGTGCTCTCGACAACAAGTGTAAAATGCCCGCGGAGATCGCTCTCGTTGACTACATGGAAGTCGACCTCGACATAGCCGGGGAGCCGCACAAACTGTGTACGCGGCGATACCGCAACATAAAGCGGTCGGGTAAAGCGGGCTATCGTATTGACATTTCCCTTGCAGTTGCGGTAATTGTCGACTACACCCGAATGATTGTCGTAGGGCATCGACTCCCAGCCGTTGATAACATATGCATCGCCGAGATTTCCCATGCGCATGCCCTGTATGCGGCGTCCCTGGTGGTAAAGCTGTATGTCGCCGAGCGAGCGTGTCAGCGAATCGAGATTGCCAAAGTTGGCTGCAAGATTTTTACTGCGGAAATAACGGTGCCATTCACCGGCCTGAGCACGCCAGAAAGCACCGTCCCAGCCATCGGTGCCGGAAGAGTCGATAGCCCGTTCGATAAGGGCGATACGCGGTGGTGTGGATATGGCACCCTCCTCGCCGCGCATGTATACCTCGGTATGGTTGTCGCAGTACATCAGTTGGTCGACGGGGTTGCGGTAGAGGCCGTCGTGCCATGTGGCAGGTCCTCCGGCGCGGTGATTGTCATACCATCCGCGGAAATAAGGTGTAGGGTCAAAGGGACGCATGTGAAACTTCGAGTCCTCCTCGTTCTGCTCGTTGGAAGCCCATCCCGAGGTAAGTGTCATCACTCGCGAGGGGTCAATCGAGTGGGCCTCGACAAGATCGGCACGCCGCTTTGCCATCAGAGCCGTATCGGCGGCACGCACTCCACCGAGTTCGTTGATGAGATTGTAGATTACCAGCGAGGGGTGAGAGCGGTCGCGCTTTACCATACGCTTCAGCTTGGTATTGACTATAGTGCGGATAAACGTATCGTGGTCGGCCGAGTGTATGGCACCAGGCTCCTCATAGTAGAGTATACCCATCGAGTCGGCCTGCTCGAGCACTACCGGAGAGCCGATAGAACGATGGAAATTGAGCATATTGAGCCCCATTGACTTAGCTACGGCAATCTGCTTGCGCGCCATCTCGGGCAGCGCATGCAGTCCGGTGGCGGGCCAGTAGCCCCAGCTGATGGCAGAGCGCAGCATCACGCGCTTTCCGTTGAGCCTCAGCACGGCCTCGTCGCCGATACCGTCGGGCGCAAACCACCGGAATCCGAAAGTACGGGAGTCGCTGTCGACGGGACGTTTACCATCGGACAACGTCACATCACATCGGTAAAGCTCGGGCGAATCAAGGTTCCACAGACGCGCGTCGGGCACATCAATCTCCATCTCCACAGTGTTGTCGCCGGGTTCCAGACGCAACTTGCGCGAGGCTCGGGCCACCACTGCTCCCGACTCACTCTTCGGCGCAACGGCACAGGCTACCGTACGCACCGCCGCCTTGCCACACGTGTTGCGTACATTGACTATCGCCTTTACCCGAGTGGGGACAGGCTGATTCTGCATATATATGTCCTCAATGTATGTCCCGTCGACGATATCGAGCCTTACCCTGCCGACAAGTCCGCCGAATCCGCGCCCTGGGGGAATCTTGTATTCACCCCATCGCATCTGCGTAAAGTCCTGCCAATGGAAATTGCCACCAGGGTTGGTGACACGCACGGCAAGTGTCTGACTCCTGCCGGGGAGAACGGCGTCGGTGATGTCGACGTCAAATGGCGACTCGCCTATGATGTCGTAGCCTACAAGTCGGCCGTCGAGGTATACCTCGGCACGCATTCTTACCGACTCAAAGTGAAGCATGGCCCGGCGTCCCTTCATATCCCGGGGCACACTGATGGTAGTGAACCACCAGCTTACGCCCTTGAAATCGTCGGGCGACGGACGTGATGATGTTGTAAGATACTCCTCGACAGTGCCGGGCACATTCACACTGACGGCATTTTCTGATTTAAGCATCTCCCATCCTCCGGAAGGCGCGTTTACCGGAAGGTCAGCCAGGTCGGTTATCTCCTCAGGCAGATAAAGCCTGTCGTGCTCCCACGATGCGGCAGTGTCGCGCATCATATGCCAGCGCGGTCCGTCAAGCGACAGAGTGTAGCGCGGCGACTCGACCTGCGTCATAGAATGGCCCGATGCGTAACACATGGCCGCAACAGCCAATACAATGGTCTTTAAGGTTCTCATGTCTTAATAATTTTCGATAACTGTTATATCGCAAAGATAGCAATTTTCTTACTATAATACAACTATTTATGTAAGTAAGTCGTAAAAATTATTACGTATCTGAAATCCTCTCGCCGGAAATCTAAAATAATTTTTTACGACTTACTTACTAATTTCAGTTGCAATACAATAGTTTTACAGCGATGATGTCCGAAATGATAAAGATTTTGATTAAGTTTGCATAATCAATTCAACCCTAATCACATGAATAAACTACAGTCCGGATTACTTTTCTCTCTTACCGGGATTACTGCCGCCGCGTCGCTGCCGTCGTGCACCTCGCAGAAAAAGGCCGAGGAGCAAAAACCCTACAACATCGTGTATATAATGACCGACGACCATACGGCCCAGATGATGAGCTGCTACGACAAGCGGTATATGGAGACACCTAATCTCGACCGCATAGCCAACGACGGTGTGCGCTTCACCAACAGCTTTGTGGCAAATTCGCTAAGCGGACCGAGCCGTGCGTGCATGATCACAGGCAAACACAGCTGCGCCAACAAATTTTACGACAATACGACCTGCGTGTTCGACAACACCCAGCAGACGTTCCCCAAGCTGCTGCAAAAAGGCGGATACCAGACTGCCCTTGTCGGCAAATGGCACCTCGAGAGCCTTCCCACCGGATTTGACTACTGGGAAATCGTGCCCGGGCAGGGAGATTACTACAATCCCGACTTCATCACACAGGAGAACGACACCATACGTAAACACGGATATCTGACCAATATCATCACCGACGATGCCATCGACTGGATGGAAAACAAGCGCGACAAGGAGAAGCCCTTCTGCATACTCATACATCACAAGGCTATCCACCGCAACTGGCTTTCGGACACGTGCAACCTGTCGCTGTACGAGGACAAGACATTCCCTCTGCCCGACAACTTCTTCGACGACTACGAGGGACGCCCCGCCGCAGCCGCTCAGGAGATGAGTATCGTGAAGGATATGGACATGATATACGACCTCAAGATGCTCCGTCCCGACAAAGACTCGCGGCTGCGCTCGCTATATGAAAGCTATATCGGGCGCATGGACAAGGAACAACGCGCCGCCTGGGACCGTTTCTACGGGCCGATAATCGAGGACTTCTACAAGAAGAATCCCCAGGGAAAGGAACTCGCCGACTGGAAATTCCAGCGCTATATGCGCGACTACATGAAGACCGTAAAGTCGCTTGACGACAATGTTGGGCGAGTGCTCGACTATCTTGAAGAAAACAATCTGCTCGACAACACTCTCGTAGTCTACACATCCGACCAGGGATTCTACATGGGCGAACACGGATGGTTTGACAAGCGATTCATGTATGAGGAGTCGATGCGCACTCCGCTCATCATGCGCCTGCCCGCCGGATTTGACCGTAAAGGCGATATCGACGCTCTCGTACAGAACATCGACTATGCTCCTACATTCCTCGAACTGGCCGGACAGCCTGTGCCCGACGACATACAGGGCATATCCTTGCTTCCGCTGCTGAAAGGCGAGCAGACCGACACCCTGCGCAAATCCCTGTACTACCACTTCTATGAATATCCAGCAGAGCATATGGTGAAACGCCATTACGGTGTGCGCACCGACCGCTACAAGCTGATACATTTCTACAACGATATCGACGTGTGGGAACTGTACGACCTTCAGAGCGACCCCTCTGAGATGCACAATCTCTATGGACTCAAAGAGTATGAGCCTGTGGTGGCCCAACTCAAAGAGGAACTCAAGCGCCTCCAGGAGCAGTATGACGACCCTGTGCGCTTCTCTCCCGACCGCGACAAGGAGTAGTCAGAGAGTAACACAACCGTCATCCCCCGGCCGGAGGCGACAATACCGGCAATAGGATTTTTGAACAATTGCACCGTGTAAAACTTTTGGGGTGCAATCATATAATTACCTACCAGCCGTGGCTGAATAAAAAAAGGTGCTGTGTCGGAGTCGACACAGCACCTTTATTGTATCTTGGGATTGGGTACTCTTACTTGAGAGCGGCCTTAACCTGTTCGTTGGGAACCATCTCTTCTTTGAAGACGTATGCGCCTGTTTTGGGTGATTTTTCCATCTTGATCACCTTGCTGTAAGTACGTCCTTCACCTTTCTGCAGTGATGCAACGGTTTTCTTTGCCATATCGTGGAGATGTTAAAGTGCTTATTTGATTTCTTTGTGAATCGTCATGCGCTTGAGGATGGGATTGTACTTCTTCAGCTCAAGACGTTCGGTAGTATTCTTACGGTTCTTGGTAGTGATGTAACGCGAAGTGCCGGGCATGCCGCTGGCCTTGTGCTCGGTGCATTCGAGGATGACCTGGACGCGATTACCTTTAGCTTTCTTTGCCATAGCTTAGTCTATAAATTTGATGTCTTTACCAGTTAAATAACCCTTTCCGGCTGCCTGCTGCATAGCAGCGTTGAGGCCGAGCTTATTGATGGTGCGGAGACCGGCTGCGCTGATGGTCAGGCGGATCCATGCGTCCTGTTCTACCCAGTAGAACTTCTTCTCAAAGAGGTTGACATTGAACGTGCGCTTTGTACGACGCTTCGAGTGCGACACGTTATTGCCCACCATAGCTTTCTTGCCTGTAATCTGACAAATCTTTGACATGGCTGTTCTGTTATCTTTTGTTTTGTTGAATTTCGTATTTCAGTCATTAGGCCGCCATCTCAGTCTCATATCTGTCTCTAAAACACATCTCACGCAGCAGACGATCTGAAGCGACTAGATCGCGGTGGGAGCCGTATCAAT
>NZ_JAIDKI010000156.1:8494-9532 GCF_029051885.1 Muribaculum sp.
GTCTCATATCATTGCTAAGTGCATCATTCTCAACAATTTTACAGGATGAGCCTAAAAACAGTGTGCAAAGTAAAGAATTTTTCCGCAATTACGCAAGTTTTCACGCTTTTTTGTTGTCTTTATCGATTTTTTACCACCAAGAATAGCGGATATCGGTATCAAACGTGTCGATGCGCTCGATGCGCTTTATGTAACGTACAACCCATATGGTGACCGGAAGAATTATAATCTCGTAGAGGGTCTTGAGGCATGTCTGAGCCACTATAAGCTCTACAATCACGTCGGCGGGGAGCACGCCCCAGAATGCAAGCGGAAAAAATATCAGTGAATCGGCGCCTTCGCCAAACACAGTCGACAGGATGGCGCGCAAAGAAAAGTAGCGACCTTTGCTTGCCACCTTCATCTTGCTCATCACAAAAGCATTTACCATCGAGCCGCATACGAATGCCAGAAACGAGGCGGTAAGGATGCGCGGCACACCACCGTAGATGGCCTCCATGGCGGCCTGCGACTGCCACTCTCCGGCTCCGGGCAGAATGATGGCCAGTTGCAGCATCATGGTGACAAAGAAGTTCATGGCAAATCCGAGCCATATTACCATCCTGGCCTTGCGGAATCCGTAGACCTCGACTATGCAGTCGTTGATGATATAACTGAGGGGGAACACCACCATGCCGGCGGTAATTGTAGTGAATCCGACATCGACTGTCTTGATTTCTACAAGGTTGGCTACGATGAGACATACGCAGAACACAACCGTAAAGATAAGAAACGGGAGGGTGAAGGCAGTGCCTTCTTTCTGAATGGATTGTTTTGTCATTTTTCTTGTTTTTAACGAGGTAGCAAGCACTCGGGATTATGAAAATATACAGTACGGACACAGTCTGCTGTCGTCGTGACAGACTTAGAAACTGTTTGAATTTATATCACTTTGTTTTTGAGGAGCCAGCCAGCGTCTTTTTGTTTGCTCTTCAGTCACGTAGCTACGGCTACGCTCGTTCATCGCAAACAAAAATACATCTGACATTCTCTCTCAAA
>NZ_JAIDKI010000157.1:0-2138 GCF_029051885.1 Muribaculum sp.
AGTAGCCTTCAAAAGCGATGATTTGCTGAAAAAAGCAGGTGGTGCTGCTGCCTCGGCTGCCGTAGAACAGAAACTGCCGGAGTAGTACAAGATGATAGGCTTCGATGGCATGACCCTTACTGTTGCGGAAGACAAAAGTTTTACGATGAAGAGCTCACGCCTGTCGCTTTCGGGTACAATAGAGCAGGGCAGTGAGGCAGGAGAAATTCTGTTTAAATTTACTGCGCTTAAAAAGATTCCCCTTGGCAGCTATACGGCCCATGTGTCAATCGTCGCCGGACGCATGACTGTTACATTTGATACTACCAAACTGATGGCTTTGGTCAATACTGTCGCCAAGTTTGCCGGCAGCACGTCATTGTCTGCTTTAAATTCCGTGCTTCAGCAATTCGACGGAATGGAAGCCGGATTTGCCATGACTAAACAGCGATAGAATAAGCTGATGTCATAAATTTTAACATATATTTACTTTATAATACTAAAAAAGGTTGCACTTTTGTGCAACCTTTTGCATTGTTGTCGCATCTATCAGACGTATGATACATTTAAAAGACGTACATAAGACCTATCCCGGAGCCGTGCCGCTTCACGTGCTCAAGGGCATCAACCTCGATATTGAACGGGGTGAACTGGTAAGTATCATGGGCGCTTCCGGCTCAGGAAAATCAACGTTGCTCAATATTCTCGGTATCCTGGATAATTATGATTCTGGAGAATATGTGCTTGACAACCGGCTTATCCGTAATCTTGGTGAGAATGCTGCTGCCGATTTGCGTAACCATCTTATCGGTTTTGTATTCCAGTCATTCAATCTTATCAGCTATAAGGATGCTGTCGAGAATGTGGCGCTACCGTTGTTCTACCAGGGAGTATCGCGCCGCAAGCGCAATGCTATGGCCATAGAGCAGCTCGACCGTATGGGACTACGCGAGTGGGCACATCATCTGCCGAGCGAGCTTTCCGGAGGACAGAAACAGCGTGTGGCGATTGCCCGCGCACTTATCACCCATCCTGCCATCATTTTGGCCGATGAGCCTACCGGTGCGCTTGACAGCAAGACTTCTGTCGAGGTGATGAAGATATTCCGTCAGCTCAATGACGAGGGTATGACAACTGTGATTGTGACTCACGACCCGGGAGTGGGTGCTCAGACCAATCGTATTATACGTATATCCGACGGACTCATCATCCCCGATGATATTTCCGGCATGGATAATAAAAAGACTGTGGATGCACATTCTGAGGCTCCGGGTGCTTAGAGCCGAAAAGTAATCTTTGACTATGTTTGATCTTTTCAACGAAATATTGCAGACCATGCGCACCAACAAGTTGCGCACCATACTTACCGGCATCGCTGTCGCGTGGGGTATATTCATGCTTATTGTGTTGCTTGGTTTTGCAAAGGGCGTGCGTACGGCTTTTGAGGATTCACCTATGAGCCAGACCAGCAATGTGCTGCAACTCTGGAGCGGTCGTACATCTATGCCTTTTAATGGATTGGGCGCCGGACGTTCAATATCATTAAGGGAGCGTGATATGGAGGCCTTGCGTCATGATATTGTCGACAATGTTTCGGCCGTGTCAGGTATACTTGAAGGCAACACCGTTGTGATGCGGAGCGATAGCTCAAGCATATCCTCCACATACTCGGGCGTATACCCGATTATGCAGAAGGAAGAGCAGCTGAAAGTTACCAATGGCCGTTTTATCAACGACCGGGATGTAAACGATGCTTCAAAAGTAGTTGTGCTTGAAGAGCGCAATGCAACGACTCTATTCGGTTCGCCACAGCGTGCCATCGGACGCATCCTCGATATCAATGGCCTTGCATTCAAGGTAATCGGTACATACGAGCATCGCTGGATTTCCTCCGTATTTATCCCTTATACCTGTGCCAAGGCTATGAGCGGTTTTTCCGAGGTGCTCGGTACTATACGCGTCAATGTCGAGGGTATGTCGACACAGGAGGAAGCCGATGCTATTGATCGGTCTATCCGTGAATCGATCGGCCGCTCTGAGTCGTTTCATCCCGATGACCGTAGCGCTCTATGGATATGGAATCGTTTTGCCAACTATTTGAGTCAGCAGACAGCTATGAACCGGTCTCTTATAAACATCTTACGCGGCCGCCGATCTTA
>NZ_JAIDKI010000157.1:2148-20124 GCF_029051885.1 Muribaculum sp.
TGAACGTGCTCAACTGGGTAATGTGGATTATTGGGCTGCTGACTCTCATTACGGGTATAGTCGGTGTGAGCAACATTATGTTTGTAAGTGTGCGCGAGCGTACTCATGAGATTGGTATACGCCGTGCTATCGGAGCTCGCCCGCGCTATATTCTCACACAGATTATACTGGAAGGAGTCGTGATTACCACACTTTTCGGCTATGTCGGTATATTGCTTGGTACAGTCGCCGGAGAGATAATGGCTTACTCTTTTGCTGATGTCGAGTTTATAAAGGATCCACGGGTAGATGTCGGGCTGGCGTTTCAGGTCACGGCTCTGCTTGTCGTGGCCGGAGCTTTTGCCGGACTTTTCCCTGCAATGCGTGCGTTGAAGATACGACCTGTGGAAGCATTGCGTACCGAATAGCATCTCAAACCAATCATTAGAGTCAATGAAAAATCCAATTTTCGATATAGACAACTGGCGCGAGATTACAGCCACGCTCTCTCGCAATAAGACACGCACATTCCTTACCGCATTCGGTATATTCTGGGGCACGGCCATGCTTGCCATGCTTATGGGTGGTGCGCAGGGCGTCAGAGGTCTGATGATGCGCAATTTCGACGGTTTTGCCACAAATTCCGCATTTATATTCTCAAGCAATACAACCCGGGCATACAAAGGATACCAGAAAGGACGTGAATGGAGTCTCACGCAAGGCGATGTGGATGCATTGCGTGTCGGAGTCCCGGAAATTGACGCCATTAGTGGTATCGTACAGGCAGGCGGTGCTGTGTCCTATCGTGATAAAAGTTACGTCAACGGCAATATTCTCGGGTTTACTCCGGATTATTATCAAGTGATGGAACCTCTGCTCATAGAGGGACGTCTGCTCAATGAAAGCGACGAGATGCAGTTACGTAAAAATTGCCTTATCGGAGCCAGGGTGGCAAGCGAACTGTTTGGCACTGAGTCGCCCATAGGCAAATACGTACAGGCCAATAATATATATTATCATGTAGTTGGCGTGGTACGTCCTCGTAACGACAATATCAATATCGGCGGCAATATGGAAGAAATGCTTATGCTTCCGCTCGCTGTAATGCGGCAGAATTACAATCTCGGAGAAAAGGTATATTATGTCGCATTCACCGTTCGTGATGGATGCACGCCGGGCAAATTGCGCGGTCGCATAAAGCGTATTCTCCAGAGCCGCCACACAATATCGCCTGAAGATGACGAAGCTGTTCCTTACTGGGATATCTCTGAAAATTTCGAACAGGTCGACGGGCTATTCAGCGGAATAGATCTTCTTGCGATTTTCGTAGGCTTCGGCTCTCTTCTCGCCGGTATAATCGGAGTGGGAAATATCATGTGGATTATCGTAAAGGAGCGTACACAGGAGATTGGCATACGGCGTGCCATCGGCGCTCGTCCTCGCGATATAATAGCGCAGATTCTTTCCGAGGCAGTAGTGCTGACTACTGTTGCCGGTGTGGGTGGAATATGTTTTGCGGTGCTCATACTCGCTGTCGCCGGAAGACTTACCGCCGGTCCCGACGGCTCGGAAGTGGGTTTCCAACTGGCGTTTTCCACAGCGTTCGCCATACTTGGAGTATTCCTTGTGCTTGGCATGGGCGCCGGTATTATTCCGGCAGTAAAGGCTATGCGAATAAAGCCGATTGAGGCATTGAATGACAATTAATAGCAATCAATAATAAAATTAAAGTACTGCAATGAGGAAAGCCTCACGTATCATCATTTGGACAATAGTAGCCTTGCTGTTTGTAGGCACATTCGTCTATCTTTTTATTAACTCTCGTGAAAAATCTGTGAACTATGAGCTTGTTAGCCCGTCTACAGGTAATATCAGTCGGGCGACTGTGCTCACCGGAAAGATTGAGCCGCGCGATGAGATTGAAATCAAGCCTCAGATATCAGGCATCATCGCCGAAATCAATGTCGAGGCCGGAGACATGGTTCGTGCCGGAGATGTAATAGCCCGTATTAAGGTGATTCCTGAGGAGTCGCAGCTTTCGGCAGCACAGTCAAGGGTTTCAACGGCGAAAATTGTGCTTGACCAGGCGCGTCAGGTATTTGATCGGACACGCGGTCTTTATGAACGCAAGTTTGTTGCCCGGGAAGAGTACGAACAGTCGGAGACTGAATATAAGAAAGCCGTACAGGAACTTGATGCCGCGGAAGATGCGCTCCGTATTGTCCGTGAGGGTGTCAGTTCATACAACGCTACTGAGTCTAACACTCTTGTGCGTGCCACCATTGACGGACAGGTGCTTGAGGTGCCCGTAAAAGTCGGCACATCTGTCATTCAGGCCAATACAATGAACGATGGTACGACTGTGGCAAAGGTTGCCGATATGCGCAATCTTATATTCCGCGGTAAAGTAGATGAAACTGAGGTCGGGCTGCTGAGAACCGGAATGTCGACCACCATATCCATCGGTGCTCTTCCCGATATTATGCCTGCGGCTGTAATCGAATATATTGCACCTAAGTCAACCGAAGAGAACGGCTCCAACACGTTTGAGATTAAAGCGGCCATTGAGGTGCCCGATTCTGTGAATCTCCGTGCCGGATATAGTGCAAACGCTACAATTACACTGGCTCGTGCCGATTCGGTTATGACACTTCCGGAGTCGGTGGTAGAGTGGGGTGGCGACTCTGCTTATGTGTACGTTCTTACAGATACAGTGCCTGAACATAAATTTGAGCGCAAAGCCATATCTACCGGTCTTTCCGATGGTATCAACATTCAGGTTAAGGGTGGAATTAACGCTGACGACCGTTTGCGCGGCAGTGAAATTTCAGGAAAATGATTATGAAAAAATCTCTTTTTACCATATCGATGTTCATGGCCGTGAGCTCGGCAGTCGCATCACCGTGGAGTCTTGACTCCTGTATCAGTTACGCCGTAGAGCATTCACTTCAGGTGAGGCAACGTATTGTCGAGGTGCGCCAGGGCAATGTTGAAGTATCGTCGGCAAAATCGGGGTATCTGCCAACACTTGGCGCTCAGGTATCGCAAGGATGGAATATCGGGCGTGGACTTACATCCGACAATACTTATGCCGACCGCAATACGTCCAACACACAGTGGGGCGTGAATCTCTCGCTTCCATTGTTCGATGGCCTTAACACACCGCGTCAGGTAGCATATGCCAAGGCTTCACTTGCAGCGTCTCTGCAACAGCTTGAGGCAATCCGTGACAATGTTACCCTCAACGTTATTGCCGGTTATCTCCAGGTGCTTTATCAGAAAGAACTCCATCAGGAGGCTCTGCATCAGGAAGCCCTGTCATCATATGAGCTTACACGCCGCAAAGCGTTGCTCGAAGCAGGCAAAATCCCCGAAATTGACATGCTTGAGGCTGAGTCACAGCTGGCACAGGACCGTATGTCGGTGGCGACTGCCGCCAATGATACCCGTCTTGCTTTGGTTGACCTTGCGCAGCTTCTGTATATAGATGATATCGAAGGCTTCGATATAGAGCCGATTGATACCAATCTGCCGGCTATGCCAATGGCTCCACTCGCCGAACTTTATGCACGGGCTGTAGGACGCAGTCACACCATATCTGCTGCACGTGCGAATATAACGGCCGCAGAGCGTGGAATTGATGTCGCAAAGACCGGCTATATTCCTCGACTGTCGTTCAATGTTGGTGTCGGGTCGAGCTATTACACTGTAAGTGGATTCAGTAATGAGCCGTTTGGGCGTCAGATGAAAAACAATTATGCCACTTCAATGGGGTTCTCGTTGTCAATTCCGATATTCGACGGATTACAGACGCGTAATCAGGTGAATCGTGCCAAAGTACAGAAAGTTAATGCCGAGCTACAGCTTGACCAGGCCGAGCAGGAGCTTATGCGGCAGGTGCAGCAGGCATATTATCAGGCTGACGGTGCCAGGGCGCGCCTTGCAGCAGGCGAAACTGCACGCGATGCAGCCAATAAGGCTTTTGAGGCTATGCAGGAAAAATATAATGTCGGTCGAGCTACTCCTACCGATTATGAACAAGCGAAGTCAAAAGCCTTGACTGCCACAACCCAGGCTATTCAGGCTCGCTATGAACTGATACTTCGCACGCGTATCCTCGATTTCCTTACCACTCCCTCCTTACGTTGATTAATATCATACTTTGTAAATGTTGCGAGACGGCTTCAGATTGGCCGGTCTCGCAATATTTTTTTTATAGGGTGAAATGATATAGATATTGGCTCTGTGGGATTTTTTGATGCATTATGATATTGTGCGGTTCTTGTGTTTGAATTATATTTGCTGAGTAAGTCGCAAAAGTTGAAATCTCCTCGTAAACATTCTCTTAGACAATGAATATATCTCAAGCGGAAATGTCCGCGCATAAACTCCTGCTTATAATTGACCCGCAGATTGATTTTATCACAGGTGCGCTGCCTGTGCCTGGAGCAGAGCGTGCAATGAACGCTCTTGCCGGGTATATCCGCACTCATAACATTGATTATGCCTTCATTATAGTGACAGCCGATTGCCACCCCATGCGCCACTGTTCATTTAAGCCCGACGGAGGCGAATGGCCACGTCATTGTATCGCAGACTCCGTGGGTGCTGCAATATGGCCTCCGGTAATGACTGAATTGCTTGATAATTCCGACAAGGTTGTCATTCTTCACAAAGGCAAGGATGCCGGGCGTGAGGAGTATTCAATCTTCAAAAACTCAGTAGCAGCAGAGAGGATACTTCATATCATTGAATCGTACGATATCAAGAGAATTGACATCTGTGGACTCGCCGGTGATGTATGTGTGTCGGATACCATACGCGATGGCGTGGAACTGATAAAGAATTCGCGGATTAATGTCCTCTCAGCTTTTTCGCCATCGATTGATGGAGGCGACGTATTGCACTCTGTAATCTCAGCGTATGGCTTGTCATGCGACACTGATGCTGACATATGATTGTGGTCTACAGCGGATTCACGACTGATATTCCGTTGCAGATATTTCTATATTGTGCCTCCCGTCTGAGACCGCACATAAGAGTGTTGGCGGATTCATATAATATTGTTACCTTTGTGGGAAAATATAATATATTGCTATGTCAGAAATTATTGAAACAATCAATGACGAGGAGAGCAAAAGCGGTCTCAACTTTGTGGAGCAGCTTGTCGCTGATGACCTTGCCGCCGGCAAGAATGGAGGACGTCTTAACACACGTTTCCCGCCGGAGCCTAACGGTTATCTACATATAGGCCATGCCAAAGCAATATGCATGGACTTTGGTGTTGCCGAGAAATTCGGCGGCACATGCAACCTGCGTTTTGACGATACCAATCCAACAAAAGAAGATACGGAATATGTCGACGCCATACGCGAAGACATCCATTGGCTCGGTTTCGACTGGGGCGACCGCGAATACTATGCGAGTGATTATTTCCCCCAGCTCTATGATCTTGCGGTACGGATGATAAAGGAGGGCAAGGCATATGTCGACCATCAGACTTCTGAAGAAATTGCCCGACAGAAAGGTACTCCTACTCAGCCCGGAGAAAACAGTCCTTATCGTGACCGTCCTGTAGAGGAGAGTCTCGATTTGTTTCATCGCATGAATGCCGGCGAATTTGACGAAGGCACCTATGTGTTGCGCGCCAAGATTGACATGGCATCGGACAATATGCACTTCCGCGACCCGATTATGTACCGCATAATCAAGACTCCGCATCATCGCACAGGCACTACATGGAATGTTTATCCCATGTATGACTTCGCTCACGGACAAAGCGATTATTTCGAAGGTGTGACCCACTCGATATGTACTTTGGAGTTTGTGCCTCACCGTCCGCTATATGAATATTTTGTAAAGGAACTTGCCGATGACAGCTACTGCCCCCGTCAGATTGAATTCAACCGCCTCAATCTCACATATACGGTAATGAGCAAGCGCAAGCTGCTTCAGCTTGTGAAGGAAGGTCTTGTGGCAGGATGGGATGACCCTCGTATGCCTACTATATCGGCTATGCGCCGTCGTGGTTATACTCCTCAGTCAGTACGTAATTTTGTTAATCTTATCGGATACACAAAAGTTGAGGCTCTCAACAGCATATCCTTGCTTGAGCATGCGGTGCGCGACGACCTCAACCGTGTTGCCACACGTGTGATGGCCGTGATGAATCCGGTGAAGGTGGTTATTACCAACTACCCCGAAGGTCAGACCGAGACTGTAGAGATGGAGAACAATCCGGAGGACAGCACAGCCGGCACACATAAGATGCCATTTTCTCGGGAAATATATATCGAACGCGACGACTTCATGGAGAATCCTCCCAAGAAGTTCTTCCGTTTGGCTCCCGGCGGCGAAGTACGTCTGAAAGGTGCCTATATTATAAAGTGTGAGGATGTGGTAAAGGATGCTGACGGCAATATCACCGAAATCCACTGTACATACGATCCCGACACCCGTAGCGGACTCCCCGGCAGCATGCGCAAAGTGAAGGGTACACTCCACTGGGTATCGGCCGCACATGCCATTGACGCCGAGGCCCGTCTCTACGACCGTCTTTTCTCTGTCGAGAATCCGGCCGAGGAGAAGGACCGCGACTTCCGCGAGATGCTTAACCCCGATTCGCTGAAAGTAGTCGATGGAATAAAGATAGAACCGTTCCTCGCCGAGAATGCAAAGGTTGGCGGCCACTATCAGTTCCAGCGTATCGGTTACTTCACTCTTGATCCCGATGCGACTGTAGCACATCCGGTATTCAACCGTACAATACAGCTCAAAGACACCTGGGAGAAGATTCAGAAGAAATAATTGTATCTCTGATTCCGTTATATACGGTATATAGTCTATAGCGTGACAGCACACAATATGATATTGTGTGCTGTCACGATAACCATTTATCCCCCTTGTTTCATGGATCAGGAGCAGAAACGCAGAGAAAATCTCTACAGGAAGTTTCGCGAGGCGGCTTCGACGGGTGAGATTCCGTCGAACTTTGATGAAAACGACCTTGTGGATATTTACGACTACGCCAACGACAATTATGACGAGGCAGTGCAGTTGCAGGTCATTTTTGCCGCTGTGAGATATTTTCCCGACAGCGACGAACTGATGCAGCGACGAGCATATTTCCTGCTTGAAAATCTGTCGATGAGCGACTCGGCAATATCCATCGCAGATGGCCACCGGAATACAGGAGCACTGTGGGATTTGCTTGTGTTGCGTGTGAAAAGACCTGTAGGTCAGGATGCAGCCGACGCTATGTCGGATATCCTTAACCGCTATGGCGACTACGATGACGAGACCATTATACAGCTTGTGACAACGTTCTCCGAACTCGGGTTGCTTGACTGGCTTAAAGAGCACAAGGACCTTATACAGCAGAGATGCATGTATAAGGATACATTCCTGTATGAACTTGCCCAGGAGGTAGAAGAACAGGGTGACTATCATTTCGCAATAAAACTGCTCGACGAGCTCACCGGCTTGGAGCCATTCAACCCTACATACTGGCACATGCTCTCGCAGGAGTATCTGAATGTCGACGATTATGAAAATGCTCTCGGCTCTATCGAATATGCTGTAGCTCTTAAGCCGGATTCTGCACCAATACTCACTACAAAGGCCCAGATTCTATTCGATATGAAGAAGGATACTCAGGAGGCCTACAGACTGATGCGTGAAGTTGTGGCTCGAGACGGCGAATATACTCCTTCGCTTTTCACTCTTGCTGCCATGCTTGCGATAGATGGAAGTGAGGAAGAGTCGGCAAGTCTGCTTGAGCAATATCTTGCAGGACATCCTGCGGAGCGCGAAGCCGTAGAGCATATACTTAAACTTGGCGACTCTTTGCGCAATCTTCGTGTACTGCGGCAATATTTGCCCAACTCAGGCATGAATAGCGATGAGTGGACTGCTTGGGCTCGTGGATTTTATGAAAGAGGGCAATGGCAGCCTGCTGCTGATATTCTTCTTACATGGCTGTATGTAAAGGGCGTGTCGGACGACTGGAATGTCCTGATTGAGTCGCTTTACCGTCAGAAAAGAGTAGGGGAGATAGCTCAGCTTTATAGAGAATATCTGCTTAAGATAGATAATCCCCAGAGCACCAATATATCTTTCATGGCATATCTGTTGCTGATACTGGCGCTTGTGCGCTCCGGACAGCATGGTGTGGCACGAAACATGGCAGGCTATTTGCTTTCAGTCAATGTGAATGTCGTAGATTCTCTGGAACAGAGGATGCAGCTTATCGGGGCTCAGAGTATCATACGTTCGATGCATGATATTCTTCTTGGCGACAATCAGGTCGACATTGACCCCGTTGACCCATTTATCACCCCTGCCGAGGATGGTAAGACATCCGGCAATGATACTGTGCTTGAATGAATATAAAAGCATCAATATTATTTCTTGTGACACTGGCTGCAGGTAGCGGTGTCTATGCCCAGACTCCCCTCAGGCCCGACGCTCCGTCACATATTCCGAAGCGTGTTCCGTCAGAAGATGCTCAGCCGGAGCCTGAGACTACTCCGGCTGATGAAGTCACGGCCGAACCTTATGCATGGAAAATCCTGCCTCCGCTTGGATTGCGCGAGCCCTCCACTATTGATACTCTCTATGTCAATTATGCACAGAGATTTGTCCCTTCAATGGTGACTGATGCGTATGGCACGACCGGTAACTTCGGTGCGCCGGGGCGTACCTTACTGTACTTTGAGCGCGAGCCTATGAGCGATTTTTTCTTTGCTGATGCCTTGAGGTACTGGAAGCCGTCGCTATCAGGCATGAAATTCTATAATACGCGTATCCCGATGACCCTTCTGTCATACAATAATGCTGGAGGTAAGGAAAATGCACAAGACCGTTTGCACGGGATATTCTCAGGCAATGTCGATGCCCGTGGTCAAGTCGGTGCCATGATTGATTACCTTTACTCAAAGGGTTGTTACGACTATCAGGCGACAAAACATCTCAACTGGGGATTTTCCGGTTCGTATATAGGTGACAGGTATGAGTTCCAGGGCTTTTTCAACCATTGGAATATGCTCAACATGGAAAACGGAGGTATAACCGACGATTTATATATCACCGACCCTGCTCAACTTCAGGGAGGGCAGGCCTCGATTCAGCCCAAGGCAATACCTACGAATCTTACTGGTGCATTCAATCGTGTGAGCGGCGCGCAACTATATCTCAACAATACATATAATGTCGGTTTCTGGAAGGAGGAAGAGGTTGACGACACTACGACAGTAAGCACATATGTGCCTGTGACGCGTTTCGTATGGACTTTAGACTATCAGAAAGGTCGGCATACTTTCCGTGATACCCAGGCTTCCGATACTGAATTCTGGAAAAATACATATCTTTATCCTGAAGAGTCCAATGATCGCACGAGCTATTGGTCTCTGTCAAACACGCTCGGTGTACAGCTCCTTGAGGAGTTCAATAAGTTTGCCAAATTCGGACTCTCTGCATTTATTACCCACCAGATACGCTATTACAAGCAGACTACCGATACGCTTGACCGTGTGATTCCGCTTCCAGCGGGCTTGTCACCTTATCCGGTAGGTAAGGTTCCCGCAAGCCATAATGAGAATCTCTTATGGGTCGGCGGACAGTTGACCAAACAGCGCGGGTCGATTCTTACGTATGACGCGACAGCTAGGTTCGGACTTATCGGACCTGTGGTAGGCGACCTTGAGATTGACGGGCGTGTCAATACCAGGTTCCCGCTTTTCGGAGACTCGGTAAGCATTACCGGATATGGGCGTTTTCGAAATGTTGCGGCTCCATATCTGATGAATCATTATGTTTCCAACCATTTTATCTGGGAGAATGATTTCGGTAAGACACGGTCGTTGCGTTTAGGGGGAATCCTCAACATACCTCATACACGCACTTATATAGATGCTGGAGTAGAGAATGTGCAGAATCTTATATACTTCGGCCCAGATTGCCTTCCGGTTCAGGCCGGAGGAAGTGTACAGGTAGTGAGTGCGTCTCTTCACCAGAATTTTAAGTTTGGACCTCTTGTCTGGCAGAACCGTGTGACGCTTCAGACTTCATCGGACGAGGCTGTGATACCTTTGCCTAAACTTGCAGTGTATTCCAATCTGTCGCTGAACTTCAAGGTAGCAGGTGTGCTTCATGTGCAGCTTGGAGTTGATTGTGATTACTATACTAAATATAAATCAATCGACTATCAGCCGGCTACTATGACTTTTTACAATCAGCGCACGGTGGATGTCGGTGGCTATCCTCTGATGAATGCATTTGCCAACATGAAGTTGTCGAAGGTGCGTTTCTATGTGATGATGAGCCATGTAAACCAGGGTATGATGGGCGACAACTACTTTTCGCTACCTCATTATCCGATTAATCCACGCCGTTTCCAGATGGGATTGTCGGTTGACTTCCCCAACTAATCCACGACACGGATTGTTTTTACACTATAGTAGGTCCCTTGGATAAAAATGTATTGTCATGGAGCTGATACCTAAGAAGGGGAATGGAATACTTTATGCGACATTGATGCTGTTTGTGCTGCTCGGTATGTACGGACTGCGACGTTGTGCTGCCGACAGCAATCATGGCAGTTGGGATATACGCTCTTCAGGCGGTGATACGATTGATGTCGCTATCGAATATACACCGCTTGTATGTTATACATACGGTGATACTCTTGGCGGATTGCACTACGATATGTTGCGCGATATCGCTTCGCGTCATGGACTGGTGGTGAAGTTTCATCCTGTCGCATCATTAGAGAAGAGCCTGCCGCTTATTCATGACAGCATAGTCGACCTTCTTGTAGCCGATCTTCCGATGACGGCCGAATTCCGCGGACGTTATCGTTTTTTGGAGCCGGTAGTGGTGGATCGACAGGTGCTCGTGCAGTTGCGTGATTCTGTGAAAGGGCATGGTGCGGTGCGCAATCCGCTTGAGCTCGGAGGAGACACAATATGGATTGCAGCCGGCTCTTCGGTAGAAAGCCGTATCAGAAGTCTTGGCCGAGAGATAGGCGATACGATATATGTGAAGTCGGATGGCGATTACGGTCCGGAACAGCTCGCGATAATGACTGCTCTCGGCGAGATTCAGGGAGCCGTAATCAGCCGGAGGGTGGCTCAGGAGATAGCTAAGGATTATCCTCAGCTTGATGTAGTCACCGAAGTTTCGTTCAATCAGTTCCAGTCATGGATTGCGTCAAGGCGATACTCTGCTCTTGCCGATTCTCTTGACTCGTGGATTAAATCATATAAGGACACTCCTGATTACGAACATCTGCTTAAGCGCTATGGTGCTTTTTAGACACTCTCTTAGGACCTATGGCAGAGAGGCTTTTATGGCTTTCGCCATAAGCATGGCTCCGCGTGGGTTGGGGTGATCGTTGGGTGCGTATACGTATGCTTCTTCCCCTTTGAATACATCTGTCAGAGATATTATATTCATGCGGTTGGCTATAGCGACCGTATTGATGTGTTCGCGCATTTGTTCATAGTATCCTTTGTCCTCAAATCCCCAGGAGAGCGTCTGAGGTGTTATCTGCACATACGGTTCCACTACAAGATATATTTCAGGCAGTGACGGGAGCATATTGAGTGTATCAATAAGGGACTGATAGTCTGCTGTGAATTCCTGGTTGAGTTTTTCCCAATTGTACGATTTGCAATCGTTTACTCCGAGAGCTATTATGATTATGTCGGGGTTGAAGTCGATTACATTATGCATGGCCGGAAGAGTAGAATAGCCGAATGGCCTTCCTGCATCCGTCCCTTTCCGAAGCATTGTAGCACAGCTGACTCCGAAATTGCCGACTTCGTATTCCGGGCCAAGGAGGGCCTGGAGTTGTGCCGGATAACTTTGTGTCGCAAAGTCGTCGGTGCCTACACCTTCTGTCATACTGTCACCGATGCAGGCCACTCTCATGGGGCGGCTATAGAGCTTTCCATAGAGGCATTCAGAAATATATTCCGCTATCGGATATGGATTGTCGATGCCATGTGGATGATGGCCGGAATGCGGCCTGACGATTGATTTTACGGGTATATTCCAGCGGCGGTATGCGTCTTTGATTAGTTTCCCATTGCGCTCATAAGGGACTATTGTATCAGAGCCTCCCGATAGTATCACTACCGGGATTTTGTGGTCGACGAGTATCGAAAGATTGCACGCGGCGTTTTCTGCTAATCCGGGTATCGGCAAAGAGTCCTGTCTCCACTTGGCGGTGACATCATTCCACAAATCATTGTTGCGCCTCAATTCATTGATATCGACAAGTGGATTGTCAAGCAGTAAGGCTCCGATATGTTCGGGATATGTCTGAGCGAAGCGTAGTGAGTAATACGCGCCACGACTCAAGCCCTCCATCACTACCTTATCCATAAGGCCGTGTTCCACGGCAAAGTCATAAAACTCTTTACCGGCACGAATCGATGACGGGCGTGCCCATTCGTCGGTCACATTATAATAGGCTATGTGATACCCCTGGTCCAACAGAGCAATATCAATCGATGGGAAGGCGTCGAAAAATGCAGGTCTCCATATCCATGGATTGCCGGGGAGCGGATTGTCGGGAACTACCATTATTGCACTACGGCCGGCAACTGTGAAATCATATCTGTCGGCACCGTGCCACTTGCTTTTGGTTCCATGCCATTCGGCGGATAATGCAATATTTGCAAATGACGCGACTGTTGTCGCCAATAATATTAATAATCGTTTCATTTATGATAACTTTAGTTATTGCAAAGATAATTGTAATGGATAAATCCGACAAATGTTTGCACAAATAGGTACAAAAAAATAAGACTACCTCACGGCACCCTTATTTCTCGCTTGTTGCTTGTTGAATATCTATTCTGTCTTTATTGGAAAGTTACGTATGAAAAAGTATTCTGTTTACCTTTTTTGTTGGTGTTGTTTCGTGGATGTCAGATTTCTTAGTTAGCTAAGAAGATTTTTTCAATCGGGAGGTTTATTTCCCTCTTGCATTGCAAAGGTAATAATTTGTTTTGTACTATCAATGGCCTCTGGTATATGTTTAATAACATATTTTGGCGATATATAGGGTAATCGGGGGCGTTACCGCTTAAATTTAATAATGAATGCAAGGTATTATTGTGAAAAGTTAATATTAATGGGGATAAAGTAAAAATTATTAAGCGGCTAAAAAATGTTAAATCACGGGTTGTGCTGACCTTATGATACGAGAAGCAGCCCTATGAGTGGTCTGATAGGGCTGCTTGCTGGCATTTTGCTATGATTTTGTGCTCAAATGTGATGTGATAGTTTTGAAGTCATGAGCTTGGAATCATACGATATTATTGTTAATTGCTGTAGATAATGCATGATGACATAGGGGGGATGGTTCCGGAAATATGACCGTTGTCCACATTAAAGCCTAAGCCATGCACATTGTCGGTATATGTTCCTTTGCCCAGAGTTGTGGCAAGTTCCATCTGCTGAGGTTCATCAGAGATATTTATCAGCACGATTCCTTTATTACCGCGCTCTACTGCGATTACCGCACCATTGTCTGAGGCTGATATCTGTTCAGGCTGGCCATGCATTGTATGGCGGAATTGGTTGGCGGCAACAACTTCAGGATTGAAGAACTCATCGTTGCCACGGGCTCCGATGCGATTGTTCCCCCAATAATTCTGGCGTGTAGAGCCCATCGGGCGGCTGAAGAAGAGCGGAGTGCCATATTGACGGGCAGCCAGAAATACATATCCCTGGCGAATCTGTGCGTCCTCAAGATCGGCCGATTCGTGCTCGTTGGCATATGTATCGTGCGACTCTACCCATGTCACAAGTTTGGAAGCCGGCGCGGGATTCATCCATTGCGTGAGTGAGTCGGCAAAGTAGTTGCCTTCGGAGAGAACATGTCGGAGAGCGTGGCCGTAGTTGCTTGCTGTCACTCCCATATACTCTGCATAATCAGCTTCGCGCACATTTTTGTCCTGAAGCACTTCTCCGTATATGAACAGACTGTCGGCAGGCAGTGCTAAAGAGAGTCCCTGCACACTTTCACGTCCGGTGGCGATATCCCAGAAATTGTTGCGTTCAGAGAGTGAGTCGCGGGGGTCATCCGGGAGACCGATATGTTTGGCCGTATCGTAGCGGAAACCTCTGGCTCCACAGGCGAGCAGGTCGTTGACATATTGCAGGTAGTAGTGCTGGAATCCTGGATTTTCAGTATTGACATCGGGAAGACCGCCCATCATCCCTGTTGTACATTCATATCTGTCGTTCCACTGATGGATATTGTTGAATCCGTTGGCATGAAAAAGTTTGTCGTGGCCTCCGGCAGCACTGTCAAGCGCGGCTGTAACGGCACTGTGATCTACCGCGGTATGATTGGGAAGTACATCGACTATCACTTTTACGCCATATTTGGCGGCACTGTCACACATGGCTTTAAACTGCCGGCGTGTGCCCAGCAGATGATTGCCGATTTTCCAATCGATAGGCTGATAGTAATAGTACCATTTGCCTTTTACGGAATCGCCTTCTTCGCTGAATAAGGCCATACCGCCCTGCTCGCCAATGAAACATGTATTGGCCGGAGAGGTCTGAACATAGTCGAACCCGGCATCGGCAATAGTTTTCATGTTTGCGGCAATAGTGTCGAATGACCATGACCATGCATGAAGAATAGTCCCATCGCATGTGGGCACTTCGTTTGTTTCAGGCTTGCATCCTATAACACTGCCGGCAATCATTATCCCTAATGCCGGGAACAATAGAAAGTTTTTCATCATAATAATTTGGTTAAATTTATCTTTAGAATACTATATGTCTTTTGAAATATCAATTACTACCAGTTAATGAAAGGATGAAGGCCTCTCATATGTACGTATATGAGAGGCTATGAAAATCAGTAGTAAGTATCTTCAGAAGGATGTTATGCGTTTGTCATGGCAACGCAGGAGTCGGGCAGGGAACTGCTCTACCAGAGCGAGATTATGTGTCGCCATTATCACTGCTGTACCCTCCTCGGCAATTTGATGCAGAAAGGCTACAATCTGTTCGCCTGTGGCGGGATCCAGGTTTCCGGTAGGCTCGTCGGCAAGAATGAGCCGCGGCTTGTTAAGAAGCGCACGGGCAATAACTATACGTTGTTGCTCTCCTCCGGATAATTCGTGAGGCATCTTGTAGCTCTTGTTGAGCATACCGACTTCTTTCAATACCTGTTCGATACGCTCATCCATGTCTGCTTTAATCTTCCAGCCGGTAGCCTGAAGTACAAATAAAAGATTGTTGTAGACCGAGCGGTCGGTGAGTAGCTGGAAATCCTGGAACACTATTCCGATTTCGCGTCGAAGCATCGGTATATCCTTGCGTTTTATCGCAGTCAGGTCATATCCAAGCACATCTGCGTCACCTTTAATAATAGGAATATCGGCATACATGGATTTCATGAGGCTACTCTTGCCGCTGCCGACTTTACAGAGTATATAAAGGAATTCTCCGTCCTTTACCTCAATATTTATGTCCTTAAGGACAATCAGTTCTTTGCGGTGGAGTTCTACCCCTTTATAGGAGACTAATACTGAATCTTCCATAGGCATTATGACGGCCGGTTATTCTTTGTGGCGCTTTTGCAGTTCGGCTGCCAAATCCTCGATACGCAGACCTTTGGAAGTAAGAAGTACAATCAGATGGTATATGAGGTCGGAAGCCTCGTATACGAGTCCGTCGATGGTGCCGTTTGTGGCTTCGATGACAGTCTCTACCGCTTCCTCTCCGACTTTCTGTGCCATGCGGTTAATCCCTTTTTTGAAAAGAGATGTTGTGTATGAACCCTCCGGCATCTCGTTATGACGACGGTCAATGAAGTCCTGAAGATAGCGTAGGAATTCTATTCCCATGGTATTGCTGGTGCCGAAGCATGTATCGGTACCTTTATGACATACCGGACCTACCGGCTTAACTCTGATGAGAAGAGTATCGTGGTCACAGTCTTCTTCGATGCTTACTACATTGAGGAAATTGCCGCTCTCCTCACCTTTTGTCCACAATCTGTTTTTTGTGCGGCTGAAGAACGTTACTTTACCTGTTTCAAGAGTTTTGCAGTAGGCTTCTTCGTTCATAAATCCAAGCATGAGTACATTTTTTGTAGCGTCATCCTGGATTATTGCGGGAATCAGGCCGCCTAATTTATCGTAGTTGAGTTCTGACATAGTCTTACGGGAATATTGTTTTGAGAAAGATAATTTTTTAATTCGGGAATGGATATTTCTCCAAAATGAAAAATGCTTGCAGCAAGAGCTGCATCAGCATGTCCTGAGGAGAATACGTCGACAAAGTGATTCATATTTCCTGCGCCTCCTGATGCTATTACAGGAATTGTGAGTTTTGATGTAAGTTCGGCCAACGCTTCGCATGCGAACCCTTGCTTTACTCCGTCATGATCCATGGAAGTAAACAGAATTTCGCCTGCGCCACGTTCCTGGGCTTCATGTGCCCATTCAAAAAGTGTGCGTTCTGTCGGCTTACGGCCACCATTGAGATAGCACCGCCATTCTCCATCGTCGAAACGGGCATCGATTGCCGTAACGCACACCTGACATCCGAACCGCGACGCAATGCCGTCGATAAGCTCCGGATTGCGCAATGCCGCAGAGTTGACAGATACTTTGTCAGCTCCGGCATCCAGCAGTCGGGCCACATCGTCGACAGCGCTTATGCCGCCGCCTACAGTAAAGGGGATATTTACATTTTCGGCAACACGTCTTACAAGTTCGATGAATGTACCTCGTCCCTCATGGGAGGCTGTAATATCAAGATACACCAGTTCGTCTGCGCCCTGTTCGCTATATTGCTGTCCGAGAACCACCGGGTCTCCTGCATCGCGGAAGTTGACGAAGTTGATGCCCTTCACTGTCTTTCCGTCCTTGACGTCAAGACACGGGATTATTCTTTTTGCTAACATGACGATAGATTGAAGCGTGATATGTCGGATAGTGAGATACGCCCTTCATATATGGCTTTGCCTACTATGACGGCCGGCACGGCAGCAGTGTCAAGCGCAGCTATATCGGATATCGATCCGACACCACCACTTGCTACAAGCCATAAATCAGGCAATATGTCAAGTATGCGTCGGTATAGACTGACGGCCGGTCCCTCAAGTGTTCCGTCGACACTTATTTCTGTAGATATGACACGTCGTATGCCATGGGCGGCATATCCCTCAATAAACGGTACGATGTCGCGGTCGGACGTTGCCGTCCATCCTTCGGCGGCGATTTTACCTCCGCGGGCATCGGCGCCTAATATTATGCGGTCGGAACCATAAGTGTCAAGCCAGCGGAGAAATGTTTCAGGCCGGCGTACGGCGATACTGCCGCCGGTCACCATGGATGCTCCGCTTTCGAAGGCTATACGCAGGTCGTCGTCGCTCTTCAGTCCTCCGCCGAAATCAACAATAAGCGGTGTACGGGAAGCTACCTGCTCCAGTGTCCGGTGGTTGACAATATGGTTGCTTTTTGCGCCGTCGAGATCTACAAGATGCAGACGGCGGCAACCGGCATCGGCAAAACGCTTTGCCATATCGACAGGATCGTCGGAGTATACTTTTGAGGTCGTGTATTCGCCACGTGTCAGTCTGACACATTTGCCCCCGATAATATCTATGGCAGGAATAATCTCAATCATAGGCAATCAAAGGTTAAGGAAGTGGGATAGCAGGGAACTGCCGTCGGGCCCGCTCTTTTCGGGATGGAACTGTACGGCATAGAAGTTGTCGCGATGCATTGCGGCACTCCATGGACCGCAGTATTCTGTTATTGCAGAGGTATCGGGGCCGACCGGCACTGCATAGCTGTGGACATAATAGAAATAGCGACCGTCAAGCATATCCGGAACGGGCCCGTCGGGAGCTGTAACTGTTACTGTGTCCCAGCCGGTGTGAGGAATCTTGAAATCATGCTCAGTGGATACGAGACGTCGTACATCCGCATCAAATATTCCGAGGCAGTCTACATC
>NZ_JAIDKI010000158.1 GCF_029051885.1 Muribaculum sp.
CTCCCTCATCACAAGCGAAAATATGCTCGACGATTGACCGCCCTGACGGTAACATTTATTATTAAACAAGCTCTAAAGTTATAACATACAGCAATAATGAAAAAACTTTTAACATTGGCCCTCGCTATGACAGCAATCGCAGCCTCCGCACAGACCAGTTACAGCATACTCCGCGCATGCCATCCCGATGATGTGAAGCATTATGATACCGAGCAACTGCGTTCTCACTTCATGATGCCCAAGGTAATGGAGCAGGATAAAGTAAATCTTACCTATTCGCTTTACGACCGCATAGTATATGGCGGAGTGGTTCCGGTGTCCGGTCCTGTCGTGCTTGAGACAATCGAGCCTCTGAAATCGCAGTACTTCCTTGAACGTCGCGAGCTTGGTGTGATAAATATCGGTGGCGACGGTATCGTAAGCGTCGACGGCAAGGAGTATGAGCTCCACTTCAAGGACGCGCTCTATGTAGGCCGTGGCAATAAGAATGTCACATTCCGTTCGAAGGATGCCTCCAATCCGGCACGCTTCTATCTCAATTCTACTCCTGCCCACAAGGCCTACAAGACCCAGCTCGTGACTATTGACGGTCGCAAAGGCTCCATCAAAGCCAACTCTTTTGCCGCCGGACGTATGGAGGAGAGCAACGACAGGGTCATCAATCAGCTCATCGTGTCGAATGTGCTCGAAGAGGGGCCTTGCCAGCTCCAGATGGGCCTGACCGAACTTAAGCCCGGAAGTGTGTGGAACACAATGCCTGCTCACACCCACGACCGTCGTGTTGAGGTATATTTTTACTTCAATGTGCCGGAGGGCAATGCCATATGCCACCTTATGGGAGAGCCTCAGGAGAACCGCCTTATCTGGCTCCACGACGAGCAGGCTGTGATGGCTCCCGAATGGAGCATCCATGCTGCCGCTGGTACAAGCAACTATATGTTTATATGGGGCATGGGCGGAGAAAATCTCGACTATGGCGATATGGATAAGGTGACTTATCTTGAAATGCGCTGAAATTGCTTCTATCGCTTCCTGTCAGATGACAGTGGGATAAGATAATTGATGCCGGAGATGATGAAATCTCCGGCATTTTTTGTACGTGCGCGCATATTTGCCTGAACAAATAAATATTAGTAACTTTGCGAAACTTTTTAAAGCTAATCAGATTACAACTAATATCATCCATCATATAGTATGAGCAAGAAATTTAACGAGTACGACAAGCTCAACCTCTCTGAGGTAAACCGTCAGGTGCTTCAGGGATGGAACGACGAGCACCTGTTTGAGCAGAGCATGAAGGTGCGCGAAGGCGCTCCGTCGTTTGTGTTCTACGAGGGTCCTCCCTCTGCCAACGGCATGCCTGGCATTCACCATGTTATTGCTCGTACTATTAAGGATACGTTCTGCCGCTACAAGACCATGAAGGGTTTCCAGGTGAAGCGTAAGGCTGGCTGGGATACCCACGGCCTGCCTGTAGAGCTCGGCGTAGAGAAAAGCCTCGGCATAAAAAAGACCGATATCGGCACAAAAATCTCTGTCGACGAATACAACGCAGCCTGTCGCCGCGAGGTAATGAAATATACCCGCGAATGGGAGAACCTTACCAATTCGATGGGCTACTGGGTTGACATGAACGACCCGTATATCACCTACGACAACCGCTTCATCGAGTCAGTGTGGTGGCTTCTCAGTCAGCTCCACAAGAAGGGATACCTTTACAAGGGATATACCATCCAGCCCTATTCGCCTGCTGCCGGCACCGGCCTCAGCAGCCATGAGCTGAACCAGCCGGGCTGTTACCGTGATGTAAAGGATACAACAGTAACCGCACAGTTCGTAATCGAGGAACCGAAGCCCGAGATGGCGGAGTGGGGTACACCTGTGTTCCTTGCCTGGACCACAACTCCCTGGACTCTTCCCTCGAACACCGCTCTCTGTGTAGGCCCCAAAATCGAGTATGCCCTTGTGCGCACTTTCAATCCCTATACCGGCGAGAAGATTTCGGCAATCATGGCTAAAGACCGTGTGGCTGCATACTTCAAGCCCGAGGGCGCAGAGGCTGAGATGGTCTATACTCCGGGCGACAAGGTGATTCCTTACCGTGTGGCTGCCGTATATGCCGCTGCCGACCTTATCGGCATGCGTTACCGCCAGCTGATGCCCTGGGTGAAGCCTTGCGAGAAGGTGAGCCATCTGGCTCCGGAGTTCGTACGCGAATATGCCGCCGCCCATCCCGACAAGACTTTTACCGCCGGCCGCGATACTTTTGTAGAGCTTGCCGATGAGGCTTTCCGTGTAATCCCCGGCGACTATGTCACCACGGAGGATGGTACCGGTATCGTGCATATCGCTCCGACATTCGGTGCCGACGACGCCAAGGTAGCCAAGGCTGCCGGAGTGCCGGGCCTTTATATGGTGACTCCCAAGGGTGAGACCCGTCCGATGGTCGATCTGACCGGAAAATATTATACTGTCGACGAACTTGCTCCATCTTTCGTAGAGGCTTGCGTTGACATCCCCGCATATACCCGTCATGCCGGAGAGTATGTGAAGAATGCCTATGACCCTCGCTTTAATCCCGATGGCAAATACGATGAGGCTGCCGCTGCCAAGGCCGAGGACCTCAATATCGTAATCGCCATGGAGATGAAGAAGGCCGGCGAGGCTTTCCGCATAGAGAAGCATGTACACAACTATCCCCACTGCTGGCGTACTGACAAGCCGGTATTGTACTACCCGCTCGACAGCTGGTTTATCCGTACTACCGCAGCCCGCGAGGCGCTAATGGCCGCCAACAAGACAATAAAATGGAAACCGGAGGCTACCGGAACCGGACGTTTCGGCAAGTGGCTTGAAAATCTTCAGGACTGGAATCTGAGCCGTAGCCGCTACTGGGGTACTCCGCTCCCGATATGGCGCAATGCCGACGGTACCGAGGAGATATGCATCGACTCGGTAGCCACTCTCTACAACGAAATCGACAAGGCTGTAGAGGCCGGGGTGATGAAGAGCAATCCTTATCGCGACCGTGGATTCGTGCCAGGAGATTACTCCAAGGATAACTATGAGAAAATCGACCTCCACCGCCCGTATGTCGACGATATCGTGCTGGTAAGTCCTACCGGACAGCCTATGCACCGCGAGCTCGACCTTATCGACGTGTGGTTTGACTCAGGCTCGATGCCTTATGCCCAGATTCACTATCCGTTTGAGAACAAGGAAGCCTTTGACCGCGGCGATCTTTTCCCCGCCGACTTTATCGCCGAGGGTGTAGACCAGACACGCGGATGGTTCTTTACCCTTCATGCCATCGCCGGCATGGTGTTTGACTCCGTGGCATACAAGGCTGTGGTGTCCAACGGGCTTGTGCTCGACAAGAATGGCAACAAGATGTCGAAGCGTCTCGGCAATGCCGTCGACCCGTTCAAGTCAATCGAGACTTACGGTTCCGACCCCTTGCGCTGGTATATGATCAGTAACTCGTCGCCATGGGACAATCTCAAGTATGATCCCGCCGGCGTGGAGGAAACTGTGCGCAAGTTCTTCGGCACCCTCTTCAATACATATTCATTCTTTGCCCTTTACGCCAATGTCGACGGCTTCGACAATTCTCAGCCGCAGATACCTGTAGAGGAGCGTCCTGAAATCGACCGCTGGATACTTTCGGTGCTCAACACGCTTATCCGCGAGGTCGACTCCGACCTTGACGACTATGAGCCTACCAAGGCTGCCCGTGCAATCAGCGAGTTTGTACAGGACAACCTCTCCAACTGGTATGTGCGCCTTAATCGCAAGCGTTTCTGGGGCAAGGAGATGGATGCCGACAAACTTTCGGCATATCAGACACTCTATACATGTCTTGAGACTGTAGCTCTGCTGATGGCTCCCGTGGCTCCGTTCTTTGCCGACCGTCTCTATAAGGATCTTACCTCAGTGACACGCGGTAATACCGAATCGGTGCATCTCGCATTGTTCCCACAGGCCGGAGCCAGCGACACCGACCTCGAGGAACGCATGCGTCTGGCACAGCAGATTACATCGATGGTGCTTGCTCTACGTCGTAAGGTGAACATAAAGGTACGTCAGCCTCTGGCTACACTCATGGTGCCTGTCACCGACGAGCGTCAGGCATCTATGCTCCGCACTATGGCCGACCTTATTCTTAGCGAGGTCAATGTAAAGGAGATGCGCATCGTGACCGATGAGGACGGTGTGATGGTAAAGCGTGTGAAGCCCGACTTCAAGAAGCTCGGAAAGAAGCTCGGAAAACAGATGAAGGCTGCCGCTGCTGCGCTTGCCGCCTTGTCGCAGGCTGATATCGCCGCCCTGACCCGCGAGGGCTCGATTACTCTCAATCTTGACGGAGCGGAAGCTGTCATAGAGGTAGCCGACGTAGATATCGTAAGCGAAGATATCCCAGGATGGGAGGTCGCTACCGACGGCACAGTCACTGTGGCTCTGGATGTTACTGTAACTGACGAACTTCGTCGTGAGGGCATCGCCCGCGATGTGGTAAACCGCATACAGAATCTCCGCAAGGAGCGCGGATTCAATATCACCGATAAAATCCGTCTTCAGTTTGCACCAAATCCGGCTACCGACGCGGCTCTCGATACATTTGCTGATTATATAAGCCGTCAGGTGCTCGCTACCGAACTTTCTGTCGCTCCGGTCGACCAGTCGGATTCCGACGCGGCCGTTCTTGATATCGACGGTATCACTTTGGTCGCAAGAATAAGCATTGTATAATTACCTATCCCCTACATTAACACATATGAGTGAAAAAACACGCTATACCGATGAAGAGCTGCAGGAGTTCAAGGAACTTATACTGAGAAAGCTCGATAAGGCTCAGAAAGATTATGAACTGCTGAAGGCCAATGTGATGAACAGCGACGGTAATGATACCGCCGATACTTCTCCTACATTCAAGGTACTTGAGGAGGGCGCAAGCACTCTCAGCAAGGAGGAAGCCGGACAGCTGGCACAGCGTCAGATGAAATTTATACAGCATCTGCAGGCCGCTCTTATCCGTATCGAGAACAAGACATACGGTATCTGTCGCCAGACAGGCAAGCTCATACCTAAGGAGCGTCTTATGGCAGTGCCCCACGCTACTCTCAGTGTAGAGGCCAAGGAGTCGGGCCGCAAACGCTGATATACACTTATTGTCTCCGTACCGGCAGCCATGAAGCGACTGCCGGTACGGGATTTTATATTTAATCCTAAATTATTCCGATTCTTCGACTAATGAATAGCTTCAGGATTGTATCTTTTGGACATTTCGCATCTGGTACAGACATGCTCATGAGCGCAGTTGCCACTCCGAAATCTGCAATCCAGGCGTAAAATATATATTGTCGAACCGGCTATTAACCCCTTTGTTTCGCTTATGAAACTTTCCAAGGGATGGCTTGCCGCCATCATTATCATTGCTGTGCTGCTTGTGGACCAGATTGTAAAAATCTGGATTAAGACCCACATGTATCTTGGCGAGAGTATTTTTGTGACTGATTGGTTTCAGATATATTTTATCGAGAACAACGGCATGGCTTTCGGCATGGAGATGGGAAGCAAACTGTTTCTTACCCTGTTCAGGATTGTAGCGGTAGGAGCGCTTATATACGCTATATTCCGCATAAAGGACAAGCCACGATATTCCGCAGGCTTCATGGCATGCGTAGCGCTGATTACCGCAGGTGCGGCCGGCAACATCATCGATTCGGTGTTTTATGGGATGATATTCAATAATCCGATGCCGCCGGCAGTCGCCCAGATGTTTCCTCCCGACGGCGGCTATGCGCCATTGTTCCACGGAAAGGTAGTCGATATGCTTTATTTTCCGTTGTTCAGTTTCTATTGGCCCGACTGGATTCCCTTTATCGGCGGTCAGTTTTTTCTGTTCTTCCAGCCTATATTCAATATTGCCGACGCCGCTATTACGGTAGGTATTCTCGTTCTTATATTATTTTACTCAAAGGCTTTGTCTATCCCTGAGGATGAGGAGCCCAAACCTACTGCCGAATGATGCGCCGCCGCTCTCTTCTTGTACCCGCTTCTCTGATACTGCTCGCGGTAGCCGGAGCATGTGACCGCACGCCCGACCATGTGCTTAAAAAGAAGCAGATGGTCGACCTTCTCACCGATATCCATAAGGCTGAGGGGGTGGTCGACCTTAACCGTACGCGCTATGGCTCCGACTCAATGCGTAAGGTCATGAAACAGTCTGTACTGTTGAGACACGGGGTGACACAGGAACAGTTTGATACATCGATGGTATGGTATGGCCACAACATCGAGAAATACATCGAGGTATATGACGATGTGATAGCGAGGCTTGAGTCGGAAGTGGCTGAAGTCGATGCCGACCAGGGTGGGGCACGTGTCGACATGGCCGTTGTCGGCGATTCGGCCGATGCATGGCCCGAGGCCCGTATGCACCGCTATTTTTACGGACAGCCCGACGCTATGGTGCGTTTCAATCTGAGACGTGATGAAAACTGGGAGACCGGCGATATCTACACCTGGCGTTTCTACAAAAGTAATATGCAGTCGCCGCTCTACTACGCTATCGCCACACAGTATACCGACGGTACTACCGATTATATGACCGGCACAACTTCCGGCCAGGGCTGGAGCGAGATAGTGATGCAGATTGATACAGCCCGCACGGCGCAGAATGTGTTTGGCTTTGCTACAGTGTCTCCGACTCAGGGAGAGGCTGCTTATATTGACAGTATCGCACTTGTGCGTACACGTTTCTCTCCCGACCATTACGACCGCTCGTCGGTACATACTTATAAGCCGGGACGCGAATAATCCATATGTCAAAGTTACAGTATCTGGCTCTCGGTGTGCTACACCGGGGGCAGTTATATCGCAATTCTATAGTGTCGGTTGATGGCGGCAATGTGATAATCCGTCCGTTTGACGGAGAGGTGCCGCAGACTGTATTTGTATCGGGTATCGTGGCAGTGTGTGCCTCCGGACGCCTGACCGACGCCCACCGCCGTGCCTTGACTTTGCGCGTGCAGGATGCTCCGTTGCTTGACCGTGCGATAATGCGTGCCGACCGTTATCTGTCGGCCAATTCCCTCTATATGCCCGACTCGTCGTCTGCACCTGATGCGGGTGATACACCTGTACTCCTGCTTCTGCCGCGCCGCTAACCGGCGGTCTTTACAACAGATAGGAGGTCGATGGCCGTATCGATATAAACATCAATGAATCAATAGCAACAGTGAGTCTATAACAATAGCGCGTATCGCACTCGGTGTGATACGCGCTATTGTTATAGACAGTGGTACTCTGTAATCAGAGCTTGGAGTAGATGCGGATATTGTCGAGGAACCAGCGGTTGGCGGTGGCTGCGGGCCACTGTTCGTCAATCTGTCGGATTGTAATCCTGGTGTTCTTGTCAATCTTTATGCCGTCGAGGCTGATAGAGGCCTTTATCCATTCAAGAACATGACCGTTGGGCCAGTTGTGGGTGGGCACGGTGAGTGTGGTCTCGTCGCTGCCGTTCTTGACGATTACAATCAGGTCGACGGGGTCAATCTTGCCTGAACCCTGGCGCATGGGACACCAGTCAAATTCAAGAAGCACACCGGATGCGTCGGCAGGTACGGTTTCAATCGCAGGAAGAGTGATACCGGCCTGGTAGGAAGTTTTTCCGAATTTCAGGTAGTTTTCCTGGATATAGATACATTCTCCTGCGGTCTTTGTGGTGACGCGGAGGAATTCGTAACCGAGGCTCTCGGCGTAGGCGAGGGCTGTAGTGCCGTTGGCCGATGCCTTTACAATCTGGGGTGCTGTGGCGTTGAGGTCGTCGGTCTCGACTGTGCGGCCGGCTTCACTTGCCTGAGCGAACGGTGCAAGCCATTCGAAATCCTCGCTCCAGTAGATTACCTGGGCTTCTCCGAGGTCTGTCATGGATTCGAGATAGATGCGTACGTATGGTGCTGCCACGCCGGCGAAATAACCGAATGCTTTTACAGTATGGCCTTCGAGGGCGCTGAGATTGACTGATGCCGGCACATCGGCAAGTGTGATGGCAAACTTGGCATCGGCTACTGTGATTGTCTTGCCTGCGAGCACACCCTCAACAGCCACATAGTCGCGCTTTGCCGAGGTATATGTGTCGATATCGGCTGTGATATCATTAGCTTCGCCACGGTTGATTGCATTGTTGCTCGAGTTCACGGTCATGTCTTCAGCCTCAAGATATGCCATCTTCTGGCTGTCCGACATCTTCTGGGCTTTTACAGTCACCTTGTCGCCTGCCTCAGCCTGCTGTTTGCTCTTCAGATATACGTAATCGTCACAGGTGTCGTCGGAGATGATATATCCTTCGGCTGTCTTTGATATTACGAGCGCATCGGTGAGAACCATATAAGTCTCGTCGGCCACTTCGTAAACTTTGTCGGGTGTATACTGTGTGCAGTCGCGGTAGTTGTCGCCTTTCTGGGTCACAATCACTGCCGAACGGCTGGCGAGTGTGGCGCCCTTGAATACCAGTTCGGCCTTCCTCGGATTGTCGAGAGCACCTTCACGCATGTTGTCGATTACACATACTGTCACTTCTGTGATGCCTTCTCCGGTAGCGGGCGACACTGTCACCCATTCCGGAGCCTCGGCTTCCCATCTGGCGTCGGAATATACTGTGATAATTTGAGGTGTTGCCTCCAGGCCTTCGAAGGTGAGGCTATTAGCGCTGGCGAGCACGGCCTTGGCCTTTGAGCCGTTGTCGTCGTCATCGTTGCATCCCGAAACGAGGCACGCGGTCAGCAGTACGAGCGCTGTCATTATATAGTGTCTGATTTTCATCGTTGTAATTGTTGGTAAATAGACAATGAAGTATTTATAAGAAACTGTTCAGAATAAATTTGACCAGTCGTTTAGAACCAGCCGGGGTTCTGAACGAGGGGATATCCGGCAGCCTTATAGAGGTCGATATCGTAGGAGGATATGGGATAGTAGTAGTCGCGGTCCTCGTTGAAGGGGGTGCGTTCTACGGCGCCATGATAGTTTACATATCCTTTGTCGCCCTGAGTGAGCTTTATTTCCGATCCAATCATGTACACCTGAGCTCCGGCCACGTCGGGCTTGGCCTGGTCGGCACGGTAGAGCACAATCTCGGGATTTCCGTCGCCATTGAGGTCGTATGAGCCTGCTCCCGGGAAGTACATTCCGGTAATCGGCTGGTCATAGCATTTTCCGGCTTTCCAACGGCGTATGTCGGCCCAACGGTCGCCTTCCTGGCTCAGCTCTACGGCACGCTCGCGACGAATCTCGAGAATCACACCTTTGTTGGCTCCGCTCACGTTGGGATATCCGTATTCAGCCGATGAGAGATAGTAGTCGGGGTTGGCGTTGGCTTCTGCCATGTCGAGATGAGGCATGCTTACGCGGTCGCGAATCTTGTTGACGGTGTTGTCGAGATCGGTCTGGGTGAGTTCGCCAAGTTCGGCGCGTGCTTCCGCGTAGTTGAGCATCACCTCTGCAATACGGAATACAGGGAGGTCGTTGCTGCAATAGTCGTTGCGAGTAACGCCGTCGGGTACGAACTTAATCGGGTTGTAGCCTGTGACTGACTCTGCGAGGTTGGGATTGTACACCTTCTTGTTGAGGGTGAATCCGGGAGTGCGAATTGACTGACTCAGGCGCGGGTCGCGGTTTTTGATTTCGTCGGCGTATGTCATTTCCTGCCATCCGGCGCGGTCGGTAAATTTGGTGCCGTCTTTCATCAGATACATGTTGACAAACTTGCGTGTGTATCCCGGCATGCCGCGTGCTGTGGTGAATGAGAATCCGTATGCATCGTGGCACATAGGAATCTTGTTGTCATACTTTATGGCGAGGATATACTCGTCGGAGTTGGCGTTTTCGGCGATGAAGAGGTCGCGATAGTCAGATGCAGGCTTGCCTGACGACCATATTTTGTAGGGGCCATCGTTGATAAGTTCGGCGGCAGCCTCGGCCGACTGTTTCAGATAATATTCCGCATCGTGGCCTTCAATCTGCAGGCCGTGGTATTTGCGGAATGTGCCTTCAAAGAGGCAGAACTGCGATTTCAAGGCGAGTGCGGCCCATTTGGTCACACGGTAGGGCACATTGGTCTGTGCCTTGTGGTCAGGCAGATTCTCGATGGCATAATTTACATCCTCGAGCATCTTTGTCATCACCAGCTCGCGCGAGTCGCGTGCTTTGTAGAGCAAATCCTTATCGGCAGAGCCTATCTGTGTATCATACCAGGGCACATCGCCGAATCTTACCACCTTGTCGAAATAGAAGTATGCACGGAAGAATCGTGTGATAGCAGTGTATTTCACCACCGCTGCCGGATCGTCGCACTTGTCGACATTCTCAAGAAGGGTGTTGATGCGGCGCAGGTCGGTCCACTTCCATCCGCCGCCGCCCGAGGTCTTGGGGATAGGGCGGAATGAGCCTCCGCGGAGCTCGTTGCTGAGATCCTGCGCTATGATGAGGTCGCTCTGGCTGTCGTAGGCTTTTTTAGGAAGGATATTGTTGTAGAACGGGTTGGAGAACAGCATCAGGTCGTTCTCGGTATTGAAGTAGTCTTTGTCGGTAATGCGGTCCTGGGGTTCGAGATCAAGTGCGTCGTCGCAAGATGTCGCTCCGGCTGCAAGAAGCATTACGATGGGGATTATATATTTTTTCATGATTATACAGCTTTTACAGGATTAGAATGTAATGTCGAGACCAAACATGAATGTCTTCTGCCAGGGGTAGAATGCGTTGTTGGCGTCGGCACCGGTCTTGTCCCCGCGTTGTATGGCAGCCTCGGGATCAACATACTTTGTATGTTTCTTCATCGGCGACCAGTAGTGAAGGTTCTCTCCGGAGAAGTATACGCGTACCTGGTCTATGCCTGCTTTCTTTGTAACCTTTGTTGGGATGGTGTATCCGACGGTAAGATTTTTCAGACGGAGATAGCGTGCGTTCTGAAGGTAGCGGTCGTTGGCGTCGCGCAGATATCCGCCTGTCGACATGTTGGAGCGCGGGCGTATGAAGTATGCATCGGGATTGTCCTCAGCCCATACATTGTCGAGGAAATTGGTCGGAATGAACGAGTTGTAAGGGTAGCCGTATGCGCCCCAGAAAGGCATTGACTGGTTCTCGGGATACCAGTAGTGGTTGCCGGTGCCCTGGAAGAATACGGAGACGTCGAATCCGAAGTAGCGTATGCTACCTGTGATGCCATATGACAGGCTGGGGAGCGAGTTGCCTATGATAGTACGGTCGCCGGGAGCGTCGGCAGTCTCGTTGCCTGTCTCGCCGATGAATCCGTCGCCGTCAAGGTCGAGAATCTTGAGGTCGCCGGCTTTCCATCCGCCGGTAAGGTTGCCTGTGAGTCTCGAAGAGAAAGTATGTGAGGCTGCATATTGGGCGGCTTCTTCATCGGTCTTGAACAGTCCGTCGGTGCGGTAGCCCCAGATTTCACCGATGCGCATTCCTACGTAGTATTCCTTTGCGAATGACTTTGTGGGGTTATCGTACTTGGTGATTTCGCTTCTGTAGTCGCTCAGGTTGAATCCTACGCTGTAATCGAAGGGATTGCCGAATAGTTGGAAATTGTCGCGCCAGCTCAGAGCGATTTCATATCCTTTGGTGCGGAGATCGGCGGTGTTCATGTCGGGGACATCGGCGCCGTATACCGACGGCAGGGCTATGCCTTCGGTAAGCATGTCCTTGGTGTCGCGGATGTATGCGTCGGCGGTAAAGTTGAGTCGGCCGTTGAGCATCGAGTAGTCGATACCAAGGTTATACTGGTTGGCTTTCTCCCAAGTGAGGTCGTCGGCAATCGGTGCGCTGAGGCTGGAGTATTTTCCGATTGTGCCGTCGCCGAATGTGAAACTGTCGAAGTCTTTTATCGACACGAGGCGTAGGAATGTATAGTAAGAGGATACATTCTGGTTGCCGAGGCTACCGTAGGATAATCTGATTTTAAGATTGTCAACGATGTCGCGTGCTCCTGCGAAGAATGATTCTTCAGAGATACGCCATCCGAGAGAAGCAGAAGGGAAGAATCCCCAGCGAGAGCCGCGGCCGAAGCGCGACGAACCGTCGTAGCGTCCGCTGGCTTCGAAGAGGTAGCGTCCTTTGTAGTCATAGTTCACGCGTCCGAATATGCCTGAGAGGACATACTGGTTCTGTCCGCCTCCATAATTGTTGTCGGAAGCGAATCCGGTGGCGAGCTTAAGGTCGTCGAGTGCGGACGACGAGAGGTTGCCTGCGGCTACGTTGATATTCTTGCTCTTCCATGATTCATTGTTGTAGCCTGCCGTTATTGTGACATTGTGGGCATCGGCAAATGTATCGTTGTATGTGGCATAGATGTTATATGCCATATAGTTGCGGGTCTTTACCGATTCGTCGAGACGGTCTTCGCCGGCACCTGTCACATATGATTTCAATGCTTCGTCGGGATAGACACGGTAGGTCATGTTCTGCGAGCGGCTTGTGTTGCGTAGCTGATAGAAACGGAATGTGAAGTCGCCGGTGATGCTAAGCTGTTTGATAGGATTGATAACCAGACGTGTGGTGTTGGAGAAGTCGTTGATGCGGTTTACATTGCGGTGAGAGCCTTCTCCAACAAGGATGTGGCGGCCGTTGGCTACATTATAAGATGTGTAGGGAGTGGAGTAGAGCCATGTGCCGTCGGGATTCTTCTGTGGGAAGCATGCCAGGGCGTGGCGTGTGGCATAAATCATGGTGTTTTCAACGGAGCCGTCGCCCTGGAACTCATACTGTGAGGAGTAGTATGATGTGTTGTTGGACATTGTGGCCCACTTGTTGATACGGAAGTCAATCTTGGAGCGCAGATTGTACTTGCGGAAAATATCAGGATTTGTCTTGATGATACCTTTTTGCCAGTCAAGTCCACCGGAGAGGTAGTACTTGACATCCTTGGTCTTTCCGCTTACCGATACATTGTGCTGCGTAGAGGGGTGTCTCTCGCTGAAGAATGTATGATACCAGTCGTAGTTACCGTAGTATACCCACTGGCGGCGTCCGTTGCGGGTCTCCTCTACCACCCAGGGGCGGTCGGGGTGCTCGGTCTTGTCGTTGACACGTGCAAGTAGCTGCTGCATGTCGTAGTCGGTATAGTTGATATAGTTGGTGCCGCGGGTGGCATTCTGGAATAGATTTACGATGTATACCGACCAATAGCCTGTGTTGATGTAGTCGGTAGAGGTGGTGGGTTCTTCCCATCCAACACGTCCGCTGTATCGTACGGTGGCTTTGCCGTCTTTTTCCGATCCGCTTTTGGTGGTGACAAGAATCACACCGAAGGCGGCGCGGGCTCCATATACGGCGGCTGCCGATGCATCCTTGATAACGGAAATCGACTCTACGTCGTTGGGGTTGACGCGTGAGAGGTCGCCCTCGGCTCCGTCGATGAGCACGAGGGGATTGGTTTCGTTGATTGAGGTGGTGCCGCGCACATTGATTTTAGCCGACTCGCCGGGCACTGAGGATGATGTGGTGACGTTGAGACCGGCTACGGAGCCCTGGAGCATGTTGGTAAGGGAATGTGACACACGGTTTTCGAGTTCCTTGCCGCCGATGCTTGCGACAGCACCGGTCACATTGACTTTCTTCTGTGTGCCGTAGCCGACTACTACGGTCTCTTCAAGCATTACGGCGTCTTCCTGCATTACTACATGCAGATTGTCAGTGCCTGGAGCTACTTTTATTTTCTGTGTCTTGAAGCCTACATATGTGAATGTCAGCTCGATAGTCGAGGCAGGTACCTGGAGTGTGAATTTTCCGTCGATATCTGTCATACCGCCGTTGGTGGTGCCGCTTACCATTACGGTAACGCCGGCCAGCGGCTCATCCATAGAGTCGAGTACCTGTCCTGACACCTTTCTGTTCTGGGCGGCTGCCGACAATATGCCTATTACCGACATAAGCAGGCAGAGAATTAAGGACTTAGTTGGTTTCATAAAATTTCATCCGGTTTTAGATGTTGGTTAATTGTTTTGTCGGGCATGGAAAATGTCATTGCATGTATGCATCGGTAGAGAATGCTTTCGGACGCTTCATTTCCTCTGTCCATGTGTGGCCGAACTCATCCTTCACGGTAATCTTGAGTGTGGATGTGGCATCGGGAGCCTTTACCTTGAAGAAGTGTACGAACAGTTCGGTGATAAAGCTCGGCGCGCTCTTGAGGTTGGCTTTGTTGAAGCGTTTTACTGTCAGGGCTGCAATGTGGAGCGGATCGTATGCGCCTACAGGTGTGCATGTCAGGGTCTGGCCGCTTTCGGTTGTCACTGTGATTGTCCACGACGGATTCCAGTTCCATACGTTGATGAGGACTTCGTTGTCGGAATTGGCGGGGTATGCCTGGATGTACTTGTTGAAGGCGTTGGTAGCGCTTGCCGTACCTGACATGTCGGGTACGTCGTTGAGGCTGAATTTTATCTGATTGAGGTCGTAGGAGCGGAACTGTACATCTTCGTTGAGATTTGTACCCTTGTAGAGCCATTTGATGTCGGTGCCGTCGATGTCCCAGATGGCATATCCGCCCGGGGTGCCGTCGGTCGATAGATGCAGACCGGGGGTCAGATGTCCCGACCACCACCATGACGCGCATATGGCAGCTACGTTATGCTCCATGATGTCGCGGTTGCCGGATACCTGATGACCTGCGGGCACGTTGTAGTTCATGTGGGTGTGTCCGGTCACAAAGTGTACTTTGTATCCGTCGAGAAGCGAGAGCAGTCGGTCGGTGCTTGCCGCATCGTGATCGTACTTGTAGCTGCCGGTCTCGGTAGGACGGAAGAACGGAGCGTGTGCGGTGATAATGACAGGTGTCGATTTGTTGACATACGCGAGATCCTTTGCGAGCCATGTGAGCTGGTCGTCGGAAAGGTTTTTGGTGTAGAGGCGGGCAGTGGTGCCGTCGTAGCCGTCGCAGTCGATGTCGTCGAGCACGATGTAGTGTACCTTGCCGATATTGAACGAGTAGTAGCCGGGTGCCAGGTGTGTACGGTACTGCAGGGCCGCATCAAAGTCGTTGAATGCCTTGTAATCGTAGTCGTGGTTGCCCATGGTATGGAATATCTGTATATCCTTTACCTGCTCGTTGATGGTCTTTATGTAGTCGGCGATTTCATACTTGTTGTCGTACCAGTAGAGGTCCCATGTCATATCGCCGAGAGTGATGGCATACATCTTCTGTCCGCTGCATGAGTTGCGGTAGTTGTTGAAGTCAGTTGTGAACTGACGGAACTGTGCGGCATCGTCGGTGCGGTTGGCCAGGTGCATGTCACCCAGGAAGAATACCTTGTATGTGTCCTGTCCGGATACCTGTGTGAGTCGGAAGTCGGCACGTTCGGCCTTGGTATTGTCGGCAGTGGTGAGGCGGTACATGCGTGGCAGCACTCCGTCGGCCTCTACCTCATATCCGGATGGTACGGATATGAACACGTAGCCGTAATGTTTGTTGGACTTCAGGTTGTATACACCGTTTTCGTCGGTAGTAGTGACTTCTATGCCATCGGATACTACCACACCCTCTACACCACCTTCGGGAGTTGAAACGAGGCCGTAGATTGTGGCGCCTTCCTCAGGTTCGATAATGCTCTCTACAATAGCAATGGAAAGCTGGCCGAGAGGTATGCGGCGGGCATCCCGCTTTATGTATGCGCGGTATGAGCCATCGGTGACGCTCGGGTTGAATCGTACGGTAAAGCTGTTTTCGGTGGCACTTACAATAGGAGAGATGTGCAGCACTCCGTTTGAAGCCTCGAGCATGAGAAAATCGGAGGTCAGAGGCACCGACCCCGACGGCACATTGAATGTATATTCGCCGCCTTGCATTATGTCGATTTTTGCTGGTACTGAAAAGTGTATGCCGGAATCGCTTATCGGCGGATTGTCGTCAGATGAAGAGCAACTTGCCGCTGTAAAAGGCAGAAAAACTGACAGAATCGCTCCTATCAGATATTTTTCAATTGTTTTCATATTTTTAAGGTTAGTTTTAGGTTGATTCGTTATATAATTGGAAGCAGTATTGTCTGTAATAAATTGTTAAAAACCGAGCTCTCTTGGTCAACATTCTAAGAATATGTCGGTTTGTAAGGCAATGCTTTCGTTTGGAATGCCCAATACTTACGCAAAGTTAAAAATAGTTAGAGAATTTATATACATTTATTAAACAAAAAATAGTTAAATTGTTGTTTTGCATAGGTTAAAATGCCCGTTGTGAAAAAAATCATGGTATAAGAGCTTGTTTAATAATAAATGTTACCGTCAGGGCGGTCAATCGCCGGCATCTTTCCGACTGGAGGTAATTTGTTTCATATCGTTGATATATTTTTGCAATTATTAAAAAAAGCCGTCCGAAGTTACTTCGGACGGCTTGTGGATAATAAGACGATGTATTTTATCAGTGTGAAAGCTGGTCAACGGTTGTCTTTAGATAGTTGACTGTAGCCGCAGTTGTGGTGCGGGAATCGACTATGCCCATTTTTATCGGGTTCAGGGCCTTTTCCAGACGGTCGAGTGAGGCTGCGTCGCCGTCGGCGATGAATTTTTCGCGCAGCAGGCGTGCTTTTTCACTAAGCTGTATGCCCTCGACAAGGCGCTCGTAGCGCACTGACGAACGTCCTTCGGGATAGATGAAGTAGGTGTCGCCGGGTGCGAAGAGTTTGAAGCGGGAGTCGTCGAGAGGATTGTCGGTCCAGTTCATGAAGCTCCAGTGGAGATATCCGTCGTGTCCTGTCGCGGTACAATATACAGGAATCCATACGGCATCGGCCGAGGAGTTGTTGGAGAAGAGATTGGGCTCGGGGCGTGAGCAGCAGGTGTAGAGATTGGTGACCATACCTTTTTCGCGGCGTCGCTCTACGGTGCCCGGAGGATATGCTTCGGTGAGCAGGATGGTGTAGCTGTAGAGCTTGTCGATCAGCTCGGGGTGGTAGTTGCCGGCGAGCGATACTTTAAACTCAGGCTCTGCTTCCTGTATTATGGAGTAGGCGTTGAGCATATCTGGCAGACTGCGTTCGTCCATGCTTATCATCGTGCGTTCGAACCATCCTTTTTCTTTAAGGTGGGATGCGAATGCTTTCAGGAAGTTAAACCACAGGTCGTGGTATTCCGGCGCATCGGTTGTGGTCTTGAGGAAGCGGTATTCGCCGGCGCTTTCGTCGAAGTAGCGGAAATTCATCTCCCATGGAATCATGGTGAAGCATTCAATCATGCCGTCTATTCCGTTGTCGGCCATAAACTTCACCCATTTGTCGAAGATGTCGTAGTCGTAGCTCCATGAGCCATCGGCTTTTTTTGTGGTCTCTATCATGGGGAGGAAAAGGTCGTTGCTCTGTTCGCCCCAGGGCTCGTAGAACAGGATAGCCGACACTGTGCTCTGTCCGGCACGAGCGAGGTATTGGGCGTAGGGCTTAAGGAGCTGGAAGTGTTCTTTGCTCCAGGGCTCTGCCTTGCCATAGCGGGCAACGGAGTAGGGCTGTTGCCATAGATTGAGGTGGAATGCCTGTTGCGATGGTTTGGGCAGTGTCATTTCCGACACGGAGATGTTGAGTGATATCTGCTGTCCGTCGACCGAAAGAGTCTCTTTATATTGACCGGGCTTTGCATCGTAGGGCACTTCGACTGTTACCCATACCGGACGGGTCTCTCCGGAGAGGTGGACGCTGCCGGCTTTGGTGTCGATTATATCAGGTACGCGCCATGCGGGGAGTGTGTCGGGGTGTGTTCCGCAACTGCGGAAATCGTCGGTGAGCACATAGTCGACAAATGAAGCGGTTGCCGGCAGTTTGCCTGATATTTTGGCGGAGCATACTGCCGTCTGTCCCTGTGGCACATGGATTAATGCGACCGCGCCCACGCGTTCGCCACGCCATGCATGGATGAGGGTGTCGGTTGTAAGTTTCTGAGGTAAGACGGTGTCGGATTGATAGTGAATATCCTTTGATGCCCATGTGAGTTGTGCGCACATGGATGCCGCATTTGTGAGCATTGCGGCTGCGATAAGTAGTGATTTGCCTGTTTTCATGGGAGAAAAGAATATGTCGCCGTACATTGCATGTCGGATAGATGAGTTGCGACGGCTGTATATTTCAGTTGATTTTTAGAAAAGTTCAGGCGGCAGGTCGCGCATTGTGGCGCGGCATGCCGCCTGAAGTATGAGATTTTGTGTCAGTTTACTGACAGCGTATTATTCAGCTTTGCCTTCAGAACCGAGAACGGCTACAATCTTGTGCTTGTAGAGTTTCTCCATTTCTTCGCGGGCCGGACCGAGGTATTTGCGGGGGTCGAATTCGGCGGGCTTGTCGTTGAATACGCGACGTACGGCAGCGGTCATTGCGAGACGGCTGTCAGAGTCGATGTTGATTTTGCAAACATCCATCTTGGCTGCCTTGCGGAGCTCTTCTTCGGGGATACCGATGGCATCGGGAAGTTTGCCGCCGTTTGCGTTGATGATGTCGACATACTCCTGGGGAACAGAAGATGAGCCGTGGAGCACGATGGGGAAGTCGGGGAGCTTGGCCTCAACGCCTTCAAGCACGTCGAATGCGAGTGGCGGGGGCACGAGGCGTCCGGTCTTCGGGTCGCGTGTGCACTGCTCGGGAGTGAACTTGTATGCGCCGTGTGATGTGCCGATTGAGATAGCGAGGGAGTCGCAGCCTGTGCGTGTAACGAAGTCGATTACTTCTTCGGGGTCGGTATAGGTGTGGTGGTCGGAAGATACTTCGTCCTCTACACCGGCGAGAACACCGAGCTCGCCTTCTACAGTTACGTCATGCTGGTGAGCGTAGTCTACCACTTTCTTTGTGAGGGCGACGTTTTCCTCGTAGGGGAGGTGAGAGCCGTCGATCATCACTGAAGAGAAGCCATGGTCGATGCAATCCTTGCAGAGCTCGAAGCTGTCGCCGTGGTCGAGGTGAAGCACAATCTGGGGCTTTTCCCAGCCGAGGCTCTTGGCATAGTCAACAGCACCCTTAGCCATGTAACGGAGCAGAATCGGGTTGGCGTAGTTGCGGGCGCCTTTCGATACCTGGAGGATTACGGGCGATTTG
>NZ_JAIDKI010000159.1 GCF_029051885.1 Muribaculum sp.
TGGAAAATCACTTACAATCCGCAATCCATGGAAAATGCCCGCATACTCACCTATCTGTCGAAAATCCGCGTATGAATTCCTACATTAAATCCATCCTCACCACCGCAATTGCTGCATCGGCTGCGCTGACACCGGCCAACGCCCAACAGCTGAAAATCACGGTCGACTCCGCGCGCCACGTGGTCATCATTCCTGCCGTAGAGGGTGGAGCCGACGTGGCCGTGGCCATAGTCGACGGTCGCATATCGTCGCCCGACACCACCGTCACCATCGCATCGCAACTGCTGATGCAAAACGACCTGCGCGGACACATCGAGGATGCGGCATGGTATCTGCGCGCACCGCGCCGTGAGGCCGACCCGGCGGCCGACGCACTGATGCTGACTCAGGGATGGACACGCTACGACATGCCGGCGGCCATTCGCGGCGAAATCAACGACTCCCTCCCCTACCCGCTTGAAATCGGAGCACAGCTCGACGGAGTAATCCGCTCAAAATGGCGCGGAAAACCCCTCGCAGGCGTAACTGCCAACGTGCTCGCCCCGCGCATGGCCGACGGCGCATCGGCCGTCACCGACTCCCTCGGGCGCTTCCACATCACCGGAATCGAATGGCCCGATGGCACATATTTTGTAATAGGAGCACTCAACAAAAAAGGATATTTCGAAGAAAACATCTATCCCGATTTCGATAGCTATCCCGAAGTGACGGCTCTGCCTCAGAAGCAGTTGCATGAATCGTCGGAATCTGATGCCGAGGAGTATATAGCGCGCATAAAGTCATCCATCCAGGGCATGCATGTCGCTCTCCAGGAGGTGATTGTCCACGGAAAAAATCGTTACAAGGGTGAGAATATAATTGAGCGACTTTCTTATATGACAGTCCGCCCCGGCGAGGATGAAAACATACTCTGCTATGCCGATGCCGTGGCCAATGTGCCAGGCATAAACATAGTCGGAAATATTCTAATGCACCACCAAGTACCGGTAAGCATCTGGGTAGATGGCCGTTATATCGGTTACTATGCCGATGAGACCAAAATCCTGCGGAATGTGATACGCGGTAATTTCACACCTCCCAAAAGGAGCGGAAATGTTGCAATCAGCTCTAAAAGCGGCCAAATCTCAAACACCCCGTCATCTTTTGGCGGCGGCCTTCAATATCGAGGACTTGGAGTCTATTCGGCCAACATGGCTGCAAATGCGCTAAAAGGAGGAACAACTGCGTCAGGGGCCTCTCCCAATGATGTCCATGAAGTCAATAATGAAGAAAACAGAATATCATTGGCCGACCTCGAAGACATGTATCCTTACCTCGACAATGCATCAGTATCATATATACCACCCCATCTGGCTGTACTTTTCAAGCCGGGAATTAGCAACATTACGGATAAGACCGGAGGAATACTCAGTATCAACACCAAAAATTCCCATAAATTCCGGCGTAAACTTCCAAAGGAATTCAAACTCATAACTCCACTCGGATACCAGAAGCGCAAAAAATTCTACACCCCAGCGTATACTCCTGAAGGTATTCCGGAGGAACAGACCGGAGCAACCCTACGCTGGCTACCGACAGTCGACCTCACACAATCGATAGAGCTTCCCATCCCCGCCAACATGTCCCCGTCCGACATCGGCATCGCCGTCGAGGGCATCACCCCGCAAGGCGCGGTAGTAAGCATTACACATTAATTTGGTTAGTCGCCGGGCTACGCCAGGCATGCCTGTATATACACCCCAAACCTATGGCTGCGAACCGCTAACGCGGCTCTTGCCATAGGCTAACGTTGTGAACGCCCCCAAAGGGGCTATGCGCTAACGCGTTGAGCTGCCAATCCCGACCATCATAATCCGGATCATTCTTTGCCAATTGTGCCCAACACGCAAAACACCAACATCCATCCACTGCTCCAAATATATCCCCACAATCTCGCATCCCTACTCCACAATATCCCATCGCAACCACAAATCCTCAACATAGCGACCAAGCGACAGCTACAACTCCTCAACATAGTGACTACGTTACATCAACAACTCCACGCGTTAGCGCATAGCCCCTCTGGGGGCGTCCACAACGTTAGCCCCACCCAAGAGCCGCCATAGCGGTTCGCAGGGTGGGGTTGACCCCCTCCCCCC
>NZ_JAIDKI010000016.1 GCF_029051885.1 Muribaculum sp.
TGTTTATGTACATGACTGAGAAACAGTACGAAAAGCGGCCAAGATATACGAGACAAAAGGTAATTTTATAATCACTCAATCTCTTGCTGATTTTTGAAACAAATGCAAAAAAATATATCAACGATATGAAACAATTTATCTCCAGACGGTCAATCGCCGGCATCTTTCCGCCTGCTCTTTGGTCGTTATGGAACCCCATAACTTCCTCATCACAAGCGAAAATCTGCTCGACGAATGACCGCCCTGACGGTAACATTTATTATTAAACAAGCTCTAAAACGCATGCATAAATCATGGAATTTATAAAGACAGCCATTGATGGAGTAGTCATAATAGAGCCGCGGATATTTAAGGATACCCGCGGATATTTCTTTGAAAGTTTTTCTCTGCGCGATTTTCAAAATGCTATTGGGCCGGTAGATTTTGTACAGGACAATGAATCGATGTCGACACGTGGGGTGATGCGCGGGCTTCATTTCCAGCGGCCGCCTTTTACACAGGCAAAACTTGTAAGATGTGTGGTTGGCTCAGTGCTCGATGTTGCCGTTGACCTGCGGAAGGACTCTCCGACATATGGAAAGCATGTGGCGGTAGAACTTACTGCTGACAATCACCGTCAGCTTTTTGTGCCACGTGGTTTTGCTCATGGTTTTGCGGTGTTGTCAGATGTCGCAATATTCCAGTATAAGTGTGATAACTACTATGCTCCACAGGCTGACGGAGGGATTTCGATTGCGGATACTTCGCTCGGTATAGACTGGCGTATAGACCCTTCGCAGGCTATTCTTTCTGAAAAAGATATGCACCATCCTTTGCTGTGCGACTTTGACTCTCCGTTCTGACGGTTAAGAAACTGAAAAGACACAGACGCCTGTGCGATTTTTGGCAGGTGTCTGTGTCTTTTTTGTTATTTATGATGTATTATCCAAGCAAACCGCGCATAGAGTCCTCAAACACTGAAAGCGCAGCTTTTGCACCTTCGCCCATCGCTACTACAATCTGTTTGTATGGTACGGATGTTACATCTCCGGCAGCGTACACGCCTTTGACGGATGTCCTGCATCGTTCATCTACGATGATTTCTCCGGCTTTGTTCGTGGGAACCATGTCTTTAAACCGGGCGCTGTTAGGCACAAGGCCTATCTGAACAAATACTCCGGATACCGGATATATTGTCTCCGCGCCGGATACTCTGTCTTTAACTTTTATGCCTGATACTTTTTTCCCGTCTCCGATTACTTCGGTCACTTGTGAGGACACATGAATATCGATATTATTCATTGATGCCGCCTTGTCCTGAAGTACACCGTCGGCTTTAAGTGTATCAAGAAATTCGAATACATCCACATGCGGACACATTGCGGCAAGATCAATGGCTGCTTCGATTCCTGAGTTTCCGCCTCCGACTACGGCAACACGCTTGCCTGCATAGAATGGACCATCGCAGTGAGTGCAGAATGCTACGCCATGTCCGATGTGTTCCGATTCGCCGGGTATAGACAGTTTCCTCCAGCCTGCTCCGGTGGCGATGATGAGAGCCTTACCTTTGAAGGTTTCATTACCGCACACGAGAATCTTCTCATTGCCCGCTACATCGGCAGAGTCAACGTTGCGGTTTTCAAATATGTCGATGGAGTATTGCGCGAGGTGGGCCTTTAGATCGACAGCAAGTTGCGGGCCGGTTGTCTTAGGCACTGATATGAGGTTCTCGATATCCATTGTCTCGCGTACCTGTCCTCCTATATTCTTTGCTATTACTGCAGTATTGAATCCTTTTCTTGCGCAGTAGACAGCTGCCGCTGTGCCTGCCGGGCCTCCTCCGAGTATGATTACATCATATTCACGAGTAGTGGGCTGCAATATTATGTCGTCAGAGACGCCATAGGCTGTTTCGAGTTTTTCGAGCAGGTCGCCAAGCGACGAGCGTCCTACGCTGAATGGTTTGCCATCGGCGTATACGCTCGGAACGGATTGGATATTAAGCGACTGTACGAGTTCCGGCACTACGGCTCCATCAATTACGGTGTTTTGGACACCTGGATTCAGGATAGCAATGATATTTAATGCCTGGGCTACATCGGGACAGTTGGTACACGTCAGGGAGACAAATGTCTGTAAATCTATCGGGCCCTTTAGCGCATGTATGCGGGAGGAGAGGGTCTCGTCGGGAAGATTTTTTCCTTGTCCGTCGGCATTCAGCACGGCAAGCAGCAGTGTTGTGAATTCATGGCCATTCGGGATTCCACAGAATTTCACGCCGGTAGATTGGCCATCCTTAATGATTTCAAAAGTCGGTGCGTCGGCTTTTGTGTCTGATTCTGCCACGGAAAGGTGTGGTGATGTCGAGGCTACGTCGTCAAGAAATGATTTCATCTCTGATGACTGAACTGCATCGGCGGATGGCTGTAGGAGGAAAGTGATATCTGATTTCAGATTTCCAAATATCGCTCTCAATTGTTCTTTAATATCGTTGTCAAGCATAGTGTTTTTTTCTTTGAATTTGCCGGTTTATGATGTGTGCGTTGTCAAATCAAATATGTGGACATGAGATACAGGCACAGAGTAAAAAATCCCGGCTAAATTTATTAACCGGGATTGATTGCATCTTTTTAGATTTTGCCTACCAGGTCGATATTTGGTTTAAGTGTCGCTTGTCCCTGCTTCCATTTGGCCGGGCAGACTTCTCCATCGTGGGTGGCAACAAACTGTGCGGCTTCCACACGCCGGAGCAGTTCTTCGGCATTACGTCCGATGCTGTTGTCTTGTATTTCTACGAGCTTAATCAGGCCTTCGGGGTTGCTTACAAATGTACCTCGGTATGCCATACCGTCCTCTTCAATCATCACACCGAACGCGCGGCTAAGAATGCCGGTCGGATCGGCCAGCATAGGATATTGTATTTTCTTGATGCTGTCAGAGGTGTCATGCCATGCCTTGTGTACGAAATGGGAGTCGGTACTTACGGAGTATACCTCTACACCAAGTTCTTTAAACTTGTCGTATTTCTCGGCCATATCTTCAAGTTCGGTAGGGCATACAAACGTAAAGTCGGCCGGATAGAAGAAGAATACCGCCCATTTGCCAAGCACATCCTTGTCGGTGATGGTTTTGAACTCTCCGTTGTGATATGCCTGAACTTTAAATTCAGGGATATGGGTATTGATAATTGATTCCATAAATGTTAGGTTATTAAATAAATTACTAATTTGATTCGCTTGATAAACATGCGCTTTGCCCGGCATGTTCATTATGTATGGAATGATTAAGATTAATTAAAGACATGTTTAACAGATATCAGGTGGACGGCTATATC
>NZ_JAIDKI010000160.1 GCF_029051885.1 Muribaculum sp.
ATCTGTTGATGTGTGGCACGAAGTTAATAATAATTGCCAAGAAAACAATCCCTTATGAGGAAGAAATTACCCCCCCAATATGCAGTAAATCAGTATCTTACGTCGCGTGGTAAAAAATTGCTTTTCGTGCTCCCGTTAAGCAGGATTGGCAAGGATGGCCTTCAAAGCCCTGGCGAGCTGGTCGGGACACGAGGTGTCCTTGCTGCCGCAGCGTATGCCCTCCAGACGCGCGATTACCTCGTCGGGGGTCATGCCGCATACAAGGGAAGCGATGCCCTGAAGATTGCCATGGCATCCTCCTGTAAATGACACCGACTTTATTACTCCGTTGTCGAGTTCGATTTCTATAAGGCGCGAACAGGTGCCTGTAGTACGATAATGATATGTCATTCTTCGGATTGTCTTTAATTCCGCAAATTTAACTAATTTTGCCAACAGAATAAGAGAAAAAAGAAAGTAGTCCGCAGAAATGTGTGCGGAGAATCAACGCAGAATAAACCTATGAATTCTACATCAAGACAAGAGGAAGCGCGTACTGCATTCAGAGTGCTGTTTGCAATAAGCATCGCCCATCTGCTCAACGACATGGTGCAGAGCATTGTGCCGTCAATCTATCCGATAATTAAAGAGGAGATGGGACTGTCGTTCATTCAGATTGGAGTCATCACTTTGGTGTTTCAGCTCACATCGTCACTGTTGCAGCCCTTTGTGGGGATGTACGCCGACCGGCGCCCCAGTCCTTACGCACTTGCTACGGGCATGTGTTTCACCCTTACCGGTCTTGTGTGGCTGGCTTTTACCGGGAGCTACGCCGCCATGCTCGGAGCAGTATCCGTGATAGGGATAGGATCGTCCATCTTCCATCCTGAAGCGTCGCGTGTGGCGCAACTCGCAGCCGGTGGTAAAAAGGGACTCGCTCAGTCGATATTCCAGGTAGGGGGCAATGGTGGTACTGCCATAGGTCCGTTGCTTGCCGCGCTGATTGTGCTTCCCCATGGCCGTCTTGCTGTATTATGGTTTGCTGTGGCGGCGATAATGGGTGCCCTGATTCTTACCCGTGTGGGGCGCTGGTATAAACGCATTGTAAGCAATATTTCGCGACAGGGCCGCGAGATACGTTCCGTGGTCGACCACCTCAGTAAGAGACGCATAAACATGGCTCTCGCCGTGCTGGTGGTGCTTACCTTCTCCAAGCAATTCTATCTCGCAAGCATGACGAGCTATTTCACGTTTTTCCTTATCGATAAGTTCGGGGTGTCGATACAATATTCCCAGATTGCCCTTTTCACGTTTCTTGCCGCATCGGCGATAGGTATAATCGCCGGAGGATACATCGGCGACAAGATTGGGCGCAAATATGTGATATGGTGCTCGATACTTGGTGCAGCCCCGTTTGCAATAGCTATGCCCTATGTAGGACTTACTCTCACTATAATACTCGCCATAATCGTAGGCCTGGTAATCTCATCGGCCTTCTCGGCCATACTTGTATATGCTACCGAGCTGAAACCAGGGAAGGTGGGTATGATTGCCGGTCTGTTCTTCGGCCTTTCGTTCGGCCTCGGAGGTGTAGGTGCCGCATTCTTCGGCTGGCTTGCCGATGTACGCGGTATATACTTCGTATTCGAGATAAGCACTCTGTTGCCGTTGCTCGGCATCGTGGCTGCATTTCTGCCCGATCTGAAGAAAATCGACAAAGAGTGAACGCGACTGCCCTCAGTGGAGTTATACATCCATAAGATGATGATTCCACTGTAAAAAATACAAAACTATGTTATTTGATATTCTGCTGCTTGTCGCCGGACTGGCGATGATACTTGTAGGAGCCAACTGGCTTACCGACGGAGGGTCGGGAGTGGCCAAGCGCTTTGGTATCAGTGAATTGGTGATTGGACTTACCATTGTAGCGTTTGGCACATCGGCTCCAGAGCTGGTAATAAGCGTGATGTCGGCTATGAAAGGGAGTGCCGGGCTGGCCATCGGCAATGTGGTCGGCAGCAATATCTTCAATGTGCTGATGATTATCGGCATTGTGGCTATGGTGCGTCCTATCAAGGTCGAACACAGTATAATGACCAACGAGATACCGCTTGTGGTACTTGCATCGGTGGCTCTGCTTGCATGCGGCAACGGGCATCTGCTTGATGGAGATATGACTGATATGGTGACACGCGTCGACGGTATACTGCTATTGCTCTTCTTTGCTATATTCATGCGCTATACATTCTCCATTGCAAAGGCCTCGCCATCGACTCCCGACTCCGAGGTGCAGCAAGAGTCAGTACAACCTACAGTGTCGATGCCGATGTGGAAAGCCTGCGGAATGATTGTGCTCGGCCTGGCGGCTCTCGTATGGGGCGGCGATGTTTTTGTTGACAGTGCTTCATCGCTTGCCCGGGCCATGGGTGTGAGCGATGCCGTAATCGGTCTTACAATTGTTGCCGCAGGTACATCTCTGCCGGAGCTTGCCACTTCGGTGGTGGCGGCTACCAAGGGACGTCCCGGACTGGCTGTCGGCAATGTAATAGGCAGTTGCCTGTTCAACATATTCTTTGTGCTTGGCCTATCGGCGGTAATACGTCCTCTGCCGCTCGGCTCGATAGGAAATCTTGACCTGCTTGTAATGACCGGGGCAGCCCTGCTCTTCTGGCTCTTCGGCTGGATTATCGGCCACCGCACCATTACCCGGACCGAGGGCGCGATACTCGTGTTGCTCTATATCGCCTACACCACAGTTCTTATAGTCAATGCCTGATTACTGTTATATATTATGAGAAAAGTAACCCCGGTGAACTGTTCCTGAAACAATTCACCGGGGTTACTTTTTATTACTGCATCATGCAGGAAAGAGCGTCAGTTGCCGTAGACTACGGAGCCCGAACTGCTCTCGCTCTTGCTGATGTTTTTTGCTTTCAGTCCCGACGCATTGATGTCTCCGCTACTGCTGGCGCTAAGGTCGGCATTGACACAGGTGCCGGCAAGTTTCACATCGCCACTGCTGTTGGCATCGGCTTTGACATTCTGTGCTGTGAGCAGTCGTACTACCACATCGCCGCTACTTCCGGCATGTGCGGTAAGATTGTCGCATGAGAGAGTCCCGATTTTCACATCACCGCTGCTTGATGCCGACGCCGTAAGATTACGGCACTTCATATTGGCCACCTTAATGTCGCCGCTGCTCGATGCCGACAGATCGAGGTTGCCCGTGCAGGATATGTTGTCGCCTATGACGTCGCCACTGCTGCTGACGTTTATTGTAATATTGCCTTTTGACGTCAGTCCGTTTTTGAGTATGATATCGCCGCTGCTTGAAGCCTTCAGGCTGTTTACTGCCGGAGCTGACACGCGTACCTCTCTCTTTGTCGCCCCCCATATCTTGTTGTTGTTGTCGCCTTTAATGCCTACGCAAAGTATGCCGCCGCTGATATCTACCGTAATTCGGTCAATCTCATTGTCAGGGGCGTATACTTCAACGCGAGGGCTCCCGGTCGACTGTGTGTATACTACATCGACTGCGTTGCTGGTGGAGATACCGTTGAAACTGCCTACCTCGACCTGTCGGGTAACATAATTGCGACCGGCAGCTACAACTCTGGCGCATGAGCTTAATCCTGCCAGAATACAAACTCCTGAGATTACTGCAAAAAATGTTTTTTTCATGTCTTATCAATGATTTTATGCGACTGCTGTCGGCATATGTTTATTATAATGACGTAGCTTTATGGCAAAACGTTGCATTCAATGCAAAAAAAATCCAAATTTTTCTTCTTTTTCCTTTATTGATGCAATTAACGGGTCAATTATTCATACTTCTCAAAAATAATTATTACCTTTGTCGCCACAAAAGCATCTATATCTACCAAACCATGCCCGGATGGCGGAATCGGTAGACGCGACGGTCTCAAACACCGTTGGAGCAATCCATCCCGGTTCGATCCCGGGTCCGGGTACAGACAGCGGCTGATAATCGCAAGATTATCAGCCGCTGCTTTTTTAGGTGTGTTCAATGCATTAAGATTATATTTAACAAGGATAAGATTATACGCACAGTAATCAACTAAAAAAGGTGAATATTGTTTTATATTGTAAAAACAGTATTGCCGTTTGTTTATGGACGACTTGATTATAATCATTGCATTGATTCTGCTTAATGGAATATTCTCCATGTCGGAAGTAGCCCTTATTTCCGCTCGAAAATCAAAACTCACAGCTGATGCCAAAGATGGCAACAGAAGCGCAGCAAATGCGCTGAAACTCCAGAATGAGCCTGACCGTTTTTTGTCTACGGTACAGATAGGCATTACGCTTATCGGTATTTTAACCGGATTGTTTTCGGGAGCTACCATCGCTACTGAAGTAGGCGATTATCTTACCCGCCTCGGACTTGCACCAAAGATGGCGATGAATATATCCAGGATATCCATAGTGTCGATAGTGACATATCTATCGATTGTAGTAGGCGAGCTTGTGCCCAAACGCATAGGAATGGGGCATGCCGACACGATTGCCAAGATTGTTGCAGGCCCGATGAAGATACTTTCGGTCATTACCTATCCTATCGTGTGGCTACTGTCGGTATCTACTTCCGCGATAGTAAGATTCTTCAGGATTGGAAGCAATTCAAACAAAGTGACAGAGGAAGAGATTAAATCACTGATTCAGGAGGGCGCGTGCTCCGGCGAGGTTCGCGAGGTCGAACAGGACATCATGGAGCGGGCACTGATGATGGGTGACAGCCGGATTGAAGCGATTATGACCAGCCGCAAGGATGTGGCTGCACTTACCGTAGATATGGATGAGGAAAGAATACGCGAGGTACTTTCGGATGACCTACACTCTACATACCCTGTTTTTGACAGGGAAAAGGAGGATATATGCGGTGTGATTTCGCTGAAGCAACTTGTGCTGTCGCTGGGAAAACCGGACTTCAATATCGAGAAGGCTCTGACGCCTGCCATGTGTCTTCCCGAGACCATGACTGTATATGACGCACTTGAGACGTTTAAAACCTCAAATGGACATTCGGCCCTTGTGTATGACGAATATGGCAGTTTTCAGGGAATAATTACATTGCGTGATATTCTCGACGGACTTGTAGGCAACATCGCCCAGGAGGGAGACGGCCCAATGATAGTAAAACGTCCGGATATTGAAGAGTGGCTCGTCGACGGCCAATGTCCGATATACGATTTTCTGGCATATTTCGATTGTGAAGATTTGTACAAACCGGCCACTTATTCCACTGTCGGAGGTCTTATACTGGAGCATCTGCGGAGAGTTCCCGTCGAAGGAGACACTATAAGATGGCACTCTTTCCGCATCGAGGTAGCCGATATGGACCATGTACGCATCAACAAAGTCGCCGTATCGGTAGTCGCCGATTCTGCGATGTGACAACCTGCCCGCTTGCAACCATCAGATATTGGTAATGTAAATTCGAGGTTTGAAAAAGGGATTGCCCATTGAATTTGTATATGCAATCTACTGGAGTCGTACATCTGGTACGACTCCAGTAGATTGCTGTCTTTAGTATGGTATTGACAGACCACCATCAACAAGATTTACCTTTCTGGTATATGTGGGATTGTTTTCATTGAATTTACCGTTCATGTCTGCATGATATATTTTTAGGATGAAGTCATTATCGGGTATATTTTCAATAATGAACGACGCGTCGGTTTCACAACGGCAGTCGGCATTATCGGAAGACGGGTATTCGACAATTTTCAATACCCCGTCGGCGTATGAGACTTTGATATTTACTTTGCCAAAATCACATGGGTAATCGAGTGATGTGAATCTGCATATGCCTGTTCTCCCTTTCAGTGTCATCTCAAAAGTCCCGCTACCGGTGTCGCTGTCAAGATTATAAATATCAGTGTGGGAGCTTAGACACTCTGTGTTTGTAAGGTTTGAGATATATGGATAGTTATATGTGATATCCTCCACGCTTGAACATGCCGACAATGTCAGTATGGCTATGATAGACAGATTTTTCATGTCATTCGATTTTTAATTTTCGTCCATTAATGATATAGATGCCTTTTTCTTGATTGGATGTAGCTTCAGCTTCGCTTGCATATGTACCGATACAGATTCCCTGAAGATTGAAAACTTTGACTGACCGGTTTGTTGCACTTGTCGTCGGTGTCGCTAATGAAGCGAATTTGCTGACCGGGAGATGGTTGTCAAACCACTCCATATTGCGTAGCAATGCTGTCTTTATCTTTTCGGCTCTAAATTCTGCCGTTTGTGATGGATTATCGTTCCACCTTTCACAGTCATTCTGCCAAGCAGCCCCAAGGGGGAGCACTATGTCGTCGATATAGTCAAATACTTTTGTCAGTTTATCGGGATAGACTTCTTTCCATGCGGCATTAACCGATTTGCAGAAATTGTCATACTGGATAAGCTCGCCTATCCAGTGCGGAGTGAAGCCATAATGTACTTTCATTCTAAAGGTATAGTCCGTCTTCTCACGGTTGTAGCATACCAGGTCCCATATAGGTCCTGCAACCCATCGGGCATTATCATTCAAATCCTTATGAAGATAGAAGCTGCCGTGAAAACCGTCGGGATTGTCCATTACCTCCTGTAGGATAAAGAAGCGGGCCATGCTCTCGACATCCAGATATTGCTCCCATGTTGTAGATGTTTTGTCAGCGGAGTATACAGCTTTGTTTATTGCGTTGAACTCATCGGTAAGCCATCGCAACTGTGCTGTCGAGAGGTCTTCGGGAGAATGATAGCGAAGCGTCAGATTCCAACGGTTGTTTTCGGGAATCGTAATCTGACATTCATCATGGTAGTTGTCAACTTCCACAAGCCAGCCGCCTTTTATCATCTCCGGATTTGTCTCTTGATTCTGCTGTTCGTGGATATTGACGCGGTTTTCGTCAATTCTGATAGTTTCAGTCAGGAAATACAGGCCGATATAGTCGTCATTCAGCACAACCTCTACCGGTCGGAAGTTTGGAGTCCATGCCATATCCATCAATTTGCCCAAATGGAGTCCGGCCACGGTATTTTCGGTTGGTTTCAGTAATGCCCAATGCTTGTTTTTGGGCATACCCATTATCGCGGTCTTTTTCCCAAGTTTTATCTTGTATGGCTTTTTGATACCTTTCCATGATGAGTGCCCGCGGCCTCTTATCTGCATTGGCAGAGGGGTTGCCTCTGAACCGAGAGGCTCAACCCCTTCAGTTCCCATGGGGTCAAGCCGGTAGGTGGCGGTCAGGTATTTTTCTTTAGATACAATGGGTTTACGATTCTCTGTCTCAATATACATGACAGGCAGAGTGCCGGATATTGAGACTGAAGGCGATGGTGTAGGTTCGGTGGCATCTATCTCGTCGGTACAGGAGACGAAACTCAATAAGACTAAAAGACAACCGATTTCTTTGTAGTATTTCATTTTATACACGTCTTTTGGTTTGAAATTACACAATATAGATTGAATACAAACCCAAAGACTGCATACAACAGACTATATTTTTACCATGTCAGCCTTAATCCTATTGGTAGCGTGAACTCAACAGGTTTCTCCTGACGTATCGTTTTTATTTCAGAGCCAGGATTAAAGTAATAGCGTAACGATGGTTCGGCATAAATGCTGAACGATGGTGTCAGATGGTATTGAAGACCCATACCGCCCTCAACCGACCATTGCAGGGGGGCGGAGACGGGAATTGTACTCGTAGTTTGATTACCCCATTCGGGTGAGTATTCATATACTGTATGACAGCCTTTTACCGGAATATCCAGTGCGCCACCTCCCTGACCATAGACAGAAAATCCGTTATATGTGAATATGCGGTAATTGAATTTAACAGGTAGGCCTATATAATGTATGCGCTGGATTGTTTCCATATGATTCTGTTTGCTCTCCGAGAGCATATCCGAACGAAGATATGTGTATCGGATTCCCGTTTCAACACTCCATCGGGAGCTGATGGTCTTATTTATGGACAGGCATATTACAACAGGCATATGATGATGTGATTTCTCTGTCACCTCGATTTCTTCGGAAGGGCCTTCTACATCCGGAATGCTGGGATTGGGCATCATGTAACGGCTGATGTCATTTTGTCCGAGATTTCCGGCATACGCCAAAGCCAATGACCATTGAGAAGTTTCGGATAGCGTTAACTGCTGAGACTTTTCCTCAGCAATAGAAATATCGTTGGCTATAATAGTGTCGATTCTCTTGATAGTATCACAGGCAACACTATCATTGCCGGTTACCGGCACATTGTCGTTACGTAGTGCTACCTCTGTGATATTCACTTGTGATGGTTGCTTTTTACACTCTTTGTCGATGCGAGCCGGCTTGTGTGGTATATTGTCGGGATTATGATTAGTCCCGGATATAGAGTCTGTAGCAGCCATCGTGCCGTTATTGGTCTTAAGGCTTATTATAGGTCGTGTATGTGAGGGGGCTTCATGATGTTTGAATATTTGGTGCCATACGAGGGCAATTATGGCAACAAGCGAAAGGACACCCATTTCTATTCGGTATTCCGTTATCAGACGTCGAAGCATAGCCTTCGCATGAGAGAGTTGAGATGAGGAGGAATGGGGCGCAATGCCAAGCAATGTACTTATCTCCTTGTGTGAAAGTCCGTCCAATATCGCAAGTCGGAAAACTTTTTCATATCCTTCGGGTAATTTATTGATTATTTTATCAAGATTTTCCCACGTCAATATGTCAGCTCTGTCTGAAGTGTCAGTTGTATTATCAGGGATATCTAATTCAGACACCGGCACAGACAAACTGGATAAGTCCTCTTTAAGATATTTGAGAGATAGATTTTTCATGATGGTTGTAAGCCATGACTCTACTCTCGCATTATTGTTAAGTGTGCCAATAGATGAAAATGCTATTAAAAAACCATCATGCAGAATATCCCATGCTACATCTGAATTATGGACATAATATGCCACTACCTCCTTCATTTCCGGGAGATATATCTGATAAATCAGTCCAAAGGCTTCTTTATCTCCTGATTTACATCTTTCTACAAGGCTTATGATATCCATAGATTCAAACTTATAGCTTGTTTAATAATAAATGTTACCGCCATGACGGGAGGTAATTTGTTTCATATGGTTGATATATTTTGCATTTGTTTCAAAAATCAGCAAGAGATTGAGTGATTATAAGATTACCTGTTGTCTCGTATATCCAGGCCGCTTTTCGACATGTCCCTCAGTTGTGTACATAAAGTACACACCTTCGTCACATGTCGAAAATCGACTCAAGCTATACGACCCTGGCGGCAACATTTATTATTAAACAAGCTCTTATTTTTTATAGATATTCAAATATACAAAAGACTGCATGAGAAATTAAAAAAAGCAGTAAATAATATCTCTTATATCTTGATGACGCTGTATCAAATCTCATGCCAAAACCTCATCATCGATTTGAAGTTTCCTCAGATGACAATAATTAGAGGAATATCGACATTGTTTAGCGTTATTACGAATGTTAGTTTTGCAGATTAAAACGTATTTTTCGATGACAGAAGCCAACATACAAATAAAATCACTCCTATGGAATGAATTTGACTGCCGCTATAAAGATTGTGGCGTATCTCTAATAGAGGGCCATGTCCACATAATCTTCCAGTTTTGAAAGGTAAGGAAGGCGACTGCAAGCAAATCGCCGAGCTCATAAGGACACTGGTCTATCTTTCGAGGAGCTTTTATTCCGTCAAATATTGTTATAAGCGTATTTCTCATGCATATAAAATAATGACGTGCGGACTTTTGTCAAGTGATGACTCCCATAATAATTTCTAATTCTGTCAAATGTTTATATATTTCGGTGCGGTTGCCTTTGTTGGTGGGGTGTAGGATTCAGTTTGGTGGACAATTTGTGGACAAAATAGGACCTATAACGAAAAACTCAACTACCTGATCAATAAGTAGCTGAGTTTCAAATTGGTGACCCCGGAGAAGAAGCCGAGGTGTATCGTTGTAACTAAGTAGTTGTCAGAATATTGTAATGCCGTCACTCCGTTTGTTCACGAATTGCACACGGCATTATTTCAATGTTTTTTACCCATTATTCCGTTTGGGCAGTACAAAGTTAATTCTTTTATCCCGATTTTCAGGCATCTAAGTTGTTAAAAATGCCTTACTCAAAGCATGGCGGCAATCTGTTTTTCGACGGCAGTGCGGATAAACGAGTTGATTGACACTCCGGCTTGTTTTGCGAGGTAGGCAACCCTTGAATGTATATCGGGAGTAAGACGCACGTTCAAAGAACCGGAATAGCTCTTGTGTGGCTCAATGCCTTCTTCGGCACAATAGGCAAGGTAATCGTCCACCGCCTCATGAAAGGCGTTGGTGAGTTCGGTAACGCTTTCGCCCTCAAAGTTAACAAGTCCGTCAATACCCTCGATTTTACCGAAGAATACGCCGTCGGCTTCGCTGAATGCAACCGAGCCGATAAAATCCTTATATTTCAATGTATTCATATCAGTCCTTCGTTTTTAAGATAATCATAAACCTGTTTCATAACAATGATTCGGTAAATTTCGTTGTTGTCCAGTTGCGTCTAAGCCGCTAACTGCGTCAATCGTTGGTTTATTTT
>NZ_JAIDKI010000161.1 GCF_029051885.1 Muribaculum sp.
TCGCCGGCGACTATATCAAGGAAGCATCCGACAGCTGTGTCGACATGACCGCTGTAGGTTTCCTCTACCGCTACGGCTACTTTACCCAGACTCTCTCGGTCGATGGCCAGCAGATTGCCAACTACGAGCCCCAGGACTTCAACATGCTGCCGCTTGAGCAGGTGCTTGACGCCGACGGCAAGCCCGCCATCCTCGAGGTACCTTTCCCCGGACGTATCGTCTACAGCCACATCTGGCGTGTAAACGTAGGCCGCATGTGTCTCTATCTGATGGATACCGACTTCGACATGAACTCGGAGTTTGACCGTCAGATTACCCATCAGCTCTATGGCGGTGACTGGGAAAACCGTATCAAGCAGGAGTATATGCTCGGTATCGGCGGTGTGCTCATGCTCAAGAAACTCGGTATCAAGAGCGAGCTCTACCACTGCAACGAAGGCCACGCCGCTCTGCTCAATCTCCAGCGTCTCGTCGACTATGTACAGGACGATCATCTCGACTTCAACACCGCCCTCGAGGTAGTGCGTGCATCGAGCCTCTATACCGTACATACTCCCGTGCCCGCAGGCCACGACTACTTCGACGAAGGCCTCTTCGGCAAGTATATGGGTGAGTTCCCCCAGAAGCTCGGCATCTCGTGGAGCGACCTTATGAACATGGGCCGCGAGAACCCCGACAGCCCCGAGCGCTTCTCGATGAGCGTGTTCGCGCTCAACACATGCCAGGAAGCCAACGGCGTAAGCTGGCTCCACGGCGAGGTGTCGAAGAAGATGTTTGCAGGCATCTGGAAGGGATACAACTGGGCAGAAAGCCACGTAGGCTACGTGACCAACGGTGTGCACATGCCTACTTGGGCCGCATCAGAGTGGAAAGCTCTCTACGAGGAAAAACTCGGCGCAGAGATGTTCCAGCACCAGAGCGACACAAAATACTGGGAAAAGATATACGATGTAGCCGATAAGGACATCTGGGCTCTCCGCACCACGATGAAGAACAAATTTATCGACTTCGTGCGCCGCGACTTCAAGGAGAAGTGGCTCAAGAACGCCGGCGACCCCACCCAGGTAATGTCGATTACCGAGAAGATCAACCCCAACGCGCTCATCATCGGCTTTGCACGCCGCTTCGCCACATACAAGCGCGCCCACCTTCTCTTCTCCAACCTCGACCGTCTGGCCGCTATCGTCAACAACCCCGACCGTCCCGTACAGTTTGTATTCTCAGGCAAGGCTCACCCTGCCGACGGCGCCGGACAGGGCCTCATCAAGCGTATCGTTGAGATTTCTCGCATGCCCCAGTTCCTCGGCAAGATTATCTTCCTCGAGAACTACGACATGATTGTAGCAAAACGCCTCGTCAGCGGCGTCGACATCTGGCTCAACACTCCGACCCGTCCCCTCGAGGCATCCGGTACATCGGGCGAGAAGGCCGAGATGAACGGTGTGCTCAACTTCTCCGTACTCGACGGATGGTGGTATGAAGGCTACAAATTCTGCGAGCAGGGCGGATGGGCGCTCACCGACAAGCGCACATTTACCGACCAGGGCCAGCAGGACAAGCTCGATGCCGAGGTTATCTACACTATGCTTGAGAAGCAGATTATACCTCTCTACTTCGAAAACCGCAAGGGTGGTTTCTCTGCCGAGTGGGTAAAATATATCAAGAACTCTGTAGCCAAGATTGCTCCCCACTTCACCATGAAGCGCATGATCGACGACTACATCGAGCGTTTCTACGACAAGGAAGCCAAGCGCTACAAGAAACTCCACGCCCACGACTTCGCTCTCGCAAAAGAGATTGTGGCATGGAAAGAGAAGGTTGCTCAGGCATGGCCCGGCGTACACGCTGTGTCGGTTGAGGAATTCAATGCCGATCCCGCCAACACCAAGGCCGGCGAACCGTTCCGCACAGTCATCAAGCTCGACGCCAACGGCCTCGGCCACGATCTCGGCGTAGAGTGTGTAATCTACAAGATTGAGGACGGCCAGGAGAAATATGAAGGTCGCGAAGAGTTCAAGATGGTAGGCGAAGAGGGAAATATCTGCACCTTCGAGCTTAAGACCAAACTCCGCGAGGCCGGTACATTCCGCTACGCTTACCGCGTATATCCCAAGAATGCCGAGCTTCCCCACCGTCAGGACTTTGCCTACGTACTTTGGGTATAATCGACCGACAATCCCGTTCGCCACAGTCAGGATATCCCTGATATCGGGGCGATTACATAAAAAAAGCATCGTGCACTGCACGATGCTTTTTTATGTATTATAATCTGCTGTCTTAGAAAACTTTCATTATGGCTTCGGCCCAATAGCGGGCGAGGAGAGCGGCTCCCTCTTTGTTGGGGTGGAGATAAAATGTGCCGGCATTTCCGTTTTCGGGGGTAAACAGTTCGGTATGGTTTTCGAATGCATCGTATGCTAAGGTATCACCAGGAAACACATGTCCCGGATTGACCTCGGTGTAGTAATCTATAAGTCGCGGTATCATGGGCTTATAGGAGTTGAGCCTGTCGAGACCGGCCTTCAGGTACATGGCTTTGTTGTATGTGTTTGGGCTGTACCATATAGGGCTATGGATTACTACCTTGCAATCGGGAAACAGTCGTAGGAGTTCATTTATTATTGCCTGCATGTTGGTGTAGTACTGCTGTGGAAGCACAGGTGCGCCAAGCGGGCGTGATTCGGCACTGTCGTTGGTACCGAGCGATATGGAGAATATAAGACCCCGTTCCCCAATATTTGTTAACGCTGGGGTCGCATCTCTCCGGCGCTTTTTGCCTTATTCTTCAGTCACGTAGCTACGGCTACGCTCTATCATCACAAGACAAAAATCACTCAGAGAGATGCGACCCCAGCGTTAACAAATATTGGGGAACGGGGTCTAAGACAGTCTACAGACAAGGCACCCCCTGCCGGCGATTGCCGGCAGGGGGTGCTGGTGAAATAAGGTAGGGATTCCGATTAGCGGATGAGAGCGCGGCCGCCCCATACCAGGAGCACGCCGAGGATTACGCTGAGAGCGAGATAAAGCACGAATGTGCCCCAGTCGCCTTTCGAACCGAGTACCCACATATCGTCGGCAAACGACGAGAATGTGGTGAAACCTCCGCAGAATCCGGTAATCAGCAATACGTTTTCGCCCGGTGTCATTACATGAGCTTTCTCAAGCAGTCCGAAGAAGAGGCCGATGATGAAGCATCCGATGATGTTGACCAGGAATGTGCCCATGGGGAAGGCGCCGTGCCACATGCCGGCACACCATTTCCCAACGAGATAACGTCCGCAGGTACCGACAAATCCGCCGCAGCCTGCCAGTAGCATAGCCTTAATCATAGTGAAGAATTTTATGTGTTGATACTAAGAGCTTGTTTAATAATAAATGTTACCGTCAGGGCGGTCAATCGTCGAGCATATTTTCGCTTGTGATGAGGGAG
>NZ_JAIDKI010000162.1 GCF_029051885.1 Muribaculum sp.
CCTCATCACAAGCGAAAATATGCTCGACGATTGACCGCCCTGACGGTAACATTTATTATTAAACAAGCTCTTATACCGACGGCTGCATGGAATCGGGTAATATACAATTCCATACAGCCGGGATATTGACAGAGATACAATAATCTCTTGTGGGTAAAGGTCAGGCGAGCGTATTGCGCTTAATTATTTGTCATCGCCATATTCCCATGCTGTTTCGTCCCAGTCATATTCTTCGTCGTCATCTTCGAGTTCGGGAGCGGTCTCATCCTCAGGGAGCTGGAATATGAATTCGTCTTCCTCGCGTACACGATGATGTCCGTCGAGAGGACGATGGGTGATTGTTGCGTTTTCGATGCGGTTGCTTTCATCGTTGATGGCGCTCCAGAGCATATCTTTCAGTGTGCTTATCCCCATGCCGGATACTGCCGATATGAACACGTGGGGGAGATCGTCGGGGAGTTCGCGCTTCATCTCGGCGATGAGTTCGTCATCAAGAAGGTCTGACTTGCTTATGGCGAGCACCCTGGGTTTGTCAACGAGGTCGGGGTTGAACTGCTCGAGTTCGCGAAGCAAAATCTCGTATTGCTCACGGATGTTGTCGGCATCGGCAGGCACCATGAAAAGCAGTACCGCGTTGCGTTCGATATGGCGCAGGAATCTGAGTCCGAGTCCTTTCCCTTCGCTTGCGCCTTCGATAATGCCAGGTATGTCGGCCATCACGAATGATCTGTTGTCGCGGTAGCTCACAATACCAAGCTGCGGCTCCATTGTAGTGAAGGGATAGTCGGCAATCTTTGGTCTGGCGGCGGATATCGACGAAAGTAATGTGGACTTACCGGCATTGGGAAATCCTACAAGACCTACATCGGCAAGTAGCTTCAACTCCATGATTATGGTTTTCTCGATGGCAGGTTCGCCGGGCTGCGCGTAGCGTGGAGTCTGATTGGTGGCGCTTTTGAAGTGCCAGTTGCCAAGACCACCGCGGCCACCTTTGAGCAGCTTTATCTCCTCGCCGTCGCCGGTTACCTCACACAGAAACTCTCCGGTCTCGGCGTCGAATACGACAGTGCCGCAGGGCACTTCGATAGTCTTGTCCTCGCCGTCTTTGCCCGAACTGCGGTTGCCTGTACCCGAACTTCCGTTGCCGGCGAATACATGACGCTGGTATTTCAGCGGCAGCAGAGTCCACATGTTTTTGTTACCACGGAGTATGATGTGGCCGCCTCTTCCGCCGTCGCCTCCATCAGGGCCACCCTTGGGGATATATTTCGCACGATAGAAATGGCGCGATCCGGCACCTCCTTTGCCCGAGCGACAAAGAATCTTTACGTAATCTATGAAATTGGACTCAGCCATAATAAATATACTTTATAATTTTAGTTATAAGGAGTAAGCCCGGCCTAAAGTTCATTGGCATGGGCATCAGCAAGCCGTATGTTTCCCGGGGATTTATTGTATGTGCCGGGATTATGTACATTGGTTTTACGGCTAAAACGGTACAAAATTAACCAAAAATCCTGATTTAAGTATGCTGACTGAACTTTATCGACATAAAATCATTAAATTAGCATATAATTAGAGCTTGTTTAGTCATAAATGTTGCCGACAGTGGCGTATAACTTGAGTCGATTTTCGACCTGTGACGAAGGTATGTACTTTATGTACACGACTGCAATAGCAGGGCGAAAAACGGTCGGGATGTATAAGACAAAGGGTAACTTTATAATCACTCAATCTCTTGCTGTCTTTTGAAACAATTGCAGAAATATATCAATTATTAAACAAGCTATTAGCATCAGATGAAGTCATTTTACTCCATAATATCCATATCAGGTATTGTCGGCGCGGCACTTGCCTCATGTGGAGGCTCTACGCCTCAGGGCAATGCTATCTATCAGTCGGATGAGTTTTCGGTCTATGCCGACAGTGTGTGTCAGGGCGGCTACAAGGCCTATGCTGTGAGCCCCTATGAGATAGTCACAGACTATAAGAGTGCGGAGGAGGGTACGATATCTCGGCTTTTGCATTTCCGCCTGTCAATCAACAGTCGCGACAATGAGTTGCCCAAGGGAGTTTCGCATACGGTAGTGGTAGGTGCCGACACAGTGTTTACCTTTGGCGAGGCACTCCATGAGGTCGATTCGCTGAAGGCAAAGGCTAAACATCTGGCGCATGATACCAGATGGACTCTGAAGGTGAATATGAACCCGGTATTCGACAGTTTCAAGCGTCGTGGCTACTATGTGACACATACTAATGACACTATATATAAGGATGATTTCAAGGGTGTATGGGTGGCAGGAGACATACCGCCTCTTACATGGGATTTCGAGAATCTTCATGCAAGACCCGCCCAGGAGCTGAAAGAAAAGGGTAATGGCATATATGAGGTGACACTGACGTTGAATCCGGACAGAGCACATGCCACAAATTCCGGACGATGGCATATTGATTCTCTTGATGTGTTGTTGCCGGCATACAGTTCCCATCAGATACTTGTCGATGCTCTCTACAATATGGCTATGCATGAGATTGACTCCAATAAGCGCTCAGACAGCACATATCGTGCCGGCAAGGAGTGGGATGGGGTATGGACCAGGGATATAAGCTATTCGGCATATCTTTCGCTCGCTCTGATTGACCCTTATGGCACATGGCGTTCGCTGAAGTCGAAGCTGAAGGATACACCTGACGGCAAGGTTATCGTGCAGGACACCGGTACCGGTGGTTCCTGGCCTGTGAGCTCCGACCGTGTAGTATGGGCTATGGCCGCATGGGAAGTCTACAAGGCTACAGGCGACGATGAAATTCTGAGAGAATCGCTCCTGGCGATAGAGAATACTCTTAATGCGGATATGAGGGTAGTATGGAATCCGGATTTCAAGATGATGCGCGGTGAACAGTCGTATCTCGACTGGCGTGAACAGACTTATCCGCGCTGGATGCAGCCTAAAGATATCTACGAATCGATGTGTCTGGGTACGAATGTAATGTTTGTCGAGGCATTCAGGGTGCGCGATGAGATGATCAAGGCTCTTTCTGACGACAGTGTTGCTCCGTTATGGAACGGTATCGACAGTGAAATCTCCAATGCCATAAATAATAATCTGTGGATTCCAAATCTCGGATATTATTCGGAATATCTCTATGGAGGGATATATCCGATACAATCGCAGACGACTGATAATCTCGGGCAGGCACTGGCGATACTTTTCGGTGTGGCCAATGACGATATGGCACGCTCGATTATAAGCAAGACTCCGTATACGCCCTACGGTATATCGTCGGTATATCCTCAGCTCCCTGATATAAAGCCGTATCACAACGATGCCGTATGGCCATTTGTACAGGCCTACTGGAATCTGGCCGCCAAGAAAGCCGGCAATATGGCGGCATTTGAGAAGGGATTTGCATCGATGTGCAGGGCCGCTGCATTGTTTGGCAGTCATAAGGAACTTTTTGTGGCGTCGAACGGCGATTGCCATGGCGCAGCCGTCAACTCCGACGCGCAGTTGTGGAGTTGCACCGGTATGGTCGCGATGATAATGAGAGTGATAATGGGCATAGAGTTGAAGACCGATGGCATGTACTTCAGTCCCTTTGTCCCGTCGTCTCTTACCGGACCTAAAACTCTTACCGGATTGAAGTACCGCGATGCTACACTTACGGTACAGGTAAACGGTACAGGCAATCAGGTAAAATCGTTTACAATCAACGGCAAGGAATCGTCGACATTCATGCTTCCAGCCGATACGAAAGGAGATGTAGAGATAGTGATAGAGATGGCCGGAAACGCCGTGGAGGGGCAGTCGGTCAACAATCAGCCGCAGGCATGGGTGCCATCGACTCCTGAAATCAACTGGACCGGACTACAGGGCGAGATAACAAACTATACCGAAGGCATAGAATATGAGGAGTATATAAATTCAAACATGCTTCAGGAGATTTCGACATCCTCGATATCGTTTGTTCCACAGGACAGCTATACTCTGATGAACATAGTGCCGGTGAGCCAGGAACATTATGTCGGATATACCTGCAAGCCTTATGAGTATATTCCTGATGGTGCTCTTATTACAGTGCCGGCCGACCGTATTGGAGTTACCGGAACTACGCTTATTGCCGACCGTAAGGTGGGCTCGCAGTTTGTCGAGACCTCAAAAAGCCGAAACAGGCGTATGGATTTCACTGTGGCAGTCGACGAAGGTGGCGATTATTTTGTCGATTTCTGTTATGCCAACGGTTCAGGCCCTGTAAATACCGATAACCGCTGTGCGTTGCGTATCCTTTATGTCAATGATGCTGAGGCAGGCGCAGTCGTGATGCCTCAGCGTGGCAAGGGCGAGTGGATGTCGACCGGATTGTCCAATATGTTGCGTGTGAAACTTCGCAAGGGCATAAATGACATGTCGCTTCGTCTGGATATGGATAATATGAATGGAGAAATCAACTGTGCGCTGATACGCTATGCACGTGTAATCCGTGTGCAATAATCGAGGCCGATGCACGTACTTATATAAGAGCTTGTGTGAAAATTCAACATATTCTCTTAGATAAGCTCTAAGCCATAAATTATGAAACGTATAGGACTTCTTTCAGATACTCACAGTTACTGGGACGACCGTTATGCCCTGCATTTCAAGGATTGTGACGAGATATGGCATGCCGGGGATATCGGAGATATGTCAATAATCCAGCGCCTTCTTGAGGTGGCTCCGACAGTAAGGGCTGTGGCCGGAAATATCGACCATGGCGAAGTGCGTCGCAAGTGTCCGGAGCTGATGGATTTTGAGATTGAGGGCGTGCGAGTGCTTATGACCCATATCGGTGGATATCCGGGCAAGTATTCGTCGGGAATCAAGCAGCTTCTGCGGGAAAAGGGTACCCGCCTTATGATTAGCGGGCACAGCCACATCCTGCGTGTCAAGTATGATCACGAACTGGAATTGCTGCATATTAATCCGGGTGCGGCCGGGGTGCATGGCTGGCAGCAGGTACGCACACTTGTGCGTTTTACTCTTGACCATGGCGCTCCTCGCGACCTGGAGGTAATCGAACTTTCAAAAAACTATACATCAAGATGAAAATATATCATATGCTGGCTACAGCCGCAATAGTGGCGGTGCCATTTGTGTCGTGCAAGACAAATGAAGCGAACTATAAGGCCGCTTATGAGGCTGTAAAGGAAAAGACCGAGACTGACTCAGGTATAGAGGGTACTATATATGAGAAGATACGTAAGGAATCGGTAAGTTCGCATACGATACTTGACGGCGATACCGTGCCTACTGTGACTGTGGCTGTCAAGTGTGTGAAAGGGGTGTCGGTTCCGGCCGATGTCAAGCCTTATAATATCGCAGTGGCTCAGTTTAAACAGGTGTTTAATGCCCGTTCACTCATGGAGCGCCTTCGTGGTCAAGGCTACCATACCGCTACTCTGGTGGAGACTGCCGAACCGCTATATTATGTTATTGCAGTGACTACCGATTCGGCAGAAGAGGCGGGGGCTGCATATGAGATTGTCAAGGCCGACAAACGGGTGTTTTCAAAGACGCCTTATCCGTTGCTTCTGCGTCCGCAGCGTTATCCGCTGGCAGAATAGATTTGTTCTTGTAGCATAAACGGTCGGCTCTGTATCGGTAAATCCGATACAGAGCCGACCGTTTATTTGGAGTTGCTTAAAATCAGACGTTTGCTACAGAGCGGTTGAGAGATGCCTGGCGCGACTCGGCAATGCGGTTGGCCATGGCTACGGCCTTGGTTATATGGTCGCAGATGTGGTCGTGGCCTACGAGGTCGTCGATATGGCTCTTGATGAGTGTCTGACGTACCTGGTCGTTGACGCCTGACAATACTATGTGGATTCCGACTTTTTGCGACGAGCGAATCAGCAGCTCGAGATTGTGTACGCCGGTAGCGTCGATGAATGGCACGCGGCGCATGCGTATGATGCGTACTACAGGAACATTGCCCATCGATGTGCGCATCATTTCGTCGAATTTGGTAGCTACACCAAAGAAGAACGGTCCGTCGATTTCATATACTTCCACTCCGGGAGCTACATCAAGCACTTCATGTGCGGTGGCCTCGGTGCCTTCGGCTACATCAAGTTGCTCGGAGTATACTCGTATCTGAGTATTTTCCATGACACGGCGCAGGAAGAGGATTATGGCCAGGAGCAGACCAATCTCGATGGCGATGGTAAGATCGAATATCACGGTAAGGAGGAACGTTACCACCAGTACCGATATGTCGCTTTTGGGCGCTTTGAATATACCGACAACCGTACGCCATCCGCTCATGTTGTATGATACTACGATAAGTACGGCGGCAAGACATGACATCGGCACGAGATTAATCAGAGGCATAAGGAAAAGGAATATGAGGAGCAGTACCAGCGTGTGTACGATTCCGGCTACCGGTGTGCGGCCTCCGTTTGTGATGTTGGTCATTGTGCGGGCGATTGCACCGGTCACAGGGATGCCGCCGAAGAACGGAACTACGAGATTAGCTATGCCTTGTCCGATAAGTTCGGTGTTTGAGTTTGTACGCGAGCCGGTCACACCGTCGGCAACAGTGGCCGACAGCAGTGATTCGATGGCACACAATATTGCGATTGTGAAGGCTGACGGGAGCAGAAGGTTGATGGTGTTCATCGATAAATCAAATCCCTCAGGAGCTGGGATGTCGGTGGAAAGAGCTCCGAATCGGTCGCCAATAGTCTCGACATGTATGTCAGGGAAGGTATGGCTGAGGATATAGACTACAGCTGTAATCAGTACTATGGCTATAAGTGAGCCCGGAAGTTTTCTCGAGATTTTAGGAGTGATGATAATGACAGCCAGAGAGGCGAGTCCTACTCCAAGGGTCACAGGGTCGAGATTTCCGAAGTTGGACAGATACACACCCCACTTTGAGAGAAATTCAGAAGGTACGTCAGTCAGTCCGAGTCCGAAGAAATCGTTGATCTGTGTGGAGAATATCGTCAGGGCTATACCGCTTGTAAAGCCTACCACGATAGGATAGGGTATAAACTTGATGACCGTGCCAAGATGGAAGAGTCCGAGCAGAATCAGTATCATACCGGCCATGAGAGTGGCGATTGCCAGCCCCTGGAGGCCGTAGTTCTGAATGATTGAATATACAATCACGATGAAAGCTCCCGTAGGTCCTCCAATCTGTACGGAATTGCCTCCGCAAGCCGATACGAGGAAGCCTCCGATAATGGCTGTGATGAGGCCTATTGTGGGGCTTACTCCGCTTGCTATACCGAACGCGATGGCGAGAGGCAGGGCTACGATACCTACCACGATGCCTGCTATAAGGTCGTCCTTGAAGCGTGAAAGAGAATAATTGGATAGTGTGGATAGTAACTTCGGGCGGAAGTCAATTGTACCTGATAGATTCATCTTTGCACAATAAATAAGTGATAATTGATTGGTTGTGTGGCTAATATCTCTATTAACCGGGAAACGAAAGTGCAAAGTTAATGAAATATTTCACTATTTTAAGTGTATTTTTGTGATTTTAACATTTTGCATGCGGACATATGTCTTGCCTGTCGCTTCATCGGGGAGAATGTCAGCGGTCGAGGGTATATGTATATACAGTGCCGTCGTCGGGGCTTGTGTAGGCAAGTACAATACGTTTGGATGAGATGGACACTATCTCCAGCAATGATACGTCAGAAGGAAGATGAGTGGCAGGCGGAGGTGCATATATGTCTGTGCCGGAAGGGCGCTCTGAGTCGCTGTGGCTGAAATTCAGTTCGAGCCGGGTGTCGGAAATCTGACGCCATGTACCGAACGATTCGATGTAATCGTGGTGTGGATTTAATTGAACCATACATATGACTGTCGACTGGAATTTCCAGGTAATGGTTGACGGAACATAATCCCGGGCCGGAGTGCCGTCAGACTCAATCGATGTCAGCGTCCATGCTCCGAACCATGGGCCTATATCGCCGTTATTGCGGGTACATCCTGTTGCTGCCAGCAATATCATGGCAAGCAGGATTATTGCCGAATGGAGTGTTGAAGTTTTTTTATTTGCCATGGTTGCCTATAGTGAATGATCCGGTATAAGTAAGAGATATTGCACCTCCTATGTTGTTGCCAATCATGTCGCCGTGGTCCATGGCCGCGATAGCCGAGACTTTCAGTCCGGGTATCTTGCCTACATGCCATGCCGCCTCGAGCATACATGAGAAGTCATGTACTTTGTGGGTTCTTGGAACATAGTAATCTCCCCAGCCCTGTCTGTACGACAGCATTACTCGGTAATCGACATTCTGTGCAACCCATCCTTTCGCCGCCATATGTACTCCTCTTACGCGGGTGTCGACGTAGCGCAGGTATCCGTCGCGGTTGTATATCGTGCCGGGTAGGAAGGGTGTGCCGATTCCCATGCCGAAATATGTGTATCCGTTATAGTTGGCATTGTTGTAATACGAGTCGGAGCCGGTGGCTTCGTCGGTGATTGTTGTACCCGGGCGGTCATGCGGTGCCCAGTGTATAGGGCCCGACTGGTTGGTGAAGTCGATATATTCGATTACGGCTCCGCTGATTATGCTGCGTGGTGATGAGGCCACATACTCGACACCCCATATGCCGTCCCATCCGTTGCGGCGTCCTATTCCGGATCCGTCCTCCCAGGGCCACTGGAAGTATGCTTTCAGCTGATGGCCTGACGGCATGCGCCACCGTGCCATAAAATCCCAGGAGCCTAAATGGTTTCCGCGCCAGTAGCCTTCGCCGGAGCTTGGCAACAATATTTTGATAGTCTCCCAAAGATTGACATCGTCGACCAATGAGTAGCCGAAATTGCCGCCGAAATAGTATCTGAGATTATAGCCAAACTGGCATGCTGCCTGCATGCCGAATGTAACGCTTACCGGAAGCGACGGTTTGGTGCGGAAATAAAGTCGCTTGTAATTGTACCACCAGTCGGTGCTTATGAATGACGAATAATAGTTATAATGGTTTTCAAGCCATCCGTTGTCGGTAGGTCGGCCATAAAATATCTCGCCTGAAATCTGTAGGGCTCCACGGGTAAGAGGAATGTCGACAAAGCGCCATAATCCTAATGATATGCCGGGCATCGGACGCGCGTTTATGCTGCGTGTAAAGTCGCCGCTTGACAGCGAATCGTTGAGTAGAGCCGATGGATATTCTTTGAGCCCGACGATTGCAAATATGCTGCGGTACCTAATGCCGGCAAACAGTTGCTGGATATGTGCTACCGATGGTCGCAGACCACGTTCGGTCCAGCTTTCTGATGATTTCTGGTAGCGGGCATAATCTGTTGCTGAACTTGCCTGTGCTATAATGTCGGCACCTGCTGTCCAGCTCCATCTTGCGGTTGTGTCCCATTCATGCTTTAATGCACCGCGCACCATTATTGATGATGGCTGGGTTGTCACGCCGTAACGGTTTGACATAATGCCATAGGGTGCGAAATCTCCACTTCCGGCATTGAGCCATATCTCCCCTCGGTAATCTACAGATGTCTGCGATAATGCCTTGGGGGCAGGAATTGCGGCAATTAAGCCTGACAGGAGACAATAAATCCCGATGTTATGTGATATTTTCAAACCCTGAAATTTAATACAATAATGACAATATGGTGTAAGATGAAGGGATATAGCTATTCCTCATGGCAAAAGGCAGGTTCCTGCCGGTTTTGCTAAGGGACAATGAGATCAAGTAGTACTGAAGATGCGTATCTTATTATTATCCCTTGCTTTAACGACAGTACAACTTGCTGTGGTTTATGTGTGATTCCTTTACTGTGGAGTTGATACCCCGGAGTTTCATTACTTTTCCTCCAAAAGAGGATTTATGGGGATAAAGGTGCCGATATGACGTCCCTTCTTCTCTTCAAATATTTCGTCGATTACAAAGAAGATGCCACTTTCCTCGACATTGCCGAACTCGTCGTTTATAGCAGTTCCAAACATTCTCATGGATGGCGACAGACTCATATATGCATTGACCAGGGGCGGAATGTTGTATCCGTGGTCGCGGATGGCTTTGTTGAGAATCTTATAGTCGTCCTTGAATGTGTCGTGGATGAAGAGCTTGCGCATTGCCTCGTTGTCCATATGTGTGGTAAGTGGAGTCATGGGCCACACAAGACGGTCGGGGTCGGGGAAGTGTTTTGTAAGGAAATACAGAATCATGTTGCGGCAATCGGCATTATAGCTCGGATACATGGTCACTTTTCCGAAGAGATAGCGCATGTCGGGATATATTACCGTGAGTGCTCCAAGACCATCCCAAAGATTATCAAGCGCATACAGTGCCTTTGCACCTACGCGAGTAGTCTGATATTCAAGTCTGACGAATGAGCGTCCCAGTTCGATTGTATAAGGGAGGTAATCTTTCAGGAATTGCTCCGAGAAAGAGAACATATGGCTTGTGGCGATACGAGGCATGCCGTCGGGGCGTATTTTTATATCGTTGCCGGGGATGAAACGATATCCGCCGATGATTTCACGTGCCTCCGGATCCCACACTACCAGCTGTCGGCATGGTGGCTCCATTGTGTCGAATTCGTCGATATCACAGTCTTTGCCTGTTCCGCCTCCGGCTGCGCGGAAGGCGATTTCTCTGAGTCGACCGACCTCACGCATTACGTTTGGCGCCGAAAAGGCGTCTACGATATATATCTTGTTGCCACCTTTGTTGGTGTCGCGCAACAGCCTGTCGGGGGTAAGTTCCTTCTCAAGGAGTTCTACAGGTATAGGGTCAATCACAGTCTGATTGGTCGTCGTCGTCATCAGGTTGTAATGGTTGATTGCTTAAACTATATAATATCTTTTTTATTTTCTGCGCCTGTCGTGAGGCTTTGCGTCCGCCCTCGAGCGATTGCCATGCGATGGGGTCGCCGACAACCAGCCTGAAGCATGCGTTGCGGCTGCGGAATATTTCGCGCGGGAGATACATCATCTCGAAATTGAACCGCAGGCCGATTCTTAGGCGGAATTTTGCAAAATTATAAAAAAACGGTGAATTCTCTGCATCAAAATATACAGGAATTATATCTCGCTTATACTGAATGGCTTTGTTGACAAACATTTTGTGCCATTTCAGGTCGCGGATTGTCCCGTTGCGGTGCTTGCGGCTTACCAGTCCGGCCGGGAACATTATTATAGGTGTGTCGCTGCGGAACACCGCGTCAATATCGGCAGATGAGTGGCGCGACTGGCGGCCGTAGAGGTTTACCGGGAGAAATATATCCTCCAGCGGTTTTATGGCTGTAAGTATGTCGTTGACGATGAAATGTATGTCGGGGCCATATGTCGCAGTGGCCCAATGTATCATTGTGATTCCGTCAAGAGCTCCAAGCGGGTGATTGCATACTATTATTACTTTCGGATTGGCCGGGTCGGGTAGTGTGCCTTCCGAGGTGTAGCGTACATTGAGGTCGCGTAATACCGCCCCGCAGAACTGGGCGTTGCGAGTGCCGCTTGTACGGTCAAGAATGCCGTTCAGATCATCCTGGCATATGGTCTTTTTCAACCAGTTGATGGCGAAGCGCGGTATAAAGCGCCTGTAGCGTGGAAGCCGGCTGTTGATTACAGCCTCTACGTCAACATGGAGTGAGTCGGTATTAGGCTCTTTTGAATCTTCATTCTGGATATTCATGGCGCAAAGTTACTCATTTGCCGATATATCATAAAGAACATCCGGCATTTTATGTAGTGCGCACACTTGTGAGTGTCAGAATAGCGATAATTGCACTGATGCTGCGGCGGTAGGCGCAAGCATCAGTGAGCGGGCGAGTGTCCAGCCCTGTGTGCTGTTGCGTAGTCTTACATTCACAAGGCCCATGCATCCTGCGGCAGCTTTACAAATCTGACGCAGGAGCTCGGCCATTGTTGTCATGCCGCTGAAACGATAGGCGGCGATTTCCCTCCCATGCTGTGAGAGGGTGGCATAAATTATGTCGGAAGTGTGTATAGCGCCCATATTTGCAGTATTTTAGATTGATACTGCAAATGTATTTCAGAGGGTGGGCGACTATGGTGTACAGTAGTGTTAATAAATGGTAAATTATTAATTCTTTTTGCTGTGGAACAGGCGTATTAGTTCACCAATCCACAATACAGCCGATGTCGAGGTGATAATAATCACCCAATCTGTCAGCTTAAGTGGTACGACATTGAAAAACTGTCCGCCGATTTCGATAATCATAATCTGACCGGCAAATATGGCGGCAGCTATGGCGAGGAATCCTCCGCAACCTTTCATATGCAGAGCCGAGCGTCCAGTCGCAAAGGCTCGTGCATTAAACATATTCCAGAACTGCAGGAAAACAAAAGTGGTGAAGAACAGACTTAGTTCGTAAGGATCCAGGCCTTTGTTGTCGGGTATGAATCCGGCATGGAATATATCGGTCAGAGAGTCGATGTTGATATGCTCCATGTACCACATCAGTCCGAAGAGCAATATGAAGAATATGATGCCTGTGGATATTATGCTTTGCCACATGGCACGGTTGATTATGAATGCCGTACGCTGACGCGGGGCCTCATCCATGACGGATGCCGACGGTGGCAGCGATGCGAGGGCCATGGCAGCGAAGGTGTCCATAATAAGATTTACCCACAGCATCTGGGTTACGGTAAGCGGCGACTGCAATCCCATGAATGCTCCTGAAAGCACGATGAGGCACGCTACGATGTTTACCGTCATCTGGAACATCACGAAACGCTGGATATTACGGTAGAGGGAGCGTCCCCACATTACGGCTCTTCCGATTGAAGAGAATGAGTTGTCGACAATGGTGATGTCGGATGCCTCCTTGGCTACGGATGTCCCGTCGCCCATCGACAGGCCGACGTGGGCACTTTTCAGCGCCGGAGCGTCGTTGGTGCCGTCGCCGGTTACGGCTACTACTTCATTATTGGCCTGAAGTGCCTCAACAAGTCGCTTTTTGTCGAGTGGACGTGCGCGGGCTATGATTTTGAGGCTCTTGACCCGATGGCGCAATTCTTCATCAGAGAGTTGTTCGAATTCCGGACCGGTAATGATGTTGTTTTCGCTGTCGGAAGGCTCCCAAAGTCCTATCTGGCGCCCTATCTCTTTGGCAGTGGCCGGGGTGTCTCCGGTGACGATTTTAATCTGTATTCCGGCTCTGATTACATCCGACACGGCATCCGGGACATCGGCTCTGACAGGGTCGGCAATGGCTACAACGCCGAGAAATGTAAGGTTTGAAGTGTCGAGTCGGTTGCCGTCTATGGGGTTGGCGCCGTCGACGACTTTAGCACATGCGAATGCCAGTGTGCGCATGGCGTGATTCTGGTATTTCGACAATATGTATTTTACAGTGTCGGGTGTGGCTGTCGGGGGATAGTCGGTACACATGTCATAGACTATCTCCGGAGCGCCCTTTACATGCAGCCTGCGTTCTCCTGAGGGCATTTCCACAAGAGTAGCCATGAATTTGCGCTCGGTCGAGAATGGAATTTCTGCGATTACACGCATGCTTTCCTTTATTTGTGTGAAGTCGATGCCGGCCTTGTTGAGCCACAAGAGTAGGGCGCCTTCCGTAGGGTTGCCGAGCACTTTTGGGGTCTGAGGCTCTGACATGTCGAGGCGGGCTGTGGAATTTACGGCGATGCCCTCTCTGATGAGGCTTAAGGCGTCGGTGGCAAAGCGTTTTTCTCCAAGTCCGAAGAATGTGATGTCGGCCACCTGCATACGGTTCTGTGTCAGGGTGCCGGTCTTGTCGGTACAAATTACAGTAGTTGCGCCCATGGTCTCGCACGCATGCATCTTTCTGACAAGATTGTTGGTGCGGAGCATGCGCCGCATAGAGTAGGCGAGCGATAGAGTCACTGCCATTGGTAGGCCTTCGGGCACGGCCACTACCACCAGTGTGACGGCAATCATGAACGTCTGGAGCAGGTAGGCTATGAAGTTAATCCACTCGAAGTCGGCTGTCTGCGATGTAAAATATATGATTGTCCTCCCGATTACAACAAGAGAGGCTATGGTGTAGCTCACACGTGTTATGAGTTTGCCCAGCCCGTCAAGCTGCTCGTTGAGTGGAGTCTTGACCGAGTTGTCTATCTGTGATGCTACAAACACACGTCCGTTTTCTGTATGGTCGCCTACGGCGCATACTTCCATCATGCCGTGTCCCTCCATTACCTTTGTGCCGCGCATCACGCGGTCGGAGGGGAATGTGGCGTCTTTGTCAAACTGTGCGGGGTCTGTGGTCTTGTGGGCTACAGGTTCTCCTGTCAGCGTCGATTCGTCGACATTCATCGACACGGCTTCAAGCAATACTCCGTCGGCTGGTATCTCTTCACCGGTGTTGAGTATCACTATGTCGCCAACAACGATGTCTTTGCGCGGCACAGTTGTCGCGCTTCCGTTGCGTATTACCTGCACAGGCTCATCGTCGTTGACCTGGTTAAGCAATGCAAACTCTCGGTTGGCTTTTACTTCGAAGAAAAAAGCGAGTCCGGTAGCGAGGATTATGGCTATGAAGATGCCTACTGGTTCAAAGAACACTCCAGCACCTTCGTCGAGCATGGTATACTCATATATCGAAATACCTACCGACAGAATTCCGGCCACACATAATATAATTATGAGCGGGTCGCTGAATTTGTCAAGAAACTGTCGCCACAGCGGAGTTTTAGCCGGTGGTGTCAATATATTTGTGCCATGTTCAAGCCTGCTCTGTTCTACCTGGCTGTCTGTAAGGCCGTTCGGGTGCGTGGTATTGTTCATAGTCGGGTGAATCATAGGGTAATGTAATCGTAAAGTCGGTGTATCAGTCGGCCTGATTGAGAATCGGACGTGTGGCTTCGAGTATCGGCAGGTTGGTTTCTGTAGGTACGTATATTACTGTCTTGTTGCTGAGGTCAGACTGCTGACGCACCCAGAGATATTGAATATATGTGGGTGTTATCGAGCCGTTCTCTATGCGTATTGCTTCGGCTGCACCTTTTGCGCGTTCTATCTCGGCCTGAGCATTGAGCTTTTCGGCCTCGAGGTTGGCGCGTGCTTCCTCGATTTTTATTTTGCGGTTTTGCTCGGCTTTGGCGAATTCAGCCTTTCCGGCCATTTCCTGCTGCCATACATTGTACCATGGCACCATGAAGAGCATGGCCACTATAAATGCTGCGATGCATACGATTGCGATTACTGCTTTTTTTACTATTCCCTGAGGGAGCTGAGGCTGATTCTGTGTGTACATGCTTTTTTAATTGTAGTTCCGTAAGTTATGAAAGTGCAAAAATATGCAATTCTTCAGATACTCCCAATATATAATTGTTGCGAGAATGTGAATTTTTTGTGAAATACTTGACATCGGCTTTTTTATGTATTAATTTTGTGGTGAATTTCCGGTATACCGCTTATCGGTGTGCTGTGATATCTGATTTATGAGACAACAAGGTCGCAAAGGTATCCCTATATTCACATCACAACTGACCGCTACGCTGAGCGTGGCGATGGTATTGCTCTTGCTCGGCTTGATAGCTTTGCTTGGAATCGGCGCACATACAGTGACCGACGGCATACGCAGCAGTGTAGGTTTTGATGTAGTGCTCTCAGACAGTGTGAAGACTTCTGAGGTCAATGCCCTTAAGCAGGCGTTGACTTCATCTCCGTATGCTTTGAGTGTGGCTTATCGGTCGAGTGACGACGCGATGGCCCGATGGCAGCAGGACACCGGAGAAGACCTTATGGAGGTGCTTGGCGTGAATCCTTTTAACGGAGAGATTGAGGTTAAAGTAAGACCTCAGTATGCTGCTACCGACTCGCTTGCGCTTATTATAAAGCCTGTGGCAAAAATGGCCGGTGTGAAGAAAGTCACGGTCAATGCACGTATGATCGACGATGTCAACCGCAATCTGCGTGCGGTGTTTATAGTGTTGGGTGTGGTGGCGCTGATATTACTTGTGATATCGCTTGCGCTTATCAACAACACCGTGCATCTCGACATATACTCACGTCGTTTCCTTATTCATACAATGACGCTTGTCGGTGCTACCGGAGCGTTTATACGACGTCCGTTTCTTGTCAGCAATGTAATCAGCGGACTGATTGCCGGGCTGATTGCCGATATGATACTTGCCGGTGGCATAGTGGCCATAGGCTCGGGCGACCCTGTGATTTCATCGCTGGTGACATGGAACGAGGTCGCTGTCGTATTGGCCGGGGTGGTGCTGGCGGGTATGCTCATATGTCTGGTGGCATCGGTGTTCTCGACCAACCGTTACCTTTATGCGTCGTACGACGACATGTTTAAATAATTGTATTTAATTTAGCAACAATAAAACTTAAAAATATGGCAACAAAGCCTTTTGCATCCAAGCCTGGAGCCGATACCGAGGTAGCTATCGAACGTGAACTTCCATCGCAGTTTCCGCTGATGCGTGTCAATTTCATCATGATGATAGTGGCCGCAGTAATGATAGTGCTTGGATTCTGTCTGATGTTGGGCGGAAGCACTACTACCGAAGCATTCAACCCCGATATCTTTTCCACACGCCGTATAGTTGTAGGTCCTACCATTGCGTTTCTTGGATTTGTGGCCATGGCGGTAGCAATAGTATGGCGTCCCAAGACCACGCATACTGCGGAAAAAGAGTCGTAATGCCGACGTAATCTATATCTATCCCAAATATCTCTGTAGTAATTATTTATCAAACCCCATATTATTGTATTTAACCTATGGATTGGCTTGACGCTCTTATTCTTGGCGTAGTGCAGGGACTGTCCGAATATCTGCCGATAAGCAGTAGCGGACATCTTGAAATTTTCAAGCAGATACTTGGTCTGGATCTTAATTCGGATTCTTCGCTTGAGTTCAGTGTGATGCTCCACGTCGCCACAGTGCTTAGTACGGTCGTTGTGCTTTGGCGCGAATTTTATCCTCTGTGTGTGTCGTTCTTCACCATCAAGCGCGACTATAATTTCTACTATGTGTGCAAGATACTTGTATCATGTATCCCGGTGGCTATTGTAGGCTTCTGCTTCAAGGATTTTGTAGAGTCATTCTTTGGCGGTGACCTGTTTGTAGTAGGAGTGTGCCTGTGTGTCACAGCCCTGCTTTTGTGTTTTGCCTATTTCTTCCGTACGCGTCCGGCATTGCTTGGTCATACTCCCGAAGGCCGTGATATCACCTGGATTGATGCATTCGTGATAGGCTGTGCCCAGGCAGTGGCGGTACTTCCCGGTCTGAGCCGTTCGGGTACTACTATCGCTACCGGTATACTCCTTGGCGACAATCGCGAGAAGATGGCGTCGTTCTCATTTCTTATGGTCATTATACCCATCCTTGGCGAGGGACTTCTTGACATTAAGAAGATGCTTGCTCCTGCCGCTGACGCAGTGACACAGGCTTCAGGCGGCGGAATTTCATTGACAGCTATTATTGTAGGATTTGTGGCTGCATTCCTTGTAGGATGTGTGGCTTGCAAGTGGATGATTTCCATCGTCAAGAAAGGCAAGCTCGTATGGTTTGCCGTATATTGTGCCGTGATGGGCATCGTGTGCATGTGCTGGTAATAAACCCTGCGTAATACATATATGAATTTTACAAAAGGCGAGATTCTGTATATTGACAAGCCTTATGGCTGGTCTTCGTTCGACGCGGTGAAGCGTCTGAGAAGCACGCTGTTGAGACGCTTGAAAATCAAGAAACTTAAGGTCGGCCATGCCGGCACTCTTGACCCGTTGGCTACCGGAGTAATGCTCGTATGTACCGGAAAGGCAACCAAGCAGATTGACACTCTGCAGGCTCATGTGAAGGAATATGTGGCCACGATAGCACTTGGTGCTACCACACCTTCGTTTGACCTCGAGACAGAGATTGACGCCACTTACCCTACGGACCATATAACCCGTGAATTGGTCGAGGAGACGCTGAAAAAATTTACCGGTGCTATAGAGCAGGTGCCTCCGGCGTTTTCTGCATGTAAGGTCGACGGACAGCGTGCATATAAGATGGCGCGACGTGGAGAGGAGGTAGTGATACGTCCCAAATTGCTGGTAATCGACGAAATCGAGCTAATGGAGTTTTCTCCGGAGAGCATTACTGTAAGAGTCGTGTGCAGCAAGGGCACCTACATCCGCGCTCTGGCCCGCGATATAGGAGCCGCCTTAGGCAGTGGCGGCCATCTTACAGCCCTGCGCCGTACCAGGGTGGGCGATGTGTCGATTGCCGATTGTCTGACAGTGCCCCAGGCGGTAGAACTCCTGAATACTGTTGTCATCGAATCGGATGATGATGACGCCGCACCCGAGAATTAATAATGTAACTGATATAATAGAGGGAGGTTTAATATGGATTCATCCCTCTGAATCTCTCACCCCATAAATATGAAACTCTCACAATTCAAATTCAAGTTTCCCGAAGAGCTGATTGCCAACGAGCCGGCTGCTGTACGCGATGAGGCGCGTATGATGGTTGTACATAAATCGACAGGCGAAATCGAACATCGTATATTCAAGGAGATAATCAATTATTTCGATGACGGCGATGTAATGGTATTTAACGATACCAAGGTGTTTCCCGCCAAACTTATCGGCAACAAGGAAAAGACAGGCGCCAAGATTGAGGTATTTCTGCTGAGAGAGCTCAACGAGGAGCATAAACTGTGGGATGTGCTGGTAGAGCCTGCCCGCAAGATACGTATCGGAAACAAGCTGTATTTCGGCGATGATGAGTCGATGGTGGCCGAGGTAATTGATAATACCACTTCGCGTGGCCGCACATTGCGTTTTCTCTACGACGGGCCTCACGAGGAGTTTAAAGAGGCTCTGTATAAACTTGGCATGACTCCGCTGCCTCCGTATATCAAGCGTGAGTCGCTCCCTTCGGACGCCGAGGATTATCAGTGTATATTCGCTGCGAAAGAAGGCGCCGTAGTGGCTCCTGCCGCAGGACTGCATTTCAGCCGTGAGCTTCTGAAGCGTCTTGAAATAAAGGGCGTGAAAGATGCATATCTCACGCTCCACTCCGGTCTTGGCAACTATCGTGATATTGACGTGGAGGACCTTACAAAGCATCGCATGGACTCCGAGGACATGGTTGTCACTCAAGAACTTGTCGATATTGTCAACGCTGCAAAGGATGAGAACCGCAACGTGTGTGCGGTCGGCACTTCCGTGCTCCGCGGTATCGAGAGCGCTGTCAGCATGGGCGGTCACATGAAGACCTATGCCGGCTGGACCAACAAGTTTATATTCCCTCCCTACGATTTTACGGTAGCCAATGCAATGGTAAGCAATTTCCATCTTCCTTACTCCACCATGCTTATGATGGTATGTGCTTTCGGCGGCTATGATCTTGTAATGGATGCCTACAACGAGGCCATTAAGGAGAAATACCGTTTCGGAGCATATGGTGATGCCATGCTTATTGTAGAGTAATCGTATCCTTCGGGCCTACGGCATATACGGCTCCGCCGCCTCGCATAGTTCCTGCTGCTGATAAGGCATGCATGACGCGAGGCGGCGGAGCTGTATGTGTCCATATCATAGCGGTATGGACATTGGGCGTGACGTCACGCCGTCAGCATGGCGTTTTGGAAATGTTGATTATATAATTGTCATGAGTGGACTCGGCCACGATTGCGCTGAGACCGTTGAGCCTGAGCCATGCCGCCAGCTCTGAAGCCGGAGGCAGGATGTCGCTTTCGGAATGCTTGTGGCGATGTATGGAGTTGATGAATTTCTCGTCGGAAGGGAAGGCTATTGTCATCGTACCGCCATCGGACAGATTGACTCCGCGCAGCCATTTGAGTGTGTCGACGGGTGTATGCAGGTGAGGGTATACACAGTAGAGTATTATATGGTCGTATTCTCCGGGTATAGTCTCGGTCTCGAAATCAAGGCACATGAATTTCGGCCGCGGAGTGAGGTGTGCGAATTTGCTTTGCGCTATGTCGAGCATTCCGGTCGAGTAGTCCACGGCCGTTATTGTCCCGTTGTTGCCTGTAAGTTCGGCAATAGCGGGTAGGAGCACTCCTGTACCTGTGCCGAGATCAAGCACACTGTCGCCATGCTTTATGCCGGTATGCGACAGTACATGACGTACATGGTCGGGAGTTGACAGTATCTCGTTGGCATCCCATGTCGGAGCCAGTCGGTCAAAAAAAACGCGTTCATCCATATGTGTAGAGTCAGTCAGATAGGGGTTACAAAAGGCATCCGCGCTCAAGCAGGTCGCGGTTGTCAAAAATTTTTGCAGTAGGACCGTCGGCGAGTATGTGTCCGTGCGACATTACTATGGTGCGCTGACATAGTTCCCTTACCATGTCGAGGTCATGTGTCGCAATCAGGCAGGTGTGGGTGAATCCCGCCAGCCTGTCGATAAGCAGTCGTCTGGCGTGAGGGTCTAGGTTGCTCGTCGGTTCGTCGAGCACAAGCACGTCAGGCTCCATGGCCAGCACTCCGGCTATCGCCACACTTCTCTTTTGGCCACCCGACAGTTCGTAGGTGGTGCGTTCGCGAAGGTCGTATGCACCCACTTCTTTCAGAGCTTCTCTCACCCGCCTCTTTATCTCTTCTTCGGGCAGATTCATATTCACAGGTCCGAAAGCCACATCCTCCTCTACGGTAGGCATGAACAGTTGGTCGTCCGGATTCTGGAACACTATGCCCACCGTTCGGCGTATTATGGGGAGTGTCTGTTTTGTCACCGGTATATCGCCAATGACAACATTCCCCTGCGATGGCATGAGCAACCCGTTGGTGTGGAGTATAAGGGTTGACTTGCCGGCACCGTTGGCACCGACAATCCCGACTTTTTCACCGTGTGTGATGTAAAACGATACATCGTCGAGGGCTTTCATGCCGTTGGGATAGGTGTATGTGACGTGGTCGAATTTAATGTAATGGTGGCTCATTGCTGATACTTTTGTGAAGGATGTCATTTAACGCAGGTTCATGCCGGGATATTTAGGAGGGCGCCGATGTCCACGAATCGGCATGCTATGATACACCCGCATGCCGCTATGAGAAACAATGTGTCGCCGATGTGCCATTTTGTATGGTTTAACGGATGTATCTCGCCGTGAAATCCACGTGACAGCATGGCCATATGTATGCGCTGCGCACGGTTTACGGTACGAATCAGCAGCTGTCCTACGAATGTGCCCCACATCCTGATTTTATAGCTTTTCCTGCCATAGCTTCGCGACTTGCGTGCGCGGTCCATATCGATGGCCTCGTCGACAAGTACGTAGATATAGCGGTATACAAGCATCATCTGGGTGGTGAACACCGATGGCACTCCCATGCGGTTGAGTCCGCGGCACACCTTGTAGAATCCGGTAGTCATAATCAGCACGATTACCATCTGAACGGTGAATAATCCGCGCAGTAGTATGGCTAAGAATTCCACCCAGCCGCGCGATATTGCCACAGCACCTGCATAAAGCATCGGCTCGCGATGCAACATGGGGTTGAATATGCCTATGAATGCGATAAGCGGGAGCGTGTAGAGTGATTTGCGCATCACCTCTCCATAGCCGATTCCACCCATTGCGCTTGCTATGATAGGGAACACCCAGAAGATTAGCAGAGCGGGCAGTGAGTCGAGAGATATCGAAAGCACTGTGGCGATATATACGATGGTCACAACGGTCTTGGCACGCGGGTCGAGCGAATGGAGTTTGCTCTTGCCCTGTGCGGTATGCTCCACGGAGCGAAATTCGGTCAGTGCCTTTTCGAGAGCCGTCATAGTGCCGGTGATATCAGTTGGGTTTCACACTCCGGGTCTTGCGCGTGGCCAAAGTACAGATAATCCATACGAGAGCCACTACAATGATACATCCTATTATTCCGGACCATGTGCTGCCGTAGTCTGGAAGAAATGATGTGGCCTCCTGCACGCTTCCTATTGTGCGGGCTACGGCGCTCCCCGACACGCCGAGTCCGTTCTCGCCTACGATATTGGCTATAGACCATTCAAGACCGTCGGGGTACGACGAGGCAATCCATGTGAAAGCCACTCCGAGCACAGCCGCAATGGAGAGAAATACGATTGCCGCTTTGCGGTAGCTTAAGGTCTTGTCACCTGTGCTTCTCCTGTAGTCGGTAAGCAGCGATGGCTGATACTGTTTCACAAAGTACAGCACGGCGGCTGTGGCAAGGCCCTCGCCAAGTCCGATAAACAGGTGTATCGAGCTCATAAGCGCCAGGAATTGCTCTGTCGGGAGAGCGGTGACACCCGAAAGTTCGGTCTCTGCCGTGACGAGCAGCGCACCGAGTTCAAGTCCCACTACCGATGCTGCTATGGCGGCAGCGAATATACGCCAGCTCTTGGTGCTTTCTCCCGCTATCGGCCGGTATACCAGAGGATACGCTATCAGTGTGGAGCATACGCCCATGTTGAGCAGGTTGCATCCGAGAGCCATCAGTCCCCCGTCGGCAAATATCAGACACTGTACCACAATGACCGAGGCGAGTGTCAGAAATGCCGCCCAAGGCCCGAGTATAGCGCCGAGAAGTATGCCCCCGACGATATGTCCGCTTGAGCCGGTGCCCGGTATGGTGAAGTTAATCATCTGGGCCGCAAACACAAATGCACCCATCACCCCCATGAGTGGAACGATATTTTCGTTGTCCCCACGCTTTATCTTTCGTGCGGACACTGCAAGCAGCGTCACCGACACTGCTGCGGCCGCGCCTGCTACCGCCGGCGAGACCAAAGCATCAGCCATGTGCATCTTTTTGGAGTCGAATTACGTATTATATTTACCTAAATAAACATCGCCGTCGGCGGATATGTTTAGAGATGGCTGTTGCAAACATTTTATACTTCGGTGTGTTATATCACTATATTTTATTCACTGCACACACATTAATTGATTGCTCTAATGATTGATTTATCAAGAAGTCTTGTTACTGCCATTTTTGCCGGATGTGCGTCGGCGGTGGTTGCCGCGCCACATGAGCCAGCCGATTATCCCGCCGAGGTTTCGCCTGCGGCACAGGATACGGCAGCCATGCGTGTTTCGCTTAAGGATGTCGACGTAGTGGCCCGGGTAAACCATCTGAGCGAGGTCTCCAAAGTCGATCTTGCCGTGAATCCGGTAAAATCGTCACAGGAAGTGCTCCGCTCTGTACCGGGTCTGTTTATCGCTCAGCATGCTGGAGGTGGGAAAGCCGAGCAGATGTTTTTGCGCGGCTTCGACCTCGACCATGGTACCGATATAAATATTTCGGTCGACGGGATGCCTGTAAATATGGTGAGCCATGCCCATGGGCAGGGGTATGCCGACCTGCATTTCCTTCAGCCTGAAGTAATCGAGAAGATTGACTTCGACAAGGGTGCGTACGACATGACCAAGGGTGATCTCGCCACGGCGGGGTATGTGGCGTTCAAGACGCGCGACCGCATGCCCAACGAGGTGGGTGTCGAAATCGGCATGCACGACTACCAGCGCTACCGCGCGTCGATGTCGCTCATCAACAATCGGAGCGAGAGCATGTATTTTTCAGGTGCGTTTCTTACCGATAACGGTTTCTTCGACAGTCCGCAGCATTTCAAGCGCCTCAACGCCATGGCCAAGTACACGAAGTGGACTTCGGCATCGAGGTTCAACATAATACTGTCGCATTTCAACAGTTCATGGAACGCTTCGGGGCAGATACCCGAGCGTGCGGTAAATAACGGTATGATCGGTTGGTTCGGCTCACTTGACGCAAGCGAGGGCGGTTCCACCTCACGCACCAGTCTGCAGTTTCTCCACCATGTCGACATGGCCGATGGTACCATGGTCAACAGCGAGTTCTATCTTTCATATTATACGTTCAATCTATTCTCCGACTTCACGTTTCAGCTCAACGACCCCGACAACTGGGATGAAATCAACCAGAAGGAGAAACGTCTGATTGGGGGTGGATATGTCGACTTCAGCAATCGCTTCTATGTGGGCGACCGTATGTGGAAATGGGCCGGAGGTGTCGGTTTCCGTTACGACGATGTAAAAGATATAGCCCTCTATCATGCCCGCAAGCGCGAAATCATCGGCACATATTCGCTTGGAGATATAGGACAGAGCAATCTGTTCGGATATGCGGGCATGGAGATAAATCTCGGCAACTGGATGATTAATCCCTCGGTGCGTGTCGACTGGTTTCATTTCAATTATACCGACAGGACTGCCACGGAGTATTCCGATCCCGGAGTAGGGCAGGCGTTTGTGAGCCCGAAACTGAATATCATCTACAACCCGAGCAATACCGTGCAACTCTATGCCAAGGGTGGACGCGGATTCCACAGCAACGACGCCCGAGTGGTAGTTGTGCGCGACGGCAAGGATGTGTTGCCTGAAACATGGGGTGCTGATTTGGGTATTCACTGGAAGCCACTCCCTACCGTTATGCTCAACGCCGCCTGCTGGTATCTCCACATGAACCAGGAGTTTGTGTATGTTGGTGATGAGGCCGTAGTGGAGCCATCAGGAAAAAGCCGTCGCCTGGGCTTTGATGTCGGCGTGCGCTGGGAGTTCCTGAAAAACTTCTATTTCCAGGCTGATTATACTTATTGTAATGCGCGTATGACCCAAGAGGCCAAGGGTGAGAATTACATTCCTCTTGCTCCGGTGAATACCCTTCTCGCCGGACTTACCTACAAGACTAATCGTTTTTCAGCAGGCATTCATTGCCGCTGGCTCGGCAACCGCCCTGCCAATGAGGATTATTCGCTCACGGCCAAGGGATACTGTATCACCGACATAAATGCTTCATATACTCTCGGCAAGCTCACGTTTGGCGCCGCTGTGGAGAACCTTTTTGATGTAAAATGGCGTGAGGCACAGTTTGCCACCGAGACCATGATTCCCGGTGACACCGAGCCCGTCACTGACATCTGCTTTACTCCGGGCACACCCTTTGCCCTTCGCGGCTCCATCTCCTACAAATTCTGACGTTGCAGCCGCCGATAAATCGTTTCCGATACTTTGGTGACTGGCAGTTAATGACAGTTTGTCTGCGAATATGCGTATATTTGCATTAAAAAATTGGCTTTGCCACCGCGAACGGGACATGTGTCCGACTTTCGCTGTTCTTTTTCTGCGAATATCCCTCGTATATTTGTAGCCGTATATTTCGTCATGAGAAAATCTGACATTCCAAAATTCAAACAATCTCTAAGAAAGGAAGGATGAAAAAAGTTATTCTATGCACTATTGGCGCGTCGCTTGTGGGGCTGACGTCGGTTTATGCCGCTGATGCCATGTCGCCCGACACCGTATCGTTGAAAAACGTAGTGGTATCAGCACCATATAAGACCACGGTCGAGCTTACACCTCTTACAGTGACTACCGTCACGGCGTCGACTATCGAGAAGAGTGGAGAGTCATCGCTGTTGCCGGTGCTACAGAATCAGGTGCCGGGTCTGTTTGTCAGCGAACGTGGATTTGCCGGCTATGGAGTTTCGGGCGGAGCAGCCGGTTCTGTGAGCATTCGTGGAGTGGGGCAGGGCAACAAAGTGCTTTTCATGATTGACGGCCAGCCGCAATGGGCCGGAGTGTTTGGTCATGCACTGTCGGACACTTATGTGGCCAACGGTGTAGAGCGTGTCGAGATAGTACGCGGTCCGTCATCGCTGCTATATGGCTCAAACGCTATGGGCGGGTCGGTCAACATCATTACCCGGCGTGCTACCGAGGATGGAGTAAACGGCCGCGGACAGGCTATGTTCGGCTCATTCAATACACAGAAATTCCGTACAGGGATATCATATCGCAAGGGACGTTTCGGAGCGACCGTTTCGGGGCAGCTCGACCGCAGCAACGGTAACCGCAAGGGTAGCGATTTCTGGCTCGCAAACGAGTATCTGCAACTGTATTATACTTTAGACCGCAACTGGCAGGTGGGCTCCAATGTCACCATGACACAGACCAAGGCCCACAATCCGGGCACTCTTCAGCAACCGCTTGAGAGCATGTGGACCGACATATTCCGTGGCACAGCCTCTGTCTATGTCCACGACAACTATGGTGTGGCCAACGGCGGCGTGCAGGCCTATATAAGCTGGGGCGCTCATACTGTCGATGATGGATGGGGCGTCGGCGAGGAGCCTACCGACTACCTTTTCCACTCTCATGACTATAATATGGGTGTCACAGCCTTTCAGACCATACATCCGTGGGAAGCCGGCGACATATCGGCCGGAATCGATTTCGTGCACTGGGGAGGCCGCACGTGGAACTCGCCTAAGGATGACCCCGGTATGCGCAATGACAAATTCAAGGAGTATGAAAACGAAATTGCCGGTTATGTGATGGTGCAGCAGGGATTTTTCAGCAATATCCTTAATGTGAACGCAGGTGTGCGTCTGCAACACTCATCGCAGTACGGCAACGTGTGGGTGCCTCAGGCCGGATTTATAGTCAAGCCTATGGAGGGATCATCGGTCAAATTCTCCTGGGGCAAGGGATTCCGTGCTCCCAATCTGCGCGAACTCTACCTTTATCCTCCCCACAATCCCGACCTGCGTCCCGAGCACCTGTGGAACTATGAGGTGGAGTTGCGTCAGAAAGCTCTCGGCGACCGTCTTGACATGGGCGTGAGTTTCTATTTCATCGATGGCAAGGACATGATACAGACACAGCGTGTCGACGGCCGTCCGCGCAACGTGAATGTCGGACGGTTTATCAACAAAGGTTTCGAAATCGACGCATCATATCTCATCAACAGCCGATGGAACGTGATGGCCAACTATAGTTATCTCCATACTGATGCCGAGGTGCTTTACGCTCCGAAAAACAAGTTGTTCGCCCAGGTCAACTATACTCCGGGCCGGTGGGCTTTCACAGGAGAAGTCGTGAGCATATGGGGACTGCTGACAGGCGGTGCTGCAAAGAGCGACTATGCTATGGTCAATCTGAAAGGTGCATACACTCTCGACCGTCGCGACGGTCCTGTGACTCTCTTTCTGAAACTTGACAATATCAACAACAAGCATTACGAAATCACCTACGGATGTCCGATGCCCGGATTCACTATGATGGGTGGTGTCGACTTCCGATTCTGACCGCTAAGCTATGGGAATAAAGACACGTTTGTCGATACTCACTTTTCTGCAGTTTGCCGTATGGGGATGCTATCTTGTGTCGTTGGGACAGTATCTCGGCGCGGCAGGGTTGGGCTCTGGTATACAGTGGTTTTATGCTGCAGGTGGCTTTGCCGCTCTGTTTGCGCCGGCGTTGATGGGCGCTGTGGCCGACAGGTTTGTGCCCGCGCAGAGGCTTCTTGGAGTGTGCCATGCCATGGCGGCGGTGATGATGCTGCTTACATGGCACTATGGTTACACCCATCCCCACCCGCGCTTCCAGGTGATTTTTACGCTTTTTGCCCTATCCGAACTGTTTTTCATACCTACGGTAGCGCTGTGCAACTCGGTCTCTTTCGCTCTGCTCAAGAGCTGTGGCATGGAGCCCGTCAAGGTATTTCCGTCGATTAGGGTGTGGGGCACTGTAGGGTTTGTAGCCGCTATGTGGACTGTCAACTCCATATGGACCGATGGCGGTGCCGTTGGCTTTACCCTGTCGGATAGCAGTCCGCACGCCATGCAGCGCTTTCAGTACACGGTAATGCAACTTTTCGCCGCCGGTGTGGTCGGAATAGTAGCTGCGGTATATGCGGTCTGTCTGCCCAAGGTTGCTGTGTGCCGTCGCAATACCATATCGGGCGACTGGCGCACATGGCCCGTGATAGGGTCGCTCCGCCTGCTTGGCGATGCGCGTCTGTTGCCATTTTTCCTGTTTTCTACTCTTATAGGTGTGGCGTTGCAGATCAACAACGGCTATGTGACTCCATATCTTACCCACTTCCGCGGCATGCCTGAGTTTGCCGCGACTTTTGGCGCGAGCAACGCTACATTACTGTCGTCGCTTTCGCAGATATCCGAGGCTCTGTGGATACTTCCGGTGGGGTGCGTGCTTGCACGTGCCGGAGTAAAGCGCACGGTTGCGATGGCCATACTTGCCTGGGTTGCCAATTTCGCGCTGTTTGCCATGGGCGACACCGGCCGTGGCATATGGCTGATAGTAGGGGCGATGCTTGTGTATGGAGTGGCTTTCAACTTCTTCAATGTGGCCGGCGCTCTTTTTATCGACCGTCAGGCGCCGGCATCCGACAGAAGTGCCGCCCAGGGACTAATTATGATGGTGACAAAGGGTGTCGGAGCCTCTATTGGCATGATTGTGGCCGGAGCCGTGGTCAACCGTTTCTGTCACTGGGAGATGTCGGCCGACGGCCAGCGATACTTCATGGGCGACTGGAGCACGGTATGGTGGATATTTGCCGGGTATTGTATGCTTGTACTGGTGTCGTTCCTGATATTCTTCCGACAGTCGGCTCCGTCGGCGTCGGATGACTGATTGTAATTGGTCCTCTTCGGGACAACGGTCAATGCTCCTTGGTTGCTGTGTTTCTCATATAGATGTGCCGTCGATATCGAGCAGGCGTGTGGTAAACCGTTCCATATCGTCGGCAGGCATTGCCACTGTCATCGAGCAGGCATTGTCAAACTCCTGGCTCATGACTTTTACACCAGTGTCCTTTACCAGGCGCATTACATCGTTCATCGACAGGTAGGGGAATGTAAATGACAGTTGGGCCATTTCGCTACGTTGGATTATGTTCCCTGCTTCGATGGCCTCTTTGGCTGCCTCGCGGTAGGCTGCTATAAGCCCCGATGTGCCGAGCTTGATGCCACCGAAATAGCGCACAACCACAATCACTACATCGGTGAGATTAAACGAGTTTATCTGTCCGAGAATAGGCTTTCCGGCTGTGCCCGATGGCTCGCCGTTGTCGTTGCTCTGATAGTCAAGACGCTTGGCTCCGAGCATATAGGCCCAGCACACATGGCGAGCGTCGTGGTATTTTCGGGCGTATACGGCAATAACAGCCTTGGCTTCCTCTGTGCTCTCTACAGGATGGGCAAAGGCGAGAAACTTGCTCATTTTCTCGGTATATTTTGCCTCGGAAGGCGCTGCAAGGGTGAGGTAGTCCATGATTGAGGGGCAGTAGTAATTTGGCGTTAAGTGAATTATCCTATCAGCAAGGCTCCCTGATATACCAGGAATGCCACTATCCATGCGGCCAGGGTATTGTAGACGACCGAAAATGCGCCATAGCGCCATGAACCTGTCTCTCGGACGATAGCCACTACTGTGGCCATACATGGGAAGTAGAGCAGCACGAATACCATGAGGCTGAGTGCGTTGGCGGCATTGAAGTCTGGTTTGCCTGTCGCGGGATTGGGGGCGGTGAGTCGGGCCGACAGAGCGGTGTCGTCAATCTCCTCGTCGCCTGTGTACAGCACCCCGAGGGTCGACACCACAATCTCCTTGGCAGGAGCGCCCGCAAGCACAGCCACTGTGGAGCGCCAGTGGAAGCCCAGAGGCTCCATCACCGGATTTACCGCTTTGCCAAGCATCTGGAGGTAAGAGTCGCTGTCGGGATTTATACGTGAATCATCGCCGGGAGTCAGCTGCTCGATGCCTGCGGTCGACTTGTCGTCATGTAGCGGGAAATAGTTGAGTACCCATACGATGATGCTTGCCACCAGTATTATGCCGCCCATCTTTTTCAGATATTGCTCGCCCTTGCCCCACATATGGCGCAGCGACGACTTAAGTGTCGGCAGGCGGTAGGGTGGAAGTTCCATTACAAACGGTGTCTCGTCGGTCTTGAACCAGAAGCGGCGCAGCAGGCGGGCTGTGACTATAGCTACCAGTATGCCGAGCAGATAGAGCGACAGGAATACCAGTGCCGCATGCTTTGAGAAGAATGTGCCTACGAGCAGCACATATACAGGCAGACGCGCCGAGCATGACATGAACGGATTAATCAGCACTGTGATGATGCGGCTCGAACGGCTTTCGATGGCGCGGGCAGCCATGATGGCAGGTACATTGCAGCCGAATCCCATTACCAGCGGTATGAACGATTTGCCGTGGAGGCCGATGCGGTGCATGAGCTTGTCCATTATGAACGCAGCGCGGGCCATGTAGCCCGAATCCTCCATAAACGATATGAAGAAATACAGGATAAGGATATTCGGCAGGAACACGATTACGCCACCTACGCCACCTATTATGCCGTCGGCCACGAGGTCCTTCAGTGGCCCTTCGGGCATGTATGTCTCCACCAGTCCGGCTATCCAGGCTACTGCACTCTCAATCCAGGCCATAGGGTAGGAACCTATCTCGAAAGTGCACCAGAACATGAATAGCATGATGGCGAGGAATATCGGGAAGCCAAACAGGCGGTTGGTGACAAACGCGTCGATTATATGTGTGGTCTTTGCCTTCTCTTTGGTTGAGTCGACATATGTTTCGGCCAGAGCGCCGTCGATGAATCCGTATTTTTCGCTTGCTATGATACCCGACACGTCGTCGCCTGTACGTTTCTCGATTAGAGCGTCACACTGGTCGCGCAGCTCAAGCAGTTTCTTATGGTCGGGCGATTCCTTTACGATTGCCTCTACCTCCGAGTCATGCTCAAGCAGCTTTATGGCAAGATAGCGAGGTGAGAAGTGTACGCCGATAGCGGGGTCGGCCTTGATTGCGTCCTTTACCATGGTGACGCTCGGCTCTATTTCCGGACCGAGATTCACATGTACGTGGCGTACGGCATTCTCTTTCCCTTCATATACGCGTATTATCGTGTCGAAAAGATTGTGGAGGCCCTCTCCGGTGCGCGATACCGTGGGCACCATCGGCACTCCTATCATCTCGCCAAGCATGCGGTAGTCGATTGTCGCTCCCGAATGCTCAAGTTCGTCGTACATGTTGAGGGCGATTACCATCGAACGGTCCATGTCGATAAGTTCTGTGGTAAGATATAGGTTTCTCTCGAGGTTGGAGGCGACTACTACGTTGACCACAATGTCGGGCATCTCGTCGCGCAGATAGCGGCGTACATACAGCTCTTCGGGTGAATAGCATGCGAGGGAGTATGTGCCGGGAAGGTCTACTATATTGAATCTGTATCCGCCGTAGCTGAAGTGTCCGCGCTTTGCGTCAACCGTCACGCCGCTGTAGTTGCCCACATGCTCTTTGGCTCCTGAGGCGATGTTGAACAGCGAGGTCTTGCCGCAGTTGGGATTACCCACCAGGGCGATGTTGATGGTGCGCTGTGTGCGCCGTGCATGTTCGTGGGGGTCGTCGGAGGCAATATCGTCAGTTTCCTCCAATATTGATTCGGGCAGGTCGACGCCTTGTTGCGCGCGCGGCCTTGTATCTTTGTCGGTTGTTTTCAGCCTTACCACCTCTACCAGGTCGGCCTCACTGCGGCGCAGTGATAGCTCGTAGCCCATGATGCTGTATTTGATGGGGTCGTTCAATGGCGCGTTGAGCAGTGACTTTATCTCCTGCCCTTTGACGAAGCCCATCTCCATCACGCGTTTGCGAAATGCACCATGGCCCAATATCTTTACTACCACACCGGTCTCGCCGGTCTTTAATTCAGATAGACGCATATTCTCAATTGGTTGCCGCAAAGTTCCGAAATTCATTTTAATTCTCATCCTGCAAAGCATGTTATTATTTAAAATGAGTTTAAATAATAACATTATTTAACAATGGCAGGCTATTCAAGACGGCGGTAATATACGAGTGAGTCGACGGGGAATGTGCCGGGATGGAATATGGTGATTAGGTCGCGGAGTATAAGGTCGGGATGCATTATCCCCGACTCGTAGTAGTCGTTGCCTCCGGCTTTGGTTGTACGGAGATTATTGTTGTAGACATGTGCGTTGCGGTAGCATCGTGTGTCGGTAAACTTCGGGCATGCCGCCTTGATATGGGCGAGAGTGGTTGCGGTGCCAGTGTTTATCCACATGTCGGCCGAGGATGTGAGCATATATGCCTCTTCAAGGTCAATCGGGCGCGATGAATTGCCGCTGTTGTGCTTATATATATAGTCGCCTTTGGCATCTACGATAAGACGCACTGTATAGTTGTCGGTCGAAGGCATGAACCATGCGTCGCCGTAAGGAATATTGAGCATCACCGACGGGACTTTGGTGGCGGTAGAGTCAATCAGGGACTTCAGTGCGTTGTATTTTTGAGGTATTTCAGCGAATACGCTCTCTCCCTTTTTGCGTTGGCCGGTTATCTCGGCCAGAGCCACTACCCATTCGGCCTTTCCTATCGGTGACTCTTCGAGATAGTCGCCGATGTATATATAGGGTATGCCGAGTTCACGCAGTTTGCCTTCCATTGGGTTGGGTCCGTTGACACCGTATAGCATTACCAGGTCGGGGTTGGCTCCTATCAGCCTTTCGTAGTCTACCGCTCCCTCAAAGCCTACGTCGGCAATGCTGTCGCGGCGCGATTGTATGTCGGGGTTGTAGATGTAGTCGATGCCCGATACACCGTACACTCTGTTGTCTTCTCCTATGGCGTCGAGCATGGCAATCTGTGTCGACGACATAGTCACGATGCGTCGTGCGTTGCCGTTGATTACCTGTCCGTCAAACTTCTCGGGAGCTTTTTCTCCGCCACGCTCGATAAAGAGGCGGCGTACGGTGCTGTCGGCTCCCTGCCAGGGATTTATTGATTCGATTATCACGCTCTCGTGAGCGGAGTCGCCGAGTATGCGGAATCCTCCGGCATATTCCGGGGTGTATATTTCGGTGGTCAGTGCACTGTCGGGTGTGGTGTTACGGCTGTTGCCGTTGCATGAAGTCATGGCAAGAACAAGGAGGAGAGAAACGCCGAGTATCCTGAATCGTATGGATGTTTTCATATTTCGGTCGGGTATGGATGTATTATACTACAAAGGTAGTAAAACTATCTTCATGTAAATATGATACTCCGATTAAGTAAGTCGTAAAAATTATTTTATCGGCGAGAGGATTTTTGTTTGATTTTTCCTCAATGAGGAAGGAGTGTAGCGAGCTACATGACTTACTTATATCGGAAAAATCAGGCAAAATGCCACCAAAACCATGCATGCGGTTGCATAATAGTGCCCTTTTGATTAAATTTGATGAAATTTTAAAAACATATTGAATGAATAGAATTTACACAACGCTGTCATCTGTCGCAATGTCAGTTGTGGCATTTACCATGAGTGCGGAGTTGCATCCCGTACAGTTTGATGTCATTGGGTCGCAGGCTCCGGTGCAGTCGGCTCCATCGAGGGCCGACGAGGCCGACAAGAAGCCCGGAGAGGTCGATGAGGCCATAGTCAATGGCGGATGGAAGAATATAGGCAAGGGCATGTGGTATGAGGATCTACTTTGTGCCTATGAGGACTTTATGGACGCTACCGGCACCAACTGGCAGGTCGATATCGAAGAGAGCGAGACTGTGCCCGGCTATTACCGCATACTGCCATATTATGAAGGCACTATTATAGCCGAACTCAATTGGGAGGCCGACTGGAATTACATATATATCGACGCTACCGACCCTGAGAAGGTGGTAGCCAAGGACTTTGCTCCATATGACTATTTCCTGATGAGCCATACTGTGCCTGAGAACGGATGGAGCGAGGATGCATCCAAGGGGTATGGAAAGCTGGAAGACAGGATAATAACGTTTCCCCGCAATGCGTTTTCAGCATATATCGACATTTATGGCGAGTGGATGCTCACATCGTTTAACGATGGTGTGAGAATCGCTCTTCCGGGAGCAAAGATTACCGACTATTCGATACACTATTCGCTCGATTTCTGTCAGGTTAGTTCCGACGTTGAGTTTACGCTTACTTATGGTGCTGACGCTGCCAAAGCGGTAGGCGGGGTATACAAGGGATTCTATGTCGGCAGCGAGGAGAATATCGAGTCGATTGCAAAGACCGGCAAGGAACTGAAAAGCGGTGAACAGAGCTACAGTCTTTCCGACGGTATGTATACATTCTTCGTCATCCTGCTTGATGCTGACGGCAATATAGCCGCAAGCAAGGTTAGCAACTTCTTCGTATACAATGACGACAAGTCGGCATGGGAGGATATCGGCACGGTCGATTACTCCGATGATATCTATGGCTCGGCCTATGAGTCGGTAATACCCTTCACTAAGTCGCACGAGGTAATAATAGAGCGTAATATTAAGAACCCCGGACTTTACCGTCTGAAGAATCCATATTACACAAGCTGGGAGTACTATACACGATTTAACCTGCATCTTGACCGTCACTATCATACCCACTATATCGAGATTGATGCCACTGACCCCGACAAGGTGGTGATGCGCAGTTCCAATCTCGGTGTAAATGTCACTTTTGCCGGATATGGCGTAGTGGAGTCTCTGCCGACGTTCAATGAATCGCTTGGACGCCCTGCCGGAGACCTGTACGGCACATTGAAGAATGGAGTTATCTCATTCCCTGCCAATAGTCTGGTGTTCTATGAGCATGGCAATTCCAAAGCATACGTTGTCAACCGAAATGCACGTATGAATTTTGTGCTTCCCGGTACCTCGGCAATCGATGGCGTGGATGAGGACACTGACGGCAGCATGTCGGCACCTGTGTACTACGACCTTATGGGGCGTGTGGTGACCGCCCCGGTCAAGGGTACTCTTTATGTAAAGCGCATAGGCTCCAAGGCCGAGAAAATAGTATTCTAAATAATATTATAAGAGCTTGTTTAATAATAAATGTTACCGTCAGGGCGGTCAATCGTCGAGCATATTTTCGCT
>NZ_JAIDKI010000163.1 GCF_029051885.1 Muribaculum sp.
CTTGTTTAATAATAAATGTTGCCGCCAGGGTCGTATAGCTTGAGACGATTTTCGACATGTGACGAAGGAGTGTACTATTATTAAACAAGCTCTAACAACCATATCACGACAAGGTTATGAAACGATTTTTTTATGGCATCCTTGCGGGTGCCGTGCTGTCGGTGCCTTCTGTATCTTCAGCCAAGGACATCCAGCAGTTTATCATCAACGGGCAGAGCCTTTCTACAGGCCATCAGTCATGGCCCGTAGTATCTACCGAAAATGTCCCCGGCAACTACATGATGGGCGGGGAGATATGGATCAACGGCGGTACAGGATACAACCATGGATATGACGGCAATCACTCCTGGGCGATAAATCCGCTGGTCGGTACCATGAGCCATGCATTCAAGGAGTTTGACAACAACAGCCGCAACGGCGGCGCCATTGCGGAGTGTCCTCTGCTCGGTGCGGTCAATCATATGCAGCTTTCATTCCTTAAGGGGCAGGACATACTGGCTACATCGGTCGGTGTGAGCGGCGCCGCTGTCGAGGAACTGTCGAAGGAATGTACCCAGCGCGACAATTACCGGCATTTCCGTGAGTCGCTGTCGCATGCCGTCGAGGAGACCGGTAAGGCCGGGTATGACGCTATCACATGTCCCGCTATCTTCTGGATGCAGGGAGAGTTCAACTACGATGTCAAGAACGGACACTGCGGCCTCAATGCCGGAGAAGACAACTGCACCGACAAGAAGACGTACAAGGCCCTGATGCTAAAGCTGAAGGACAACATGCAGCAGGATATAATGGCCGCATACGGTCAGGAGCAGCCTCCCGTATGGATTACATATCAGGTCGGGGCGCAGTATGTGCGCGACAAAGTGGCTATAGGCATGGCCCAGCTTGAAGCGGCAAATGAAAATGACGATGTAGTGATGGCCGGTTCTCCATATCCATATCCCGACAGGGGCGGACATCTTGACGCCAACGGCTATCGGTGGTTTGGCGAGATGCTTGCCAAGGCCTACTACAAGAGCCGTGTGCTCGGCCAGAGGGTCATACCGATGCAGCCCAGGAAGATTACCCGCGAGAATGGCGGTAAAACCGTTCGTGTTAAATACTATGTGCCTGTAGGGCCGATGGTGTTTGACACTGACCTTCTGCCCGAAATCACCAACTACGGATTCAATGTATACCACAACGGTTATGGTGGCTCGGCCCGACAGAATATCAGCAGCATCGCTATCGAGGGCGATGATGTGGTGATGACGTTTGACCAGCCCCTTATAGGAAAGGTGGTGGTAACATATGCCGACCCTCTGTCGCGCATAAAGAATCAGCCCGATGGCCTCAACCATCTTCAGGGCCACGGAAATCTACGCGACAGCGACCCCTACGAGAGTGTGCTCACCTACATAGACCTTGACGCTAAAAATGCCGACGGTACATACGTATATTCCCGCAATGAGGCCGAGACACGCCTGCGCCCTGACTACGAGCCCAGAGATGCCGATGGCAATGTGATTTATGGTAAGCCTTATCCGCTTTACAACTTCGGTGTGGCATTCTATTATACCCTTGAGAAGAAAGTCGACGAGCTGATAATCCTCGACGACGACAACCGTCCGGTGCCTGTCGAGGAACGTGAGCCCGGCACTCTCGATGTGGCGTATGTAGATGCCGCTAATGGCTCCGACACCAACGATGGTTCTGTTACCGCCCCTTTTGCTTCTCTCACCAAGGCTGTGGCCTCGGTGAGATGGGACGGTGCCAAGGTGATTGTAAACGGTAATCTGGAGATTGCCGACGAGCTAAATCTTGAAGGCTATACAGCCCTTACAATAGAGGGCGCAGGCGACGGTGCGTATGTCGACGGCATGGGTGCTACGCGCCTTGCCGAGACCGAGCGTGTCGATATCACACTCAGAAATATCACATTCTCTAATTTTTTTGCCAACGGTGCCGGCGGCGTGCTGAGTATGAACGGCGGTAATCTCTCTGTAGACAACTGCCGTTTCATCGACAACTCCACATCGCGTATGGCCGATGAGAACGGCGGTGTATTCAGCCTCCGCAACTGCGGCGACGTAGTCATTGAAGGCTGCGCATTCGAAAACAACATGGCCTTTCTCGGCGGGGCTATATACACTTACCTCAGCAAGCAGGTGACAGTCGGCAAGTCGGTGTTTGATGCCAACAAGTCAATCAAAAACGAGAAGGAGAGCAACAACAACTCGCGCGGAGGCGCCATGTCGATATGGGGCACAAATGTCGACATCGACGGCTGTGTGTTCGCCCGCAACGAGTCGTCCAACCAGTGCGGAGTGTTCCAGCTCGGATGGACCAATATCGCCGACCAGCATTTCACCGTCAGAAACTCTGATATTCTTGACAACAAGGCTCCGAAAGACCATGGCGGCGTGCTCGTGGCTGAAAACTGCGGACAGCGCAACTTCGAGTACAATTTCATAAACTGCACCATAGCGGGCAATACCAACAATGCCTGCGGTTCTGTGGCATGGGTACATAACGACAATAACGTGTCGCCCACACAGACGATGAATTTCTACAACTGCACAATTACAGGCAACCACACCAACGGCAACACATTCCACAGCACAATATTACTGTGGGAATCAAATCTGAAGACCAATATCGTCAATACAATCCTCGAAGGCAATACTACGGGAGGCAACAAGGAATACTCCGACCTTCATGCCGGCGAATACACCGAAGCCAAAGCGGCAAACATCAATATCAGCCACTCGGTGGTAGGCAAGTTTTATGCCCTGCGCCAGGACAATACTCCCGGACAGGAGCGCGGTGTGCCGGTGGTCGACGATGCCTCACAGTTCAATATCTCGCCCTACAGTGTATCGCAGGGTGTGGCCAACTATGCCGGTCTGCTGCCGCGCAACGATGAGGGTGCCCATATATTTGCCTCTACCGGCTCCAATGGCGTTGGCATGGGCGACGACACACTGCTTGCTGACAAGTATGGCATGACCACCGACCGCTTCGGCAACACTCGCAGGCTCAACTGCATAGGTTCTGTAGAGCTTATCGATGGCTACACCGCAGGCCTGCAACTTGTCACTGCCGAGGATTCAAGGCTCGCTATCCGTCTCGTCGGCGACTGCCTCAACGTATCGTCGGAACTCTATGGTGCAGGAGTCGCTCTTGAGGTCTACACTGTCGACGGACGCCGTATCATATCCGTGCCGATGGCAGAAAGCGAGGCTACTCTTAGCGCCTCACAGCTTGGCCACGGTCTGCGTGTGTTGCGCGTAGCCTCTTCCTCAACGGCACGTACAGTCGTGTTTCACATCTGATTCGCGAATCAGATAAGACAGCATATAAACATCGACGCACATCCGGTAGCCGGATGTGCGTCGATATTATATACGGGTTTGTGACTCTTTTAGATGAGGTACTGCGAGGAGATGGACTGGTTTTCGTGAACACGACGGATTGTGTCGGCGAAGAGATGGGCTACAGAGAGGATGGTGCACTTGGTGCAGCTGCCTGTGTAGGGGATTGAGTTGGTAAACATCATCTCGGTTATGCCGCAGTCCTGCACACGCTGGCTTGCAGGGTCGCTCATGATGGCGTGTGAGCAGAGTGCGCGCACGCTCTTGGCGCCTTCGCTCATCATCAGGTCGGCGGCCTTGGTGATGGTGCCGGCAGTGTCGACCATGTCGTCGATGAGGATTACATTCTTGTCTTTTACGTCGCCGATTACAGTCATCGAAGCCACTACGTTGGCCTTTGCACGCTGCTTGTGGCAGAGCACCAGAGGCACATTGAAATATTTGGCGTAGTTGTTGGCTCGCTTTGCACCTCCTACGTCGGGAGTGGCGATTACCATGTCGGGCAGGTGGAGAGATTCGATATAGGGAATGAATACCGAAGATGCGTACAGGTGGTCGACCGGTACGTTGAAGAAACCCTGAATCTGGTCGGCATGCAGGTCCATGCAGATGACGCGGTTTACACCGGCTGCACTAAGCAGGTCGGCCACCAGCTTTGACGCGATAGACACACGGGGCTTGTCCTTGCGGTCCTGACGTGCCCAGCCGAAGTAGGGCATCACGGCGATAATCGACGCTGCAGAAGCGCGTTTGGCTGCATCAATCATGAGAAGCAGCTCCATGAGGTTGTCGCTGTTGGGGAATGTGGACTGCACGAGATATACCTCGCAGCCACGGATTGATTCTTCAAACGATACCTCGAACTCGCCGTCGGCGAAATGCTGGATATTCATCTTACCGAGTTCAACACCAAGGTCTTTGCATATCTCCTTGGCCATGTACTGTGACTTGGTACCGGCAAAAATCTTAAAAGGGGGTAACATTACAAGAAATTGTATTTAAGTTCAGAAATTCCAGAATTGATGGTGCAAAGTTATCGCTTTTTGCTGGATAATCGCGACAAGAGAGCCTACTTTTTGTAACGTTGCAGCACGTTCTTGTGCTTAATCTTCCATACCACAGCGTCGTACGGCCCGATTTCAGTCTCAAACGGATGGTCGGGAGAGAGATGTTTGCGCATCATGTCGCGCGAGAGCAGGTCGACGGCCACACAGTCGCCCTGTGGTATGCCGAGGGTCTCGAAAGCGTGGAGGGGTATGTTGATTTTCAGATTACAGGGACGGGAGTCGAAGTTGACTGCAATCAGCAGGGTCTCGTCATCGCAGCTACGCAGGAATGTGTATTGACGGTGAGGGTTGAGCGTACGGTTCTCATAGTTGACATACATCAGGTCGAAGAATCGTCCGCGGGATATGGCTTTCTCCTGGTTGCAGATGGTAAGCACGGTGCGATATTTTTCGCGCAGCCATTTTTCCTGCGATGTAAGGAGCTCGGAGTCCCATTTTCCGGAGTTCATCCAGCGACGTATTGTCGGTATGCTCCAGTAGTCGAATATGGTAGTGCGTCCGTCGTTTCCGCTGAATCCCTCGGCATCTTTTGCCTGCTCGCCGATTTCCTGTCCGGCATATATCATCATCGGGCCGGTGGAAATGAATGAGCTTACTACAAGCGATGGTATCACGAGCGACGGGTCGCCGGCGTACTGGCGTGAGCCGAATCGCTGTTCGTCGTGGTTTTCGAGGAAGTTGAGCATATTGCCTCCGATACCTTCCACAGTCTGCCAGCAGTGGGTAAGCTGGGCCGCCGATACGTTGTGGCATTGTATGCCGCGGAGAGTGTCGTAGAGGTTTACCTTGTCGTAGAGATAATTGAATCCGCCGTATTTTATAAAGTCGCGGTAGAGGGCCACATCGTATATCTCGGCTATAAACACTACGTGGGGATAGCGTTCGCGGATGTTGGATATCACCCACTGCCAGAATTCAAGCGGCACCATGTGGGCCATGTCGCATCGGAAGCCGTCGACACCCATGTCACACCAATAGCGGAGTATGGAGAGCATGTCGTGCCATGTGCGCGGTATCGGGTAGAAATGGTTGGTGTGGTCGCCGTAGTCGACGCCATAGTTGAGTTTTACCGTCTCATACCAGTCATATTCCGATGGAAAAGCCGTGAAGCAGTCGTTGCCCGATGCTTTTGCCGGAAACTCGATGTATGCGTCATCTCCCGAGCCGAGGTTGATTGACGGGGCGAAGAGCTGATGAGGTATGTAGTAGAAACTGTTGTCGCGTGAGAAGAACCGGTTGCGGTCGTCGCCTACTCCGAAGTCTTTGATTCCTGCCGGTTTGGCATCGAATATATACTGGCGCGATACGTGGTTGGGCACGAAGTCGATTATTACCTTCATGCCTGCGTCGTGGGTACGGTCGACAAGGGCCTGGAACTCTTCGATGCGCTTGTTGACGTTGACGGCGATGTCGGGGTCGATGTCGTAGTAGTCCTTTATCGCATAGGGAGAGCCGGCACGCCCTTTTACTACATGAGGATTATCGCGATGTATGCCGTAGCGGCTGTAGTCGGTCTGATTGGAGTGTTCGATTACACCTGTGTACCATATGTGGGTTACGCCCAGGCCTTTTATGCTTTTCAGGGCTTTTGAGGTGATGTCGTTCATTTTGCCTGAGCCGTTCTGCTGTATCGTGCCGTTGGGCACACAGTGGTCACACGGGTTGGCGAACAGGCGGGGGAGAAGCTGATAAATAATCGGTTTTTCGCTGGTCATAAAATTGAAAATGTCGATTTCAGGAGCGGGGAGTCGGCGAGCGCTTTTTTAGTTGCATAATATCCGCTCTTGAACATCCGTTCCTTTTCTTTGAGAGTAAATACGCCCATATCGGCTATAGAGTCGACCGATACTATGGTGTCGCACAATTCGATATCGGCCGTTGCATTGTTTCGTGACATGAGGTGGAAAGATCGCGAGGCAACGTCTATGATGTTGCCCGACGAGCGTCCGAGTTTTATCTGAGGACTTACGTTTATGCCTATCAGGTGGGTCACATCGTTGCGGATAGCCCACGACGGGAGGTTGTGTAGCACACCTCCGTCGACATAATGCGTGCCTCCGATTGTTACCGGCTTGAAAACCACCGGCATTGAGCATGAGGCGAGCACGCGCTCGCAAATTTCGCCCGCACGCCATTGTACGGGTTGGCAGTTGTCGATGTCGGTTGCGCAGATTACGGTCGGCAGGGGGCACTCTTCAAGGCGTGTCACTTTCAGATTTTCTCTGATAAATGTGTGAAATCCTTTCATGGTGAAGAATCCTCCGCTCGGCACGCCTATCTCACAGAAGTCCCAGAACCGGGCTTTCATGAAGCTGCGCATGATTTCCATCGGCTTCATGCCGCTGCCGTAGAGAGCCGCCGCGATGCTTCCGGCACTGACTCCGGCCACGATTCCGGGTTTGATGCCAAGCTCCTCCAGAGCGTAAAGAGCGCCAAGATGAGCGAATCCGCGGGCGCCTCCGCCGCTCAGGGCAAGGCCTATTCTGTAGGGTCGACGTCGAAACATTACCATAGGTTTTATTTGTGAGACTTATTACAAATATAACAAGTGAACACACAAATTTAGTTCTTTCCCGCGAAAGAGTCGGGACGGAGAGATGGATAAAAACTGTACAGAGGTGTTAATCTGTGTTAACCTCAATATTCCGTGGCGGTGAGGGCTGTTTTTTGTCCCACCGGCTATCGACGGAATGTAATGAGTTTATTGTAAATATAGTAAGCTACGGTGTAGACGATGTTGCCGCATATGGTGGCTATTCCGTAGCCTGAGAGTGTGAGGGTGTACAATGTATATTCCCAATCTCTGAGACTTGTCTCGTTGAATAGGAGCCATACCGCCAGCAGCTGTATTCCGTAGCATATGAGTGCTCCCGACAGGAAGGCTATCGCCTCGCGCGCATAGTGGCCCGAGGTCTTGAACACCCAGCGCTTGTTCCAGATGAATGAATTGACGATACCGCATATGTAGCCGAGGGCATTTGAAATCCATGGGTTAAGTCCGAGTATCGATTTGCATAATATGATTACGCCGAATGTCACCAGGGTGTTTATCACACCGACGCAGGCGTATTTTATGAATTGCAGCGCTGACCGGCTTATCGGGAGTTTCATGCTTTGTATCTGTAATGTATCCACGGATGGAGTTTTATTTACGTTTGTTTTCAGTTGACTGGGTTTCGTTGGCGCCGTCGGTGTTGTAAACATCGCCGAGCACCGGGAGCGACCATCCGTACTGCACGGCGAGCACTCTCATTGCAATGACTGTGGCGGCACATGCTATGCCCTGTACGGGTACAGATGCATGGCAGAATATGAGCGCGCCGTATACGAGTCCTCCGGCCAGGCATGCGGTGGCATAGAGGTCCTTTTTGAACAGCAGCGGCTCGCTGTTTATAAGTATGTCGCGTATCACACCGCCTATGGCGCCTGTGATAATGCCCATTATTATGGCTACCCATAGCGGATAGTCGGTGTCGAGCGTCTTCTGTATGCCTATCACCACAAATAGGGCCAGGCCTATAGTGTCGAATATGAATAGCACGCGTGTATGTACGAGTATGCGCCTGAACACGATTACGACTATCAGCGACATGGCTGTGACGGCGAGGTACCACCATGTCTGCATCCAGAATACCGGTATGTCGAGCAAGATGTCGCGCAGCGTGCCTCCACCGATGGCGGTCACGAGTCCGACGGTATAGGCTCCGAACCAGTCGAAATTTTTAGCTGCGGCCATGCGTATGCCTGATATGGCAAACGCTACCGTGCCGATTACTTCTATTATGAATAGGAATGCCTGCTCGTAGTCCATTGCCTGGGAAATATTGTTGGGCTTTAATCGTTGCTGTCGGGTTGGCTGTCAGTGCCGGCTGCTTTGTCTGTAGCGCGGTTGTAGTAGCGGCACACCCGGGTCAGGTAGCAGTTGAGACAGTCGGGTCGGCGTGCCTTGCATACATATCGCCCGTGGAGTATAAGCCAGTGGTGGGCTTTGGGTATAATCTCTTCGGGAATGTTGGCGCACAGGGCCTTCTCTGTGGCGAGCGGAGTCTTGCTGCCTGTTGTCAGGCCTATGCGCTCGCTCACGCGGAATACATGGGTGTCGACAGCCATGGCGGCGCGGTTCCATATTACGGCGAGCATCACGTTGGCTGTCTTGCGTCCGACTCCCGGGAGGCGCATCAGTGAGTCGATGTCCGAAGGGAGTTCTCCTCCGAATTCCTCCACGAGCATGCGTGCGGCCCCGAGCAGAGAGCGAGCCTTGTTGTTGGGATACGATACGGAGCGGATGTATCCGTATATCTCGTCCTGAGTGGCCGCGGCCATGTCGGCGGGGGTGGGATATGCCTCAAACAACGCCGGAGTGACCATATTGATGCGCTTGTCGGTACATTGCGCCGACAGAATCACCGCTACCAGCAGGTGGAACGGTGTGTCGTAGTGGAGCTCGGTCTCAGCCACAGGCATTTCGTGGCTGAATATCTCGAGTACGCGGCGGTAGCGCTCTTTTGTGGTCATTACGTCTGACTGTATTCAAGAATGTGTCCTGACTTTATCTTCCCGATGGCGGGCCGAGGTCAAGGACACATTCCTGGTATTATTTATGAGTGTTACTTGTGGGCGGAGGTGAATTCGTCGAGGAATCGGGTGTCGTTCTCAGAGAACAGACGCAGGTCGTTGACCTGGTACTTGAGATTGGTGATGCGCTCTACACCCATGCCGAGGGCGAATCCGGAGTATTCCTTGCTGTCGATACCGCAGGCCTCGAGCACGGCCGGGTCGACCATGCCGCAGCCGAGAATCTCGACCCATCCGGTGTGTTTGCAGAATGAGCATCCCTTGCCGCCGCAGAGGTTGCACGATATGTCCATCTCGGCCGAAGGCTCGGTGAACGGGAAGTAGCTCGGGCGCAGACGTATCTGTGTCTCGGGGCCGAACATCTCGCGGGCGAAATAGAGCAGAGTCTGGCGCAGATCGGCGAATGATACATTCTTGTCGACATAAAGAGCCTCTACCTGATGGAAGAAACAGTGGGCGCGGGCCGAAATAGCCTCGTTGCGGTATACGCGTCCGGGGCAGATGATGCGGATAGGGGGCTTGGAGGTCTCCATCACGCGCGACTGTACCGACGAGGTATGGGTGCGGAGCAGCACGTCGGGAGTGCGCTGGATGAAGAATGTGTCCTGCATGTCGCGTGCGGGGTGGTCGGCAGCGAAGTTCATCGCTCCGAACACATGCCAGTCGTCTTCGATTTCGGGACCTTCGGCGAGAGTGAATCCGAGGCGCGAGAATATGTCGATGATTTCGGCGCGTACGAGCGAAAGCGGATGGCGGGTGCCGAGAGCCACCGGAGCGGCAGTGCGGCTCATGTCGATGGATATTTCCGAGCCGCCGTTGTTGTCGAGTGCCTCGCGCAGGGCATTGATTTTATCGGTGGCGAATGTCTTGAGTTCGTTGAGCGGAGCTCCGATAGCGCGCTTTTCATCAGGGCCGAGAGCTCTGAAGTCGTTGAAAAGAGCGTTGATTTCTCCTTTTTTGCTCAGATATTTTATGCGGAGTACCTCCACCTCGGCAGCGTCAGCGGCATTGAGGCTTTCGATTTCAGTGTGGAGCGCTTTTATTTTGTCTAACATTGTATTGAAGTAGCAGTAGTTGAGTAATCTTTTTGCAAAGTTACTGTTTTTATTTTAAAGTACGGTAGTCGCGTGAGTAGCGGAGCATCTGGGGGATGTATTCCTCGCCGTATGTGACAGTCACGTCGGTGATGGCTCCGTCGGCGTCGCGTACTACTGAGTATGTCGGGTTGACGAATCCGCGGTAGGGTGCGATGTCGAGGTGGCTGTAGCGCTCGAGCACTTCGTTGTGGATGGCGGGGTCGACCTTCACGGCATATTTTTCCACGAGGTTGCGTCCGGCCTCATAGTCGCCTTCGCTCTTGATGCGCTGTATTTCGCCGAGCAGCTGGCCGAAGAGGTCGCGCAGTTTCCGGTAGTCGTTGATGCGGATGTAGGTCTTGCCGTCGCGCTTTACGTATTCGATTACGTTGTCGGCCTTGCCATGCTCGTAGGCCCACTCGGATATCAGTTTGCGGTTACGCATGTGGGCCTCTTCCACATCTTTTCCTGGCTCGATGCGCATGAGCTGTGTCATCAGGCCGTTGAGGATATATTTGTAGTATTCGGCCTTGTAGGCGTCGGGGTTGTCGAGGAGGCCGAGCTCGAGCAGCTTGGGGTCGGCGAGATAGTAGAGCGCAAAAAGGTCGGCGCGGGCTTCCTCAAGTGTTGAGCCGTGGGCTTTCAGGGCGTCGGGGTCGACTCCGGGGAGCAGACGTCCGGAAGCATGGCCCAGGCATTCGTGGAGGTCAGTGTGAAGGTTGTCGGTTATGAAGAGGTAGTCGTCGAGCAGTTTTGATGTAGGCTCGTCGATTACAAATTCCTGGTTGAAGCCGTTGCCGTGAGATGCCTCGTCGTAGGCCTGAGTGATATTCTCCAATGTCACTGACTTTGAGCCATGGGCGGCGCGTATCCAGTTGGCGTTGGGCAGATTTATGCCGATTGGAGTAGCGGGGTATGCGTCGCCGGCGAGGATGGCGGCGGTGATTACTTTGGCGGTGACACCTTTTACCGTCTCCTTGCGGAAGCGCGGGTCAACGGGCGAATTGTCTTCAAACCACTGTGCGTTGCCGCTGATGGTTTCGGTGCGCTGCGATGCGGGTATGTTCTTGAAGTTTACGATTGATTCCCATGAGCCGGTCATTCCCAGCGGGTCGCCGTAGCTTTCGATAAATCCGTTGATGAAATCGACCTGCGATGCTGTCTCTTCAGCCCATAGTATAGAGTATTCGTCGAATGTCTTGAGGTCGCCGGTGCGGTAGAATTCAATCAGTTTGTCGATATATGCTTTCTGTTCGGGATTTTCCGCATAAATCGAGGCGAGCGAGAGCTCGCGTATGATGCGCTCGATGGCTTTGCTGTAGAGGCCGCCGAGTTTATACGGGAGTTCGCATACCTGGCCGTAGCGTTTTACCTTCTTGGTATTGAGTCCGTAGGATATGGGTGTGAGGTCGGTAGTGTCCTTGCGGGCGTTGTAGTAGTCCTCAATCTCTTTCTGAGTGAGCCCTTCCTCATACATGTTGACCGCAGATGTGCGTATGAGGTCTTCGCCTTCGGCCTGATTGACACGCTTGGCCATGAATGCCGGGTCGAATAGGAGTTTTATCAGCTGTGGCTCGTGGGGCGGACGCTGGTTGTCGGGCATATTTATAAGCTGGGTCATAATCCACTTCCGGGAGAATTCGGGGGTGAACTTGTCCATCGAGTAGTGGTGGTGTACGCCGTTGGCAAACCATACCTGCTTGAGGTATTTCTCAAAGGCCTTGAACTGGGGGTCGTTGCGGTCGCCCTTATATCCGGTGTATATTTTTTCGAGCATGTCGCGCAGCTCGAGATTCAGGCGGCAGTTCTGGTCCCAGAGGATGTCGCGTCCGGCGAGGGCTGCCTCGGTAAGGTGGTATACGAGCATCTTCTGGCTCAGCGACAGCTTGTCGAAATCGGGCACGGGATAGCGTAGCACCTCGATGTCGGCGAAACGGTCGACCACGTAGTCGAAATCTTTTTTGTCTTCGGCCATTGCTGATGATGATGTTGTGAATGCCATTGCGGCTATGCAGCCGCATGCGATATGACGGTACAGGTTCATTTTATCAGATAATAAGTGATTCTTAGGTGATGTCTTATTCGACGTAAAGGATGAGTCCCTTCAGGTATTCGCCTTCGGGGTGATAGATGTTGACCGGATGGTCGGCGGGCTGGGTGAGCTGATGGAGTATGCGCACTTTGCGTCCGCTCTGTGCTGCCGCCGAGAATACAGCGAGGCGGAACTGTTCGCGGCTTACCGCCTGTGAGCAAGAGAATGTGAATAGGATACCGCCCGGAGCAATCTTGGAGAATGCCGCCGCGTTGAGGCGCCGGTAGCCGGTAAGGGCGTTTTTCAGTGCGCTGCGGTGCTTTGCAAATGCCGGAGGGTCGAGGATTATGAGGTCGAAGGCTCCGTGTTCCATCTCGGCAAGATAGTTGAAGGCGTCCTGGGCTATGGCTTTGTGGCGGCTGTCGCCGGGGAAATTGAGCTCTACGTTTGCTTCGGTGAGAGTCACAGCCTTGGCCGAACTGTCGACGGAGTGTACCATGTCGGCCCCTCCGCGCAGGGCATACACCGAGAATCCACCTGTGTAGCAGAACATGTTGAGCACCCGGCGTCGGCCGGAGTATTTCTCAAGCAGGGCGCGGTTGTCGCGCTGGTCAACGAAAAATCCGGTCTTCTGCCCTTTGAGCCAGTCGATATTGAATCGCAGGCCGTTTTCGATAGCGATGTTGGTAGAGAAGGAGCCGATGATATATTCGTTCTGCGGGTCGAGATGTGCCTTGTAGGGGAGGGTGGTCTCCGACTTGTAGTATACGTTGGCGATGCCGGCACCGGGCAGAGCGGTCAGGGCGCGCGCTATTGTGTCGCGCATGAAGTGCATGCCGGGCGAGTGAGCCTGTAGCACGGCTGTGTCGCCATATATGTCGACGATGAGTCCGGGCAGAAAGTCGCCTTCGCCATGTACGAGCCTGTAGGCGTTGTTGTCGTCGCGTATCATTCCGAGAGCCTGTCGCATGCGGAATGCTTCCTTAAGTCTGTCGGCGAAGAAGGCATCGTCGATGGCTGTGTCGCCCCAGGCGAGTATGCGCACGGTGATGCTGCCAATCTGATAGTGGCCTACGCCTATCATGCGGCCGTCGCTTGTGTATACCGCTACGATATCACCTTCTTCAATAGTGTCGGGAGTGTCGGCCACAGCTCCTGAGAACACCCAGGGGTGGAAGCGCTCGAGCGACTGTTCTTTGCCCCGGCGTAGTGTGATGCGTGGATATTCCATAATATATAATAGGAGAGGCTTTATTTTAAGAAGAACCGGTAGAGGTCGTTGCCGTTGGCGTATAGCAGGAGTATGAACAGGAACGCCATGCCGCATATCTGGGCATATTCCATGAACTTCTCGGAGGGCTTGCGGCGCGAGATGATTTCATAGAGCAGGAACATGATGTGTCCGCCGTCGAGCGCCGGTATGGGGAGTATGTTCATGAATGCGAGGGCTACCGACAGGAATGCTGTGATTTCCCAGAATGATATCCAGCTCCAGCGGTCGGGGAACATGTTGCCGATGGCTCCGAATCCGCCAAGACTCTTGGCGCCCTCGGCTGTGGCCACATATTTCATCGAGCTGACGTAGGCCGACAGTTTTCCGGTGCCGTTTTCCCATCCTTTGGGTATTGACTCGAGCAGTCCGTAGCGCTTCACGTGCACCGGGTAGATGTCGGTGATGGGACGTAGCTGGATGCCGATTTTGCCGCCTTCGGTGGGGGTGATGGCTATGTTGGCCGGCTGTCCGTCGCGTATGATGCCAAGCTCGATTTCCTTGCCTCCGTTGTCGGCGAGCAGTCGGGTGAAGTCGGTATAGGTCGACGCGGGCTCTCCGTTGATGGTGCGTATGCGGTCGCCTGTCTTCAGGCCGGCCTTATCGGCGGGCTCTCCGTTCACTGTGTTGTCGACCACTACAGGGAGGCGGTATGTGAAGAAGCCTTTGTCGTCGTTGACGCGGAATATGAAGTTTTCGGGTATGGCGATTTCTACAGAGTCGCGACCGTCGCGCAACACTGTCACGGTCTTGGCCTCAACCATCTTCAGCAGGCTTGCCGGGTCGGAGGCGTACATCTCCTCACCGTCGGCGAGCAGTGGTATGTCGCCGTCGCGGAATCCGATTTCCTTTGCCGACTGCGCATATTCCATGCCTTCCTTGGCGTCGCGGTATTCGATATATTTCTCACCCCAGTACCATGCGATGCCGGCATAGATGACTATGGCGAGAATGAAGTTCATGAGCACTCCGGCCACCATGACAAGCAGTCGCTGCCATGCCGGCTTGGAACGGAATTCCCAGGGCTGAGCGGGCTTGCTCATCTGCTCTTTGTCCATCGACTCGTCGATCATGCCGGCGATTTTCACGTAGCCGCCCAGCGGTAGCCATCCGATGCCGTATTCGGTGTCGCGCCATGTAGCGCGGCTGTCGTCGGCTGATGTGGATTGGTTCGACGCTTTTTTCTTAGGACGCCATTTTAC
>NZ_JAIDKI010000164.1 GCF_029051885.1 Muribaculum sp.
CTCCCTCATCACAAGCGAAAATATGCTCGACGATTGACCGCCCTGACGGTAACATTTATTATTAAACAAGCTCTAAAATGAAGCGAATTCTGACTATGCTTATTGCGGCGATACTGTTATCGTCGTGCGGCGGTCTGTCAAGCAAAGAGAAGCAGATAGTCGGACTGTATTATAATCCGGCAGTGTCTGACCGGGAGCCTGTATTTGAACTCAACAGCGACGGAACCTGTGTGATGAGAGCCATACGGCCGGATGTGCTGACCCTGTCGGTAAAAGGCACGTGGCATGTGGTCGACGACACGTTGGTCATACATCATAACCTTGCAACCGTCACTGCCGTAGGCGATACATCTATTATCGGCACTGTGGCTCCGGTGTTCAGAGCAAAAGTGACTGGTCATACCGACTACACGATGATACTTGACCGCGATGGCATTGAATATGAGTTCATAAAGAGAAAGACCGTTGGTGGCGAGTAATTGATATGAGTTATGAAAATACTTCTGAATAAACACATTACCATCATCCGACGCAGGGCATGTATGCTTGCGGGCATAGCTGTTGCCGGCATGACCGTTGTGTCATGTTCGTCGCCGTCTGTTTCAGAGCAGAAGGCTGATCTTGAGCAGGCGCAGGCTCTTATAGAGCGTTCGGATTATCGCAGCGCACAGAGTATATGCGACGAGATAAGGCAATTCCAGGCTAAGGGCGAAACACGCGACGCCAAGGTGCTCGGACGGTTGTCGATACTTTACATGAAACTGTCGGATGCGGGCGAGCATGAGGAAAACATTGAGTATGCCTACCAGTGTTTTCTTGAAGCCTACTCTGCCGACAGTGTTGCCGCACATGAATATTACAACTCGTTGAGCATTGACGAGATGCCTCAGGGTGTGCTTCTTGCCGGGATTGTACGCAATACCATAAGAATTCCGGATATGGAGGAGCCTGACTCCGTAGCCGTAAAATGAATATCTTTTACTGAAAAAATAGAGCTGATGGGAGTAGATTTCCGCGATACTTTACGCGCCTTACTTGATAACGCCGATATGCCTATCGAAGAGGCTTGCGAGAATGTGGCCGAAACAGAGCGACCGACATCCGGTACAGAATGTAAGTCAACTGCGCGTCTGGATATCTTTTTTGAGAAGAAAGGGCGTGGCGGTAAGAAAGCGACAATTGTAGCCGGTTTCCCCGACGGTATGGAAGATGACGATATCGCCGCGCTTGCCTCCGGGCTCAAGCAGAGGCTGGGAGCGGGCGGCTCGGCCAGAGGTGGCGAGATTCTTATACAGGGCGACCGCCGTGCCGACCTTAAGAAAGCACTTGAAGAACTTGGCTGGAAGGTAAGGGTATGCTGAGAATACATAAAGCGTCGGCAGGCTCGGGAAAGACATTTACTCTGACAAAAAGCTATATCAAGCTGCTTCTTGGAGAGAAGAGGCAGGACGGGTCATACCGGCTGTCGGACGGCACCAACCGTCATCGCTCTATTCTGGCCATCACATTTACCAACAAGGCTACGGAGGAGATGAAAGCCCGCATTGTCGGTCAACTCGCCTTGTTGGCCGACCCCGGTGGCAAGAGTCCGTATCGCAGTGATTTGTGTGAGGAACTGAAATGTTCGCCGTCCGATTTAAGCGAGCATGCACGCAAGGCGCTAAATTCCTTGCTCATCGACTTCGGCAACTTCAATATAAGCACCATCGATGCATTTTTCCAGATGGTGTTGCGTACTTTTGCCCGCGAGGCCAATCTTTCAGGCAACTATGAGGTAGAGCTCGACGATACACAGGCTGTGTATATGGGAGTTAATGCTATGTTATCGTCGCTCAACTCCTCCGAAGGCAGCGAGACGGAGGCTTCCGCCCGTCGCCAGCTGATGGTGTGGCTCAGGCAGTATATGCTTCAGAAACTTGACGAGGGCAACTCGTTCAACATATTCGTGCGCAACAGCAAGATAACCGGCGAGCTTGTAGATTATATCAAGAAGTCGCTCAACGAGACTTACAAGCTCAACCGCGACACTATAATGGCCTATCTTGAAGAGCCGGAGAAGATAATGCGATTCAGCGCGGCTGTAAACCGTGCGTACGAGCGCCGGCGCAAGCGTTTGGCGGAAGAGGCCGATGCTACTGTCAGTATGCTTAGAAGCAACAAGGTGCTGGAGGGGGTGCATAAGAATGTCAGAACACCTTTCGCTAAATGGGCGGATGGTGATATCGATGTCAGGAAAGAGCTTACCGCCACTATCAAAAAGGCTGCTTCCGATCCTTTGGCTTATTTCACAAAGGCCTACAAAAATACACCTTCCGACCTTGTCGGTGCTGTCGGCCAGCTTGCATCCGACGCAGTAGAGGCGTGGGATGAAATGCGTGCGTTTCTGCTATTGAGAGCCAATATATTCCATATGGGGATTATCGGCGAGGTAGAGCGCCGTACGGCAGAGGTGCAGCGCGAGAATAATGCCATTCTGCTTGGCGACACAGGCACCATACTGAATACTATCATAAACCAGGAAGAGGCCCCTTTCATATATGAGCGTCTCGGCATAAGGTTGCGCAATTTCCTGATTGATGAATTCCAGGATACTTCGAGGATACAGTGGCTTAACCTTAGTCCGCTTGTCCGGGAATCGCTTGCCTCGGGCAATGACAATCTGATAATCGGCGATGAGAAGCAGGCCATATACCGTTTTCGCAACTCCGACCCTTCGCTTATCATAAAGGATGTGCCCGAAGAGTTTGCACAGCAATGCGAGATGCATGGCCATGTGATATCCGAAAATACCAACTGGCGTAGTGCCCGCGAGATAGTGCAGTTCAACAACACGGTATTCATATCTCTCGCCCGTCAGCTCGGGCTTGGCGACATATATGCCAATGTGGTGCAGAATGTGCAGCATGCCGATGTGGCGGGTTATGTGGAATTTGCATCATACAGCGATGCCGACGAGAGTCTTGACCGCATGATTGAGCATATACTCAGGCAGCTTTCGGATGGTTATCGCCAGAGCGATATCGCGGTGCTCTGCGCCAGGAGGGCGGAGTGTGCCGAAGTGGTGGCTCGCCTGCTCCGCGCCAAGGCCGAGAGTCCCGACGGGCTGTTGGGCGACCTGCAGATTATCACCGACGAGGCGCTGGTTGTCGGCAATGCTCCTTCGGTAAGGCAGATTGTAGGAGTGCTGCGCTATGTCGATGCTCATGTGGTGCTGTCGCATAAGAAGGGTGCTGACACTACCGCGGCTGAGATTATCAATCGGTTTGAGTTTTTCAGGGCCATGGGTCATTCCGGTGCCGAGGCTATGCGTTTGGCTTTCTCCGACGATGGTGCCGAGGCCGACCGTGCCGCGCTTGAGGCTGCTGAAATGGAGTGTACCAATGTGCCGTCTATCGTAGAGCGTGTGGTGGCGCGGTGTCTGAGTCCTGATACATGCCGCAACGAGAACCTTTATATCACGGCTTTCCAGGATATGGTCATCGACTTCTGTTCGCATGGCGATGCCGACCTGCATTCGTTTATGAAATGGTGGGACGAAAAAGGGTGTACCCGCAGTCTTGCCGTACCGGATGGTGTCGACGGCATAAGGGTAATGACCATACATAAGTCAAAAGGGCTGGAGTTTGCCTGTGTGCATGTGCCGCTGCTATCCGGGTCGCTGAGTTCGCCCGACAATATGATGTGGGTGTCGACGCGTTATCCCGACTCTCCGAAATTGCTGCCTCTGTTCACCGGGCCTGATTTCGATATGGACGATGTGCCTCCTATGATTCCGTTGAAAGCGAATATCGTAGGAAAGATAGCCCAGTTCTCCCGACAGTATGATGAGGCGGTTTACGACGAGTGTATCGACCGCCTCAACCAGGTATATGTGGCCTTTACACGTGCATCCCGCGAGCTGATTGTAGGATATCAGGAGGGCTCGTCGGAGATTTCCGACAGGCTCGAAGCTGCATTCAGCGAGATGACTCCTGAGATGTGTGAGTCGGTTGCTGCGCTCCGTTCGCTTCCGGGCGGCACCCTTGTGCCGCTCAGCGACAAGATTGTGCGTGTGGTGGTCAATCGCGATGGCGTGGAAGAGGAATGCGAAGTGCTGAAAATCGGCGCACAGGTGTTTTCAGGTGATGATAAGAGTGACATGCGCGAGGGGATACTGGAGATGCCGTCATACTACAGCCTTGACAACGAGGAGATATGGTCGATGAACCGTATCGAGGATATGGCTGACATGGAGCGTCCCCGTCAGCGCGGTATCGTGCTGCATGCGGTGATGGGCTATGTGCGCCATGCCTCCGATATTGACCGTGCGGTGTTGCGTGCCAATATGCGCGGCATATTGCCTCATGGCGAGATGGAAGAGGTTGCCTCGATACTGCGTGAGGCGTTGTCCGACAGTAGGGTTACGCGATGGTTTGAGGGGTATCGCAAACTATTGCGCGAGCGTACGCTTGCCATCCGGTATGAGGAGCGCGACCGGGCTACGGGCGAAAAGACAGGCGGGGAAGTAATCCGCCATTACCGTCCCGACCGTGTGGTATGGACTGCCGAGGGTACAATCGAGGTTGTCGACTATAAGTTTGGCGATGAGGAGTCGTCGCGCTATATGCGGCAGGTGCGCGGCTACATGAATCTTTTGCGCCGCGCCTACCGTGGAGTGAGTGTGCGCGGCTATCTGTGGTACCCTCTTTCGGGCAACATTATCACCTGCTGAAGTAGCATAGGTGGTTTACGTGGCGCTATCTGTTGTCGGATGTGGTGGCTCCGTCAGGCGTGTCGTCGTCATAGGTGTAATCTCCGAGTTTGCGCATTAGACGGAGCTTGCGTTGACGCAGTGTCCCGGGTGTTATACCGATAAGTGCTGCTATTGCAGCATTTGTAAGTCCTGATGTAAGCAGATGGTAAAGAATCATATCATCATCTGTGAGCATTGTGCGGTAGACCGTGATGTCATTACGACACAGATGTATGAAGTGTAGCAGGCTATCGCGTTCATGCTGATTGAGGGGATGTACTTTTTCGGTTGTCTTACATGAGTTTTTATTGTATGTTCCGACGGCGTTCTTAGGGGTTTGCATGCATTGCAGTGCGTTTATCTTAGGCCACGCCTTGCAGTCATGATATAGAGCTGATGTGAGTCGGTCAATCGTGCTTTTCAGTTGCTCGATAGTTTCTTCTTTGTTGGTAATATCGTTGCAAAGGGTATCTATCCGGTCATTGCCCTGTCGGATGATATCGGTGTAGACCGGCGAACGCATCTGTGCAAGCTCCCGGTTCTTGCGCTTTAGCTCCAGTTCCCGATGTGAATGGATAATAAGTAGAAACATCAGAATGGCTATTACGACAATCAGGAATATCGTTAGCATCGATACTCCTCTAAGGATGTCTCCTGTAGGGCCGCTTTGCTCAAAAATCAGTTTGAACATGCTGGCGCATTCAATAGCCGCAAGCGATAGTATGGCATTCATGTATTGTAGGCATCAAGGGTAATTCCAATGCGAATATACGAAATTTTATGGTACGTGGAGATTTTATTGATGAATTATTGCGTTACATATCGGTTGGATATTCAAAGACGCTCATTAATTATTCTGTTGATTGTCAATATGATTTTGTGTGATATAGAAAATGTAACGTTACAAATTTGGGTTTCATCATTTTGATGTCATATCTTTGCTACCGTCGATGGCCATCGCATTTAATCTTAACCCTATTAAGAGCTTGTTTAATAATAAATGTTACCGCCAGGGTCGTATAGCTTGAGACGATTTTCGACATGTGACGAAGGAGTGTACTTTATGTACACGACTGAGGAAC
>NZ_JAIDKI010000165.1 GCF_029051885.1 Muribaculum sp.
CTCCCTCACTGCGCGAACACATCTGCACGACGCTTGACCGCCCCAGCGTTAACAAATATTGGTGAACGGGGTCTTAGTTATAGCGCTCCAGGAATCAGGCATTGAGCAACCCCTTGATAATCCAGTAAACAAGAGCGGCTATAATGCCACCGACTACCGGACCGAATACAGGCACCCAGCTATACTCCCATTGGCTTGAACCTTTTCCTCGGATAGGCAATACGGCATGCGCCAGGCGAGGACCGAGATCGCGAGCCGGATTTATGGCATAACCGGTAGTGCCGCCAAGACTCATGCCTATCACAACAACCAGGAGGGCCACAGGCAATGCACCCACACTGCCTAAACCTATCAGTTCATGCTCCCCTCTGACTGTGCTAAGAGCCGCAGCATTGCCTTCGTCGCCGATAAAAAGAATGACGAGCACAAGCACAAAGGTACCGATAACCTCACAAATGAAATTGCGCCAGTAATTCTTGATAGCAGGGATTGTAGAGAATACTCCCAGCTTGGCCTCCGCGCCTTCAGTAGCATCGAAGTGATCCTTGTAGAAAACATATACACACATCGCACCGAGCATGCCTCCCAATATCTGAGAAACGATAAACGGTCCGGCATATGCCCACGGGAATTTCCCGGCGGCAGCCAATCCGATTGTAACAGCAGGATTGAGGTGAGCGCCTGACCATGGGCCGGCGATGAGCACGCCGCAGAATACGGCCAGGCCCCATGCGATAGTGACTACAATCCATCCTCCCCCTTCTCCTTTTGACTTGCGCAAACTTACGCAGGCACATACGCCGCATCCGAGAAGTATAAGCACAAATGTACCGATGAATTCAAAGATACACTGTACAAAACATTGCCATGACGAGCTATCCATAAATATTACGTTTTAATAGTTGAACACTCTTTTTTCATACGATGGCAATCAGATGGAATCCATCGGCTTTGTATGTACAACACGGCTGACAGCATCATGCCATCCGTCAATCTCCCTCTTGATAGTCTCGGAATCTCCGGCAGGCTCGAAATGGCGCTCTACCTGCCATTGCTGCCGTATCTCGTCAAGACTCTTCCAATATCCTACGGCAAGTCCGGCAAGATATGCGGCACCGAGAGCAGTGGTCTCTGTAACACGCGGCCTTAGTACATCACACGAAAGGATATCGCTCTGGAACTGCATGAGCAAATCGTTGCGCGATGCACCGCCGTCGACCTTGAGATTGGCAATTGGAAGTGAGGAATCCTTCTCCATTGCCTTTACAATATCATATACCTGACAGGCTATGCCTTCAAGAGCTGCACGGGCTATATGGGCAGTTGTGGTGCCTCGGCTGATGCCTGATATGGCTCCTCGTGCATACTGATCCCAGTAAGGGGCACCCAGACCGGTAAGAGCAGGCACAAAATATACACCGTCGGTATCAGGCACCGATGCTGCAAGGGCCTCTACATCCGATGATTTTTCTATACATTTCAGTCCGTCGCGCAACCACTGGACTACCGAGCCGGCTACAAATATAGAGCCCTCGAGAGCATATGTCACCTCATGACCAATCTTCCATGCGATAGTGGTGAGCATACGGTTTTTCGATTCAATCGCCTCGTTGCCGGTATTCATCAGCAGGAAGCAACCCGTTCCATACGTGTTTTTCACCGCACCAGGCTCTATGCACATCTGCCCGAAAAGAGCCGCCTGCTGGTCGCCGGCCATTCCGGCAATAGGCACCTTATGCGCGAAAAGTGTAGTGGTGGTATAGCCGTACACCTCGCTCGAGGACTTTACTTCCGGCATCATTGAACGCGGTATTCCAAATAAGGCGAGGAGCTCTTCATCCCACTCAAGAGTGTGGATATTGAACAACATCGTGCGTGAAGCATTGGTGACATCAGTCACATGGACCGTACCACGTGTCAGACGCCATACCAGCCACGTATCGACGGTGCCGAATCTAAGTTTCCCTTCTTCAGCACGCTTGTGCGCACCGGGAACATTATCAAGTATCCATTTTACTTTTGTAGCGCTGAAATAGGCATCAAGTATCAGACCTGTTTTCTCTCTGATTTTATCCACCCATCCATCTTTGGCGAGCTGGTCGCAATACTCTGATGTACGTCGGTCCTGCCATACGATAGCATTATAGACCGGAAGATCGGTGTCTACATCCCATACTATAGTTGTCTCTCGCTGGTTGGTGATGCCTATCGCAGCGATGTTGAGTCCATTGATATCAATCTGGGATATAGCCTCGGCCACAACTGATGCCTGAGAGGCCCAGATCTGATGAGGGTCATGCTCTACCCATCCCGACTGAGGGAATATCTGCTCGAACTCACGTTGCGCTACCGAACGTATGGTGCCATTATGGTCAAAAACTATGGCACGAGAACTGCTGGTGCCCTGGTCAAGTGAAAGGATGAATTTCTCTTCCATGGTGTGTGATGCTTTAGGGTTGAAGGCGGGGCGGATATAATTCCTGATGACTCCGTCTCCATGATTTATGTTTTATGGTTATCAAATGGAATCGGTAGTCGTCGCTAAAATAAGGGCAGAAACCGATAAAAATAAAACACAACCGGATATAAAAATGTTTGTATGGTAGCACCGATAAATATATGTCGGCAAAGTTATTTTAAAGCACATGCTTGTCAAGGATTCAAGTTTGTGTATATTTGCAAAAACTAAAATCATACAGTATATGTCGACTGACAAACTCAACGCCGGTAAATATAATTCAGCCAATGTTGCGACAGAAGACTCCCGCGCACACGGTTTTTTCCGCGTAGCATCAGTCATTCCGGAAGTGAAGATTGCGGATGTAGAGGCTAATGTGGATTTTATAATTAATAAGCTGGATGAGCTGAACGCCTCCGGCACAAGAGTCGCAGTATTTCCTGAACTATGTGTCACAGGTTATACATGCGGTGACCTTTTCCATCAGAAAGAACTTCTTGAAACCTCGTCAGCCGGTATTGCGAGACTAAGAGAAGTATCCTCGAAATATGACATGATGTTTGTTGTCGGAGCTCCTATAGAGATTTGCGACACACTTTATAACTGTGCAGTGGCTTTTGCAAACGGACGCGTTGTCGCGGTTGTTCCAAAGACCTACCTGCCTAATTATAACGAATTTTATGAACGCCGTTGGTTTGCGCCTGCAGGCAACATACCAACAGGAATTTTGGAATGGGGACCTGACAACAGCCCTGTCGGTACAGATATTGTAATCGACGTCGATGGTGTAGGAGTAGGGATGGAAATATGTGAAGACCTATGGACTCCTATACCACCATCTACCCGTGCAGCCCTCAATGGCGCCGAGATTATACTCAATCTATCGGCTTCCGATGATTTAATCGGCAAGTATGACTACCTCAAGTCATTGATAAGCCAGCAATCAGCCCGCTGTATCAGCGCATATGTATATAGTTCTGCCGGATTCGGAGAGTCGACCACCGACCTTGCATTTGACGGCAAAGCGCTTATATACGAAAATGGCACTCTATTGGCTGAAGCTCCACGCTGGACACGCCATTCCTCGCACATAATCGCAGATATAGACATCGAAGCGATACGACATGACCGTAGGCATATAATGTCGTTTGGAGACGCACGCAAAATTGAGAATAACGGCGAACCGGTGCGACATGTTTCTGCCGGAATCGCTGAATACCCCCAGAAAGGACTCAAACGCAATGTTTCTCCCCTGCCGTTTGTGCCGGGCAACGGTAAAACCATTGATTCCCGATGTGAGGAGATTATAAATATACAGATAAGCGGTCTTGCGCAACGATTGCATGTCACCCACACTCAAAATCTCGTAATCGGTATATCAGGCGGACTGGATTCGACGCTGGCTCTTCTTGTGGCAGCGCGCACATTCGACGTCCTCGGGTTAGACCGCAAAGGAATCATAGGCGTGACAATGCCGGGATTCGGCACAACCGATCGCACACACGATAATGCTGTCGAATTGATGAAATCACTTGGAATCACCTCTCGTGAAATCTCGATTACAGCAGCCGTTAAACAACATTTCTCAGATATCGGACATGACATTAACGTGCATGATGTGACATATGAGAATTCACAGGCACGTGAACGAACCCAACTTCTAATGGACATAGCCAATCAAGTCGGAGGAATGGTACTCGGTACCGGCGACCTTTCAGAACTCGCATTAGGATGGGCTACCTACAACGGCGATCATATGTCTATGTACGGTGTCAATGCAAGTGTCCCAAAGACCCTCGCAAAGCATCTGGTAAAATGGTGTGCCGTTACCACTGAAGATGACCACGAACGACAGATTCTGCTTGATATTGTGGACACACCCATCAGTCCGGAACTCATTCCTGCTGATGAAAAAGGAAATATCAAACAGAAAACGGAAGATTTAGTCGGTCCTTACGAACTGCACGACTTCTATTTGTACTATACTCTCCGATATGGTTTCACCCCAAGGCGCGTATACTACCTTGCCAAGCATGCATTCTCAGGAGTATATGATTCACCTACAATCTTGAAATGGCTACGTACATTTTATCGTAGATTCTTCACACAACAGTTTAAGAGATCCTGCCTGCCTGACGGGCCCAAAATAGGAAGTGTGTGCCTGTCACCGCGTGGCGACTGGCGAATGCCGTCTGACGCATCCTCTGCAGCCTGGCTTAAAGAGGTCGACAGTCTACACTAAGCCCATTCAATAAAATACACAAATGCGCAGCAGCCTGATTGATTTGGTTGCTGCGCATTTGTTATATCATCGAACAGGTCACTGCTGTCCGAAGTGCGTAATGCCCAGCATAGCATGCATGACCAAGTAGCGGTGTTCAATAAATAATGCAGGCAGCCTGGATGTGTGGACAATTCAGACCGAATGCAAGCGCGTAAGACGGTAAATGCTAACTGTGGATGTGTGTGCGCTCTGTGCGGAAGGCGACATAGGCTTGTCGCATTAGAGGGAACAAGCATTGGTAGTGGGGTGGACGTCGTAGAGGACGCGACCTTGCGCTGAGACCGCCGGAGGGAATGCATGGGAGCAGGATTGGAAGAGAGAGCAGGAGCAGGGGTATATAAAAAAAGACAGAGCCCGATGATTATGTATCATCAGGCTCTGTCGTTGAAG
>NZ_JAIDKI010000166.1 GCF_029051885.1 Muribaculum sp.
CGCCGAATTTTTTCTCGAAGCCGTCGTTCATGTTGGGGTTGCTTACCGTATATGAGCCGATGAGCGCTGCCGTGGGCAGCATCGACGACATGGCAATTTTGCTTTGCTGGTCGGCTATTTTTATTCCAAGCTCCAGAGCGTGCAGATCCTGCCGGCGTGAATACACATCGGGCATATTGTAGGTGGTGGCTACAGGGGCGTCGTCGGTATTTGGCGCATATTCGTCCTTAAGCGCCATCTGTGTGTTGACCGGGAGTCCGCATATCTGGGCGAGCGCCATACGCGACAGCGACAGGCCGTTGTCGACTTTTACAAGGTCGACATTGGCGGCATTGAGCTTTACGTCGACAGTCAGCAGGTCGGAGCGAGTGGCCACACCCTGGTCAATCATGGCCTGCACATTGTTGTGGAGTGTATCAAGCAGGGCCACGTAGCTTACGGCGAGTTTCTTTTTAGCATTGAGCGACACAACCTGCCAGTAGGCGGCGTCGACGGCATATATAATATCCTGAGCGCCGTTGTCGTGCATAGATTTGGCCAGTTCCTCGGCATAGCCTGTAATCTTGTTCATGGCTACAATCTTGCCACCCATGAATATCGGCTGTGTGAGTGTCACTGCACCGAAAAATACATTGTGCATGTCGAAACTCATGGCCGACTTGGGCAGATATGCCACCTGTTTTGGCACCGGCTTGCCGTCGACTACGAGCGGCAGCCCTGTGGCAGGATTGGTCACCAGGTCGAATGTATATCCCTGTCCGTCGAAGTTCATTATCGGCAGATGCTGGTCGGCTCCAAGTATGTTTATATCATTGGAGTTGTATACATATCCGCCTGCGAAATCAATCTGCGGCAGATATGCTGCAAACGCCTCTTTTTTCTGATAGCCTGCGGCACGTATCTGCTCTGCCTGTATGCGCAGCTGCTTGTTGTTGGCAATTGCCATTGCGCGGCAGGAGTCGAGCGACACGGTTTCGGCGCCGGTATCCGGCGTCTGAGCCTGCATTGTTGCGTATGAGGCGATTAGAGCCAGTGATATGGCCGCTTTTAGTCCGCGGTAGAAGTGGATGTGAGGAAGTGTCGGTCTCATAAATAATAGTTGCTTGTCGGTGTCCGAATACTCGGCGCAAAGTTAATGCAATAAGGTAACACTTATATAATCCTAAAAGTTGATAATTTACGACGTATGGAGTAAAATATGGTCAGTTTTCCCGATATGGAAAATTTACACCCTGTTCCCCAATATTTCCGGCATATTGATGAACCATGTTATTTCACGTTTGTTAATACGATGACAGAAATTTTAAAAGATATAATAAAATTATGAAAAAGATTATTCTTGCTCTAATGATGATTGTCGGTATTGTAGCGGGCGCACAAGCCCAGACCGAACTCAGCGTAAGCTATGGCGCATACACACAGATGGACGCTATGGATTGTCATGACGGAGGCCCCTCGGTCAATAATGCGTGGGGAGCTCTTAATGCCGGGCTTAATTTCCATGTGGCCCCCGGCTTCTGGATCGGTCCGAGCTATACATTCTCCAGTACATCGCGCAAGCATTACGATGAAAACAAGTTCTACTATCACGCCATTATGCTCAATGTGCGTTACAACTACTACCGCAATTCGATTGTCACCATGTATGCCAAGGGCGCTCTCGGCTCGGTAATCATGCACGAGACATGGCCCGACGACAGCAAGAACAAGGCCTATTGCGCATTCCAGATCAACCCCCTCTGTGCGCAGGTAGGACTAAGCCGCTCAGTAGCCATGTTCGGTGAGCTCGGCTTCGGCGCCCAGGGCCTTATACAGTTGGGCGTCAAGATTGCACTCTGACCTGTCTTTTCAATCCCATTATAATCCAAGCATAAACCGAGGCTCTGAGAACTGACTCAGAGCCTCGGTTTATGCTTGGATTATATATGCTGTCTGACTATAAAGCTGCATCTAACCAGGCTCTTATAAAGAATCGTATTGAACATCTCGATTAGATAACGTTTTGTCTAATATCCACGTTTTACCGTTGAAAAGACCGGCTGATATCTCAGATTTTATCGTAATTTTGTCGAGCACAGTGTATGTAAGTCATTATTTATTAACGGTTTGAATCATTCATAATGTCTAATATCGTGAAAAAATGGCGTTTGTGTGCTGTATATCAGCGTTTTTAACTGATTGTTAATAGCTCAAAACAAGCTCTAAAAATAGCACATGAAACAAATCATTACTATTGTAGTTGCTTTAATGGTAACATTGATTGCCAATGCTAATTACACGACACTTTCATTCAGTACGGTCGGTGGGGAAACTCATTATTTAGAAATTACAGGACTTCAAATTACGTTTACACAAGAAAATCTGACCGCATCAAATATCAATACGTCAATCAATATACCACTGGCACAACTTGAGTATATGGAGTTTTCTGATGATTCCTCACTTGCAGCAGTCAACACTGTCTAAGAAAATAGCTGTGAAATAAAATCAGCAGCAATAACCATCATTTAACAGAACAGGCCCGCACTGCGGGCCTGTTCTGTTAAATGTGATACGCGGTTGTAACCGCGCTGTGTTATTAAGGATTGATGCGGAGGAGGGTACCGGAGGAGTGGGCGGTAAGGGCGGGAGCATACTGGCTCTGGATGGTGGCAAGGCCTGAGGCGAAGGTGCCGGCGTTGTTGACATTGAGCAGGTAGCTCAAGCGGTAGGTGCCCTTAGGCAGACGCGTGATGAACATATCGGTGGCTGCGTCGCGGTTTTCGCGATAGAAGCACAGGCCCTCGGCCCATATCGGTGTCGGCAGCTGGTCGACAGGCTCAAGACAGGCGGCGCGGTTGTCGACTATCGCCGCATAGTCTATGTCGCGTGCAGCGGTAATAATCAGATTTATCTGCACAACATCGCCTGTGCGCAGCGAGTCGGCGGCCACCCATTTTTCTCCGTCGGGTGTAGCCACACGTTTGTATATCGCTTTCTCAATCGAGAGGTCGGGGCACGATGCAGCTTTGACCTCGTCCATTTTGCCGGTATACTGGCTGATGACAGCACCCCACGACGGTCCGGCCTGCGACTTGCCGATAGAGAGAGTCTTGCCCGAAGGCTTCAGGGCTGAGATGTCGGTGCGCATCTCTCCGAGCAGAGCCTCGACTTTGTCGGGCTGTACACGCTCCTTGCCGACGGTGATGGTTACCGGCGATGCGGGTCGCGTCCACTTGGTGCCGGTGCGGAGTATTGAGGCGATGGCCTGAGAGGTCACAGTCGATGTGCCCCAGTCGGTGGCTTCCTTCTGTATAATCATCCACTGGCGTATGCGGTCAATGTCGGGCGATGAGGGGTCGACTGCGGCAAAAGCGTCGAGGATGATTGCGGTAGTGCCTACACGTCCCATCGACCACCATGACTGCGAGTCGAGCGACGGCCACCACATGCCTCTCTCTGGGGATGTCACCGCGAATTCCCGGAGCGATGATACAGCCAGGCGGGCGGCATCGGCGTGTCCCTGGGCTTTGAATATCAGTGCGGCGATGGCCTTGGAGCCGGCATTCATGTCGCGCCACGACTTAAGAAGCGACGCCACGGTGCGTGAGGTCAATGCCACGCATTCGCCCGGACGCTCTGTGTCGGGATACATGGAGCGGATGTATACATAGGTCTCGTCGGTGGAATCGCGGTGCTTGCGTGAGTATTCCGCAACTGCATTGTCCATATATGCGAGGCTTTTTGCAATTATCGCATCAAGGTTCTTATCCTTCGGGAGCCATCCGAGCTGCTTGAGGCGGCCGAACACAAGCAGGGCGTTTTCGGTAGCCCAGAGCGAAGACTGGCGGAAAAGGGGAGTCCATGCCAGACCGCCGTCGTCGCATTGCAGCTTCTTGAGCAGGGCAATCGACGAAGAGTATGTGGCGCTTATCTCCTGCGGGTCGAAGAGCAGAGCGAGGCGCTCCATGCGTTCGGTCTGTGAGCGTGCGTCCATTACCCATGGGGTAGCGTTGAGCAGCACAATCTTCAGGTCGGCATTGCGCTCGAGCATGGATGTCAGTGTAGAGTCGGAGCGATCGGAGCGGCTCCATTCGCGCAGAGCCTGGGCTATTTCGGGCTGTTCGCGCAGTATCCCCTCGGCCACGGCCGCCGAGAATATGGCCGCTGAGGCCGACAGGGCGTCGCGCGACTCGGAGGCGCGTATGCCGGGCAGAGCTGTGGCAACATACCAGGCGGGATTCTCGCAGAACTGAAGTGTCACGCGCGCGTCCTTACCCATCTTCGGGAGTTTCACGGCGTAGCTAAGTGTATCGGCCGGGATATAGAACGGTGTCGACTCTACCACCGGCTGCGAGGCTGCGAGCACAGGTATTATCGTCTGCTCGCCGTCGGCATAGCGACCTGAGGATGCCTTCACGCGGTAGCCGAGCATAATGGCGTCGGCGGGAGCGTCGACAGGTGTGGATATGGTGGCTGAACCTCTTGGTGCCACATCGGCAGTATAGTCACCGGCACTGAGCACAACGCCTGATGCAGGGTCGAATATCTCGACGCGCACAACCACAGTGGCCGCGCTGTCGGCATTGTTCATTACCGTAGCGCGCACTTCGGCCTTGTCGCCGTTGCGCAGGAACCGTGGCAGATTGGGCTGTACCATTATCGGGCGCGAGGCAATCATCTCGCGTGTGGTGTTTCCGGCAATCATGTCGGTGTTGTAGGCTATGGCCTTGAGCACCCAAGTGGCATTGGCCGCGGGAGCGGTGAAGTCCACCTGCATGGAGCCGTCGGCGCCGGTGGTAAGCATCGGAGCGAAGAGAGCGAGCGGAGTCTCGGCGTCGCGGTAGGCGAACTCTTCGCTGTCATTACGTGGAGCACCGGCATTCCCCGTTTCGGCGGCATCTTCATCTGCCGCGATTTCTTCGGAGTGTAGCATTACGGCACCTCCGGTGTCAGAGGCGCTGAATTTTGCCTCACGCTCTACATGGTCTTCAGATGTACCCTTGGCTGCTGACAGTGCCATTGTAGGCATTACCTCTTCAAGGACTTCGTCGGTGCAGGATACCGAGTTGACGGTACGTGCGCCATACATCTCTTTTCTGAGCATCCTCACTGTGCCGTAACCTACGAGTGGACGTCCCCAGGTGATGTAGTCAAGCGACGGCATCGAGGGGCAGGTGAACCGCTTTATTGGCATGGTACGTGAGTTGTCGTACCATCCGAGGCCGTTGTTGATGTTGAGCGAGGCCAGAGGATATGGCGAGCGCTGTGGATAGAACGCAAAGCGCTGAGGAGTGATGGCATCGAGCGCCTTGTTGTAGATATCGAGCATGAGAGCCGCTTGTCCGAGAGCGGAATTCTTGTCGCCGGTGACGCGGAAGGTCCAGCGTTCGGTGTCGCCCGGGGCTATGCGGTCGCGGAAACTTTCGACAGCGATGTCGAGCGAGCTGATTACATTCTCGCGGGTATAGTCGATCTGACAGTTGTCGTATCTGTAGCCGAGCGCGCATGCCATGCTGAGTGTGGCCGTGGAGCAGTCGGCAGGGAGGTCGCGGGTGAAGCGATGCATGCCCGGGCCGACGTTAATCCAGCCCTTGTCGATGATGCGGTCGCCCGACGACAGGACGTATACAATCCATGTCTCCTGAGCCGTGGTCGCATACAGCTGGTCGATACCGGCACGGGCGCCTATCGTAGCCTTCGACGATGGTATCCACAGCAGAGCATCGGGGTCGGGCGATGTGCTGTCGGTCGGGCGATAGAGCACTACATCCTTTAGGGTGACGGCATCGGCCAGGGTTGTGTCGGCGGTTGCGACTTTAAGCAGGTATACACCGCTTGCGAGCGCTGAGGCGTCGATTACCGGTCGTGCCGACTCAAATGTGCCGCTTGCGGCCACAGTAGAATCTTTGCGCAGGAACTCATAGGCAATAGTAGCATTGCGCTTCACATCGTTGACGGTGGTCAGCTCGAGGTTGAGCCTTATGGGCTTGGCGGCGTCCACATTATTGTCGGGGAGCGCAGCACGGAGTATGAGCTGTTTGCCGAGAGAGAAAGCAGTGGAGGCAGTGCAGTTTTCGCCGGATGGGGAGGTCACGGTGATGTCGGCCGTGAATATACCCTTGTCGACGGGAGAGCCCGACAGCAGTGCGTCGGTACACACGATTGAGAAGCGACCTTCGGCATCGGTGGTGTCGGAGAGTGAGGCAAACGATACCGGGGTGTTCCACCACGCACGTCCTCCGGCCGAGAGGTTGACGGATACTGATGCGTCGGCTACCGGGAATCCGGAGTATGTGACGGCACGGCCTTTTATCGTGACATCGCCTTTGGTGGGGGTATCACGCTCGACATCGGTCACTTCTACGAGATAGGTAGGCAGTTTGTAGTCGGAGACAGTAAAATATATGTTGCTCCACCGCAGATTTTTATTCAGCTCCTTGTCTGTGAGTGTAAAGCGAATGGCGAAGCTGCCGGTAAGTCCCTCCTTGGGTATTGCAAACTTTCCGGTGACACGTCCGAATGCATCGGTGGTCACTACGGCAGTATCGACGGCCTGCATGTTGGCGTCATACATTACCGCGCGCAATTCCTTTCCGGCGAGCGGAGTGCATGACTGGAGCAGCCACGACTGAGCCACAGCCGCCCACTCTACAGTGTCGCCCGGATGGTAGAGGGCCAGCGATGTAAAGCCCTGTATGGAGTAGGCCCGTGAGGGGTCGCGGTAATAGCTGTTAATGTTTATTGACTCGGCAAACCGGTCGGTGCCCTTTTGAGCAAATACAATCCGGGCCTTTGAATCCATACGCGCCATGCCGTCGTCGCCGGTGGTGCGGGTATCTACGAGGGTGAATGTGCGTCTGTTCTCATATCCTTTCAGAGTGACACCCTCTACAGGGCGTCCGGTGGCTGGATTTACCACGAACGGCCAAGCCTCATCCTTGAATGAAAGCGAGCCGAGGCGCAGGCCGGAGCAATGGACATAAGTATAGTTGCCGGTATCGATGGTCTGACCCGGGAACACTGCGGCTACAATATATGCGCCCGGGCGGTCAATCACTACCTTGCGCACGATTGACGAGCGAAACGGCGCCACTGAGTCGACAGTGACACGCACGCTCTTTGCCAGGCGCAGCTGAGCGATATTTTTCTTTGTCACCTCGTAGCCCCAGCTCCATTCATCCCATTTGTATGGCGCTTCGTAGACATTGACCGTGAAATCACGTGCGTTTCTCACGCTGAGATTGAGTTGCAGCGAGTCGCCAGGAGTCACCGTGGACGGATACCGTACTTTGACCACCGGCTGCTTGAGCCGCTCGACATTGCGAGTGAGCCAGCTGTTGCGGAAATATCCGGGGTGGGAGACTGTCTGCTTATTGCAGGCTGCGATATATCGGTCTATCGCGGTAATCGGTGCCTCCTCTCCGCTGACCATATCGTAGGCTTTGATGAGTATCTCGGCAGCGTAGGACGAGGTGTTGTGAGAGCTCCATAGCGAATAGAGCGCGTCGAACATGCGTGAGCGTACACTCTCCATATCTTCGCCACGGGAGAAGAGATGTCTGTTGACAAACTCCAGTCGGCTGAGGTCGGCGGCAATCAAGGCACCGTGTGTGTTGCGTGCATGTCCGATCCATGTTGAGTATATGTCGAGGATACGGCGTGCCATAGGCTTCTGCACGGTGATGCGCATCGCCATGAAGTCGCCCCAGGGGCATAGCAGTCGCATTGGCAGCATGTCGGTCTCGCCCAGATTGGGGAGCAGATCGGTGGCCTGCATGGCCACGAAGTCGAGTACCGTGGGATACATGCCTGCGATACGGCTGTCGACGGATATCACTTTGGAGTAGCGTGCTGCCGGTGTGGCTGCAAGAGCATCGGGAGAGGCGAGCGCGCTGTCGACAAGGGCCGTTATTGTGTCGCGCCACTGGATGCCGCTCCATAGCTTGTAGTCGGCCGACGGGTCGGCGGGTTGCTCGCGACGGTCGTAGGTCCAGCGGTTATGCTGATATAGCGAATAGTAGATTTTTGCCGTAAGCAGATTTACAAGGGCCTTGTCGGCCGGTGCCGACAGCGACTTTTCCGCTCTGCGGCAGTCGGCAATCACGACAGATGCGCTGTCGGCGTCGATTTCGGTAAGGGATACCGACAGATTCATAAGCGCACGCAGGGCCAATTGGCCGTTGTCGGTGGCGAGAGCCTTGTCGAGCATTTCCTTGGCATTGGCCGATACTTTGGCGGGAAATGCGAAGTCGGGTTTAGCATACGGATCGGATGGCTTCGCAGCTAAGGCAGCGAAAACTGTGGCCATGACGGTCAGGAGTATTAAAATACGGCGTAGCATGTGAGAATATTAATTTGATGTCAGATAGTAGAACAAGCGGCATGTGCTTAAGGGTTCATCATTCAATCATCCCCTGGCACGTGCCGCTTGCTGTGTCAATATATATGTCGGTGGTATGGCTATAGGCTGTCAGTCGTTTTTGTGTTTCTGTTTCATCCGTGAGTGTTGCTTCATCACTTCGCGGGTAAATCGGCGCTCCGACTGAGTGAGCCTGTATATCTGTGCGGGGGTCAGTATGCCTTTGAATTTTGCATAATATTCTTTGGCAATCTGTGCCTCCTTGGCGCGTGTCTCGATTACGGCTTCGGTCGCTTTTTCATATTCGAGGTCGTTGACCTGTGTTTTGCTGTGGTTGATTTTATGCTCGAGCTGTCGCGAGTCGCGTTGCGCCTTCATCAGGCTCTCGCTCATGGCGTCGTAGAGCGGGAAAAATTTTTCCTGCTGCTCCTGGGTTAGTCCGAGGTCTTTTATCAGGAAATCATGTTTGTAGACACGCATTTGCTTGAACCATTCCTGTCGGTTCATGCGGCTGTCGCATTTATCCTGTGCAGATATGCCTATCGGTGATACCGTTGCTACGAGCAGTAGCATGATGGATATGAGTCGTGAGATATACATATATATTTAGAGCTTGTTTAATAATAAATGTTACCGTCAGGGCGGTCAATCGTCGAGCATATTTTCGCTTGTGAT
>NZ_JAIDKI010000167.1 GCF_029051885.1 Muribaculum sp.
GGTTGGTCATATCATAGCCACAGGCCGCGGCTGAAAGGTGGAGCTGGTGGCTTGGAATGTCAAGACAGCGGCGGGATGCGGCGAGGGTGCAATGAAATTCATAATCCGGATATTTCATGTCATACTCGGCAAAGGCTGCTTTCAGGCAACTCTCGTCAAAGGGGCGATTGTGGGCAACCAATGGGAGTCCCTTGATTTTATCTGCGACCTGCGACCATACTTCCGGAAAGGTCGGCTGCCCGTCCGTGTCACGCCTTGTAAGACCGTGTACTTCTGTTGTCCAGTATGTGTAATAATTCGGGGCAGGCTGTATGAGACTGTAAAATTTGTCAACAATTTCACCGCCTCGCACTATAACGATGCCGACACTGCATACGCTGGAACGACGGCCATTCGCTGTTTCAAAATCTATTGCGACAAAGTCCTGCATATTCAATCGTTCTCATATAGTTCGTACATGTCCGAAATCCATCCTTTCATCGTTTTGCGGAGCGATGCCGGGCTGATAACCTCAATCATCGAACCTACTTGAAGCAGCTTCATGACAAAGTCATAAGTGGGAGACAGATATAACTCAAAATCGGCATACTCGCCACAGTCTTCAATCAAGCACTGACTATGATGGAGGGGTAGGGACTTCAAATAATGCTTATGGTTTTTGTTGGCTCGGATTACGATTCTTTCGGGTTTGACATCGTAACCAATTACTATTCCGTATGCGGTAGTAAAGTAATCTGAAGCATCGAAGTCCTTAGGCAGCTGATATGTATCAGATGTTGTTTCTACACTTTCTACACGGTCAAGGCCATAAAGCCGTACATCTCCATAGCGCAAATTGTGAGCCAACACATACCAACGGTTCTCAAACAACTTGACACAGTATGGCTCAATCGGGAATGTGTAGCTATGCAACTTCTTGAACGGACGGTATGTGATATTCACAACTTGGTTTTCTTTCATTGCCTCCAGTATGGATGTCAGATGATTGCGCCCGGAAGGAATCTCGTCGACTAATATGCGGCCCTTCAAAGAAAGATTCTCTCCTATGATATTGCCGACTGCAAACGAATCGAGCATCCACTTTTTGAGCTTGTCCTCGTCGATATCCTCCGGATTGGAGATATAATATAGATAGCCACCAACTTTCTGACAGTCAATCATTATTCCGAATTGATCATAGATTGCATCACGCCATCGGTTGAACGTGGCGCGATGAAGTTTGTTTCCGTCGCTGAAATCTTTATTGCTCGACCAGCGGTCAGAAAGATCCTTATGTGAAATCTTTCCGGCACGGCGGATTGTGTCAATCAGCCAAGTGTATTTTTGCAGTTGTTTCATATCCGTTTGAGTTTTACACCGCAAAAATAATCAAAACCTGTATCATTTCGTGCGTCAGCTTTAGATTCCTATAAAAATCAGATAATTTGATTGCTTTTTGCGGCAAAAAGACCCTGCCTGAAATATAAGGTTTTATATTTCAATAACTTCTGGAAATATCCTCTTCATCTGCGCATTCTCCGGTTGAAATATTCATAATGCTGTTAGCATAATGTAAATCTTGCCACCAAACAATATCACTTACTGTGAGTTTCCCATTATTACCTTTTATAATGTGGTATGTCTCATAGGCTTGATAGTCAAGTTGAATGCGAAGAGATAGATATAATGGATTCTCCTGATATAATTCAATGCCCATTATTTCAAGCCACCTATTCTGAGTCTTGGTAAACTCCTCAAAAGTTTCATATTCCTCTGCGACAGCAGAGAAATATGCTTGTCGTTCACGCATCATTTTCCGACGTTTCTCCTTTTCTTCATTCATGGCAGTGATAATCACCTTGCGTCGTTCCTCATTCATCATACTTTAGACTTTTCTTTAGTACCGGTTTAGCGGTAAGGATAATAAATAATACAGTTGAGGATATCGCTACCAACATTGGTTGATTAGTCTTCCATACAAAAGGCACGATTCCACCTATAATTCCTGCAACCATAAACCACAAGAATATCGGACTGAGTTTCACCGAATGAGAATGTTCTTCTTTCTGCACGTCAAGTACCGAAGCCATTCGCTGTCTGAATTTTTCTATCATATTATTTTGATTATTTTGATGCAAAGATATTCTGATGGTGTCCCATTTTATGCATCAGCTTTATTTTGATGCTGTTGATGTCTGGGATTGTACTTCATAGTGTCGGTATAGCCGATGATTTTGCTGGTGGTTTTATAGGCCATAGGTGACTGTCTACAGCTCCTTTATCACAGGGAAAAAGCGGCTCTGGCGTTAACATATATTATGGAACGTGATTTAATTCCGTATATTCGGTGGAATGATGCGCCATTAACTGTATATGGTTGATATAGAGTCTTTAGGGTGGGGTTGCCATTGCCGTTATTGATATGGTTGTGTGTCGATTTGTATTACTTTATGCTCGGATACATACTGATAATGAGCATTCCCCGGACAATATTTTATTTTTATTAAGCTAAAGTGTTGAAATTCATAAGATTAACATATTTTAACGGGGGTGATTTTTGCTTGCACAATTGTGAAAAGATGTTGAAATTTGCACCCTGGAAATATATCTAACCGTTATCACAAACTGTGCAGACACAGCTGCAACAGACCGCATGATGCTCTCTATTGCTTTAGTGATAAGGCAACTTTAAATACAGATTTTGATGAAATAATAAGAAAATTGATATTCATGCTTGCAATCTCTGTTACAAGCGCGACACATGGGCCGGATGTCGCTGTTAAGACGAATGTCCTGGATGATTTGATACTCGATATCAACGTCGGAACCGAAATAGGATTGGCTCCCCAATGGACCGTAGACATTCCTGTAAGTATCAATGCCTGGACTCTAAGCCATGATCGCAGATGGAAACATCTATCTATTCAGCCCGGTGTAAGATACTGGTTCTGTGACCGTTTTTCGGGTCATTTTGTCGGAGCTCACACGCATGGCGGCATATTCAACATGGGAGGCTTTGACGGTAAAATCAATATGTTGGGAACTTTAGTTGCCGGTGCCGAAAACGTCGTGACCAATGTGTCGGTCGAAAATCTGAAGATGGAGAGAGACGGCGCCCATATTTGCATTGATATGAACCTTGTGCTCTCTGACCTCGATGTTGAATCAAACAGGAGTGTGTGCCTGTCGCCGTGGCTTCTCAAGGGCAATGATTCAATTGCTCTTCCTACGGTCAATGTGTATGGCCGGCGCCGCTATTACTACAATATGCGCAATAACAGGAGTATGATGGTGCCCGGCAAGAACCGTATGGTGTTTCAGGCCAAGGAGGCTCCCGAGCAGGTCGCATATCATGAGTTTGTGCCTTTTCACGACTGGATGGACGGAGCGACGCTCCGTATACAGCGAACCGACAATGGATGCTGCGGGCATGTTCTTCTCAACGAACATGGCGATGTCGGCCTGTTTCAAGAGCGATTTTTCCCCGATTTGCTTTATATCAGGCCCTTGGCTTCGCGAGAGAAACGACGCACTCTCGAGGGACGGGCATATATTGACTTTCCGGTGGACCAGACCATAATATATCCCGATTATCGACGCAATTCCATCGAGCTGGCGGCAATTCGCTCGACCATTGACACAATCCGCAATGATACCGATGCCAGGATAGACACCGTGTGGCTTAAGGGTTTCGCATCGCCCGAGAGTCCGTATTCACACAATACAGATCTTGCTAAAGGACGTACAGAGGCTCTCCGTCATTATATACAGCAGCTCTATCGCTTCGATAATGTGACTATGATAACCGACTTTGAGCCTGAAGACTGGGCTGGACTACGATTGGCGGTGGACGGCTCCAATCTTGACCACCGCAGTGAGATACTCAATTTAATCGACTCGGACATAGAGCCTGATAAAAAAGAGGCTCAAATAAAGAGCATGTATCCGCAGGACTACCAGTTCATGCTCCACACATATTATCCTGCATTACGTCATACAGATTATAAGGTATCATATGTGATACGCACATATCACGACCCTATTGAGATTCTTGCCGTGATGAGGGAACATCCACAGAATCTGAGTCTTGATGAGTTTTACATTGCAGCCGGCGAGATGGACCCCGGCAGCGATGAATTTACAGAGGTATTCGAGACGGCAGTCAGAATGTTTCCAGAGGATGCTGTCGCAAATCTCAATGCGGCTAACGCAGCCATGCGCCGGGGCGATTTAGCGTCGGCGGCCCGATATATCGACAAGGCCGGTGACTCTCCCGAAGCCATTTATGCGCGGGGCGCTATGGCCATACGGACCCGTGACTTTGAGACTGCTCGCCGCTATCTTGCCGAGGCAAAGGAAGCCGGGCTTGCAAAGGCAGCCGAAACTCTCAATGAGCTTGAAAAGAGGATTTCATATTCACCTATATATAATAAATAAACCAAATTAAAAGATCTAAAGTTTATGATGAACAAAAACTTTATTCTTTTGTCTGCGGGAATGATGTTGTTGGCGAGCGGTTGCTCGAGCGACATCATAGAGCCTGACATTTATGAACCTGGTAATGAACAGGGTAGTGTATCGGATGGCAATGCCAAATACATTACTGTAGCAATTTCAGGGCTGCCCGAAACCAGTTCCCGTGGCGATGAGAAGCCAGACTATGAGTTTGGTACGGATACAGAAAACGAGGTAAAGAGTGTGTGTTTCTATTTCTTCGACGATAATGGAGCCGCCGCCACCGTGAAACTCTGCAGCGATGGTTCTTACATCAACTACTTCGATTGGAGTCACGGCTCTTTCATTTAGAATCGGCCAAAGATTGCAAGAAGAGGTGTATTTTATAGCGAAAATGCCTAACTTTGC
>NZ_JAIDKI010000168.1:0-7891 GCF_029051885.1 Muribaculum sp.
CTCCCTCACTGCGCGAACACATCTGCACGACGATTGACCGCCCCAGCGTTAACAAATATTGGTGAACGGGGTCTAAAGCGGGCCTTAGTGAGACCCACACAATCGGGGATGGAGATTACTCGTCGGCCGTAGTGGAGGTATAGCGTATATGGTTGAGTGCGCGCAACACGTTGCAAAGCACACGGCTCCAATATGCCTCGAAGTCGTCTCTCACGGCAACAAGAGCAGAAAGCACAACCTCCTCAGGCATATCGCGTATGCCGTCAAGCAGATTGTACAGCACCTGGAAAATATCGGCAAGTCCCTCCGACACCGACGCTGCTATAGGCGTGTCGGAATACTTCATATCCTCTTCAAAAACTTCCAGGTATGTGTCGTCAGGCCCAAGCAGATTCTCCACACTGCGCCTTACTGAATCGTAGAAATCCTCGTCAAGGCGTCCCTCGAGATACGCTTCTTCCGCAAGAAACTGATTCAACTGCAGGTCGGTGGCCGATATATATATTCTTGGCAGCAGGCGCAGCATATTCTCCACGAAAGGTATGCGCTCACTCTCGCGGGCACTTTCAAGCGCCTGGCAGTATTCATTTGACAGCGCTATGAAAGCCAGCGCGTTATTGTTGAGCAAAGATGTTTGAGTGTTCATAAGATACATTTTCACTGCACAGAGCCGTACAGTCCATTTTCAGTTATATACTGATATACCCCCGGAGGCAGGAAAAAGTTCATGTCGCGTCCGGCGGATATCGCTTCGCGGATAAATGTCGATGACAGTTCTACCTGCGGAGCTTCGACACAAGTCACCCCTGGAGTGTCCTCACACCCCTCCGACGAATATCCCGGACGAGGATATACTATCACCCCGTGACGCGACACAATCTCATCGGGAGAACGCCATCTGTTGAACGACTCCCAGTTGTCGGCGCCGACAATAAGACGGAAATCGCAATCGGGATACATCTCCGACAGCCTTGCAAGGGTATCAACCGTGTAGCTCGGACGCGGCATTGATAGCTCCACATCACATACTCGGAGAATCGGCGAATCCCCGACAGCGATACGCAGCATCTCAAGCCTGTGGGCGTCATCGGCCAAAGTAAGATTGCGCTTAAACGGATTTTGAGGCGAGAGTGTAAGCCACACCTCATCCAGGTCGCCCCACTGCGCGATATATGATGCCACAATCATATGGCCGGCATGCACGGGATTGTACGACCCGCCCATTATGCCTATGCGCTTGCGTTGTACCGCCATAATTACACTATTTATAAGTAGCGGTCAATGACCGAATGACACAATGTTCCACCGAGGGAGCAAATGCCACGGCATCAGTCGCGCTCGATAAAATCCTTAATAATCCGGTGGGCCTCCTCTACAGCATCATCAAGACGGTCATTTACCACAGAGCAGTCATACTGAGGGGCGAAAGTAAGCTCATAGGCTGCCTTCCCTACTCTCTCCTCGATTACTTCGGGAGCATCGGTGGCACGACCTTCCAGGCGACGGCGCAATTCATCGACCGACGGCGGCACGATATACAGTGTGAGTGCCCTGTCGCCGTAGATACGTTTCACGTTCAAGGCTCCCTTTACATCGATATCAAGCACCACATTGGAGCCTCCTGAGGTGATACGGTCAATCTCACTGCGCAATGTACCGTAGAAACGTCCCGGATACACCTCCTCGTACTCCACAAAATCGCCGGCATCAATACGGCGTCGGAACTCTTCCGCCGTAAGATAATAATAATCCACACCATGCTTCTCGGTGCCGCGCGGAGCACGTGAGGTGGCCGAAATAGAAAATGCCAGATTGAGATCGCCACGCTCCATCAGCCGCCCGATGATAGTCGACTTGCCACATCCCGAAGGTGCCGAGAGTATTATGATTTTTCCATCCATAGGGATAATATTCGCACAAAAATCAATAATAGAATAATGTCTTTCTACGAACGGTTACAGTACATTGAGCACCTGCTCCTTTATCTGTTCCAGTTCATCCTTCATCTTCACCACGATGCGCTGCATCTCGGCATTGTTGCTCTTCGAGCCGAGAGTATTGATTTCGCGCCCCATCTCCTGGCTTATGAAGCCGAGTTTCTTGCCCTGCCCCTCGCCATGAGCCATTGTCTCCATGAAATAGCTGAGATGCTGCGACAGACGCTGCTTCTCCTCGTTGATATCAAGTTTCTCGATATAGAATATCATCTCCTGCTCAAGGCGGTTCTTGTCGAGAGCCACGCCCTCGATTTTGGCAAGATTCTCCTCAAGACGCGCGCGTATCTTCTCCACACGCTCTTTCTCATAAGGCTCTACCTCTGCAAGCAAGGCCCTGATCCGCTCGATGCGCACAGTAAAGAAATCCTGAAGTCTCTCACCCTCCTTGCTGCGGAATTGCACAAGGGCCTCCAGAGCCTCCTCCACAGCCTGCTGCAAGGCCGCGATATCATCATCGGTAAGACTGTCGGGCAACTCGCTCTTTACTGTTTCCGGGAAACGCATAAGCACACTGTACCAGTCCTCGGGCCATGGAATACCCAATGCCACAGCCATTTCCTCGACCTGGGCCTTGTAGGCGGCCATCAGGGGCAGATTGAGCGACACGGTGGTCTCCACACCGATAGGTTCGGAATATATCTGCATATCGACCTTGCCGCGCTGAAGACGCGCCGACACTATATTGCGCAAATCAAGCTCTTTCTCGCGAAAAACGGCAGGTATACGTGTGTTTATGTCAAGTTGCTTTGAATTAAGCGACTTAATCTCGACTGTTATCTTTTTAGTTGGGATTGTAACGACAGCTTTGCCGAATCCCGTCATAGACTGAAGCATGGGCGTGATTATTTTTGACAAAATTACTAATTCCCTGCAAAAAAAGCAAGGGACACCGCAGCAAGAATGAATTGCCGCAATGTCCCTTTTATAGAATTGTATAGAATTGAATCTTAGAGCTTGTTTAATAATAAATGTTACCGTCAGGGCGGTCATTCGTCGAGCAGATTTTCGCTTGTGATAAGGGAGTTATGGGGTTCCATAACGACCGAAGAACAGGCGGAAAGATGCCGGCGAATGACCGACTGGAGGTAATTTGTTTCATATCGTTGATATATTTTTGCATTTTTTCAAAAGTAAGCAAGAGATTGAGTGATTATAAAGTTACTTTTAGTCTCGTATATCTTGGCCGCTTTTCGCCCTGTTCCTCAGTCATGTACATAAAGTACACTCCTTCGTCACATATCGAAAATCGTCTCAAGCTATACGACCCTGGCGGCAACATTTATTATTAAACAAGCTCTAAATTCATCTCACTTTGTTTTTGAAAAGCCAACAAAAATACATCCGACATTCTCTCTCAAAATCTGTATCATATAATCTGTATCATATAAATTGAAACAGTTTCATAGAGATTGCCAATATATCAACTCCGGGTATCCACAATATATATAGTATAGTCACCAAAAAATTGCGTGAACGGCTGAATTGTCGTAACTTTGCGGGAGTGGGAATTACACGCAACCGCACAATCCCGCTATGAAAGAGAGCGGTAGACGCCGTATATCGGAAATACGACGCCTATTGCTACAGAGACACGCGAACAACAAGGAATTTCTTTATATATGAAAAAGGTATTGTTATTAGGCTCCGGCGCCCTGAAAATCGGGCAAGCGGGCGAATTTGACTACTCCGGGTCTCAGGCTCTGAAAGCGCTGAGAGAAGAGGGCATTTCCACTGTGCTCATCAATCCCAACATTGCAACAATCCAGACCTCTGAGGGCGTAGCCGACCAGGTATATTTCCTGCCGATTACGCCCTATTTTGTAGAGGAAGTGATCAAAAAAGAGCGTCCCGACGGCATTCTGCTCGCATTCGGAGGCCAGACTGCGCTCAACTGCGGCACTGAGCTGTATCTGAGCGGAGTGCTTGACAAGTACGGAGTGAAAGTGCTCGGCACATCGGTCGAGGCAATCATGATTACCGAAGACCGCGACCTTTTTGTAAAGAAACTCAAGGAAATCGACGTAAAGACTCCCGTCAGCGAAGCTGTCGAGAGCCTGGAGGATGCCAAGCGAGTGGCCCACGAAATCGGCTTCCCGGTAATGGTGCGTTCAGGCTACGCACTGGGCGGTCTCGGCTCCGGCATCTGCACAAACGACGAGGAGTTTGCCCGCCACTGCGAAAGCGCCCTCGCCTACTCACGCCAGATTCTCGTGGAAGAATCGCTCAAAGGCTGGAAAGAGATTGAATTCGAGGTAATACGCGACGACAACGACCACTGCTTCACAGTAGTGCCGATGGAAAACTTCGACCCGCTGGGCATCCATACCGGCGAATCGATTGTAGTGGCTCCCATCGTGAGCCTTACCCCCGAGCAGATAAAGATGCTCGAGGATATCGCCACCCGCACCGTGCGTCATATCGGTATCGTAGGCGAATGCAACATTCAGTATGCATTCAACGCCGAGACCAACGACTACCGCATCATCGAAATCAACGCCCGCCTCTCGCGCTCGTCGGCTCTCGCATCAAAGGCTTCGGGATATCCTCTCGCTTTCGTTGCCGCCAAGCTCGCCCTTGGCTACACACTCGACCAGATTGGCGAGATGGGCACACCCAATTCGGCCTACGTGGCTCCGAGTGTCGACTACATGATTGTAAAGATTCCTCGCTGGGACCTCACCAAGTTTGTAGGCGTCGACCGCGAAATCGGCTCGTCGATGAAGTCGGTAGGCGAAATCATGTCGATAGGCAAGTCGTTTGAAGAAATCATACAGAAGGGCCTCCGCATGATAGGCCAGGGCATGCACGGATTTGTCGGCAACAACGACATCCGCTTCGACGACCTGGAGAAAGCCCTCACCCACCCCACCGACCTCCGCATCTTCGCTATCGCCCAGGCTCTCGAAGAGGGCTGGACAGTGGAGCGCATCTCCGACCTGACAAAGATTGACCGCTGGTTTGTAGAGCGCCTTAAGAATATCGTCGACTACAGCCACAAGCTGGGCACCTACGACAAAATCGAAGACCTTCCCAAGGATGTGCTCGCCGAGGCCAAGCGACTTGGCTTCAGCGACTTCCAGATAGCCCGACTCGTAGAGAAGCCCGAAGGCACCATGGAGGCCGAGGTGCTCCGCGTACGCGCCCACCGCAAGAGCCTCGACATTCTGCCCAAGGTGCGCCGCATCAACACCGTAGCCTCGGAATATCCCGACCTGACCAACTATCTCTACGTGACCTACGGCGCCACCGAGAATGCCATACCCTACGACATGAATCCGGGCAACAACATTGTGGTGCTCGGCTCGGGTGCATACCGCATCGGCAGCTCGGTAGAGTTTGACTGGTGCTCGGTCAACGCCGCAGCCACCTGCCGCAAGCTCGGCTACAGGTCGATTATGATCAACTACAACCCGGAGACAGTGTCGACCGACTACGACATGTGCGACCGTCTCTACTTCGACGAGCTCTCGTTTGAGCGCGTGATGGACATCATCGACCTCGAATCGCCCCGCGGAGTCATCGTAAGCGTCGGCGGCCAGATACCCAACAACCTGGCCATGAAGCTCTACCGCCGTCACGTTCCCATCCTCGGCACCTCGCCCGTGTCGATCGACCGTGCTGAAAACCGCCACAAGTTCTCGGCCATGCTCGACCAGCTCGACATCGACCAGCCCCGCTGGAAAGAGCTCACTACCCAGGACGACATCGACTCATTCGTAGAAGAGGTAGGCTTCCCCGTACTCATCCGCCCGAGCTACGTGCTCTCCGGTGCCGCCATGAACGTATGCTACGACTACGAGCAGATGCACCGCTTCCTCGGACAGGCCGCCAAGGTATCCAAGGAATTCCCTGTGGTAATCTCCCAGTTCCTCCAGAACGCCAAGGAGATAGAGTTCGACGCCGTGGCCCGCAACGGCGAGATTGTCGAGTATGCCATCTCGGAGCACATCGAGTTTGCCGGCGTACACTCAGGCGACGCCACCCTCGTGTTCCCCGCCCAGAAAATCTACATGGCCACCGCACGCCGCATCAAGCGCATCTCAGCCAAGATAGCCAAGGAGCTCAACATCTCCGGACCGTTCAACATACAGTACCTCGCCAAGAACAACGACGTCAAGGTAATCGAATGCAACCTGCGTGCATCGCGCTCATTCCCCTTCGTCAGCAAGGTACTCAAGAAAAACTTCATCGAGACCGCCACACGCATCATGCTCGGCGAGAAAGTCGACAAACAGGACTCGTCGACATTCGATATCGACTATATCGGCGTTAAGGCATCGCAGTTCTCCTTCGCACGTCTCCACAAGGCCGACCCCGTACTGGGCGTCGACATGTCGTCGACAGGCGAGGTAGGCTGTCTGGGCAAGGACTTCGACGAGGCCCTGCTCAACGCGATGATATCCGTAGGCCACCACGTGCCCAAGGGCGGTGTGCTCGTAAGCTCCGGCGATGTACGCGGCAAGGTCGACATGCTCGACGCATGCCGTGCGCTCTTCGACAGCGGCTACAAGATTTACGCCACCGAAGGCACTGCCCGTTTCCTCAACAACAACGGTATCGCCACCCAGGCTGTAGGATGGCCCGACGAAGAGGGCACAAGCACCGAGAATGTGCTTGATCTCATAGCCTCACACAAGGTCGACCTGGTAATCAACATCCCCAAAAACCATACCAAGCGCGAGCTTACCAACGGCTACCGCATACGCCGCTGGGCCATCGACCACAATATACCGCTGCTTACCAACGCCCGCCTCGCCGGCGCCTATGTAAGGGCATTCATCAACCGTCCGATGGAGTCGATTTCTATCACTCCCTGGAAAGAGTATTGATTCACCCGCCGATTAATCAATATCCCCCTATAGCAAATGCCGCAGAGTTGAGTGCAACTCTGCGGCATTTATTTTAGAACTCGTTTAATAATAAATGTTACCGCCAGGGCGGTCAGTAATTTGTTTCATATCGTTGATATATTTTTGCATTTACCTTACAAGCAGGCAAGAGATTGTATAGGCTATAAAGCTACCCCTTGTTTCGTATATCTTGGCCGCTTTTCGCCATAACCCTCAGTCATATACATAAAATACACTCCTTCGGCACATGTCGAAAATCGACTCAAGTTATACGACCCTGCCGGCAACATTTATTATTAAACAAGCTCTTATCCCCCTAGCGAGGGCCTCACACCGCAAGGATTGGTCATCTCCAATTAACGAAATAGTCGCCGGGCTACGCCGGGCATTCCGAGGGGAGGGGACACCACAATCCTATGGCTGCGAACCGCTAACGCGGCTCTTACCATAGGCTAACGTTGTGAACGCCCCCAAAGGGGCTATGCGCTAAAGCGGAGACTTGCCAATGCGGCCAAAACGTAATACATATTGTGAACAACCACAAAAACAGCGGTGCGCTAACGCGGGGAGTTGCAGCTACAACAAAATCATATCACAAAACAATCATGCATTGAACATTAGTCGCCTGCATAACACAATCTTATAGATTATCCCAATTTCCGCACCCCATACCACCCCACCCAGCTCCATCCATAACTACCGCGTTAGCGCATAGCCCATGCATCCGCATGCCATTTACTCCTATTCCCAACTCGGCCACCTCCTGCAACCCAACGCGTTAGCGCATAGCCCCTTTGGGGGCGTCCACAACGTTAGCCCCACCCAAGAGCCGCGTTAGCGGTTCGCAGGGTGGGGTTGGCCTCCTCCCCCCGAAATGCCCGGCGTAGCCCGGCGACTTAACACCAACCGCGCCATTCCTCGACTACACTCCTTATACCCGTACCGGCGTGTTGAATATCACAACCAAATAACCGTAGAAGGCTTTGATGGCAACGGCTACATTGTCGATACAGCCCATTAGAAAATAAATATGACTGAATTGAT
>NZ_JAIDKI010000168.1:7991-39421 GCF_029051885.1 Muribaculum sp.
CGCAGGGAATGCAAATCTCACTACGCGAAGTCGTGGTCCGCGCCACCAAAAAGCGCGAGGGGGCCAACGCCATCGACATACTTGCCTCCGCCTGTATCCATCCCGATGACAATCCCGATATCCGCAGCTACGAGCAGGCGCTGGCCAATGTCCCCGGTGTAAACGTGGTCAACGACCAATTGTATTTCCAACAGGTGCCGGTGGCTGTATGGGTTGACGGACGTTATATCGGCTCATCGCCGGCGGAGTTGAAGCGTCTGCGATACAAGAACCTATCGGTATATCCCGAACAGCATTCAAAGATAATGCGGCTGTCAGGGAAACCCAATCAAAATGCACAACCTCTCGGTTCAGAACCTTCTCCCTACTCAATTCCCTCCGAATCCACTATTGGCGTCACCCTTCCCGGCGCTGCGAGTACTATTTCTGATGTTCCCAACTCTATCGACACCGGCTTATTCAGCGACAAACTGAAACTTTCCGATCTGGAAAACATCTACCCGTTCATCGACAACGAGACGGTGTCATTCATCCCGCCGCATCTGTCGATGTTGTTTTACCGTAGCGCCCTCAACAACATCTCCATCCTTGACGAGAGGAACGGAGGCGTACTGAACATCACCACCAAGAATCCCGGCAAAATAAAGGCTGAACTCTCACCGGAATTTAAGCTGGTCATGCCACTTGGCTATCAGAAAAGAAAACAATACTACATGCCGGCATATACTCCTGAGGGTACCATCGAAGAGCAGAACGGCGCTACGGTCGCATGGATTCCGTCGGCCGATCTGTCAGGCGAGCTTGTTCTGCCGATTCCATCAGGAAAGGGTGCCTCCGACATCGCAGTTACCATCGAAGGGATTTCGCCCGAAGGCAAGACTGTAGATTACAGAAAATGACATGTAGACCCAATCTCCGGAAAACAAAACAATCCACACAATAACTACACTTCGTATGAAAAAGATAATCACCTCGATAATGACAGCAATCATGGCGGCAGGAGCAACCATGACAATGCATGCCGCCCTACACCCCGACAGCATCGCGGCGAGAATGGACCGCCAGTTGCTCGAATATCCGCAGGAGGCGATACACATCACCACCGACCAGGGAGTGTATCTCGCCGGCGACACCATCTGGATGCGCCCCTTTGTAGTCGATGCCGCCACCCACCGCCAGGCCGACGCAAGCCGCTACGTATATGTAGAGTTTTCCACTCCGACAGGCGAACTGGTAAAGCGCGTTAAGCTGCTCAAACACGAAGGCCGGTTTACCGGCTATATCCCTCTGCCGATAGAACTGCCCGAGGGGACATACACCCTGAGTGCCTACACCACATTCATGCGCAATCTCGGCCCCGAGTATTTCTTCCGGAAAGGGGTGAAGGTGCTCAGTCCCTACGCGCTGAGAGAAGGGTTCGACATCAAGAGCCTTGTCAACAACCGCATGACCGTAGAGCGTAAAAGCACTGTCAATCCCATGACGATAAAGGCCGGCGAAGAGGAGCGCATAATAAAGAAAGGGGAGCCGACCATCGAATTCCAGCTCTCGAAGAATGAGCGCAAGGCAGGCACCATACTCGTCAGCAACGGCAACTACAGCCGCTACATCAAGCTACCCTCGGCCGACACTACAATCTCTGTCACGCTCCATCCCGAGGGCGGCTACCTCATCCCCGGCACGCCATGCAAGGTGGGCGTGAAAGCCATCGGCACCGACGGTCTCGGACGCGACATTGCCGGCGAGGTTGTCGACAGCCAAGGCAAATCGATATGCAGCTTCGCCACACTCCACGCCGGTATGGGTACATTTACCATCACACCCAAGGCGGGCGAAAAATACAGCTTGAAAGTAGGCACCGACAGCTACGCACTGCCTGAGGCCGACAGCCGCGCGGCGGTAATCCACGTGGCCGGCAGCGAAAACAACCACAACGCGATTACGGCAAGCGCCGTGGGCAATGTGCCTGCCGGAGCCATGCTCGTGGTACATACCCGCGGTATCCTCAAAGGCGTATCGCCGATAGGAGCCGACTCACCTGTACGCATACCGCGCGAACGCCTCGGTGAAGGCATAAGCCAATTGCTGCTGATCGACGCCGACGGCAACCCCCTGAGCGAGCGCCTCGTATGGACAGCTCCGGAGGAATAACCCCAAATTTGATTGAATGCATTCGCCCCGGCTTTCCCACCTATAGGAAAAGCCGGGGCGAATGCCATATCCGGGTATGTCCGACATAACCAACTATCGGCTCGGGAGGGCGTTTAAAAGTTGTTAAATACAGTAGATGAATGCTAACTAATTGAGGCAACGGAAGGTTATAGTATCAATACGCCGAAGAGTTTCCGGGACTGATTCTCCAAAGGAAGCCTGAAACGTAAACCTTACTATAACTTCTCTGCCACATGTATCTGTTATTTCGCAAACCGGCCCGGTGTCTGCGCCACACCCTCCTTGCCGCCCTCCTTTCGCTCTACACCGCGGCGGCCTATGCCGGAGGAAATCATACGGGAGAGGCCGCGCTTACCGACTCCGTACCTGCCCACTGGACCTACGACGAGCACTTCAACCAGTCGATACCTACCGACGACAACTGGTGGCATCAGCTCGGCGACCCGCTGCTCGACTCACTGATAGTGCGCGGTATCGAAAACAATCCCAACGTAGTAATCGCCGGGAAGCGTATAGCCATGGCCAAGGAGGCACTCAAAGCCGCCCGCGCCGGATACTATCCATCGCTCGGACTACAGGGGGGCTGGACCAAAGCCCGCTCGTCGGGAGCTCTCGGCGACATGTCGATGCCAGCCACCACCGCCGATTATTTCTCGCTCGGGCTAAATATGAGCTGGGAAATCGACGTGTTCGGCAAAATCTCGGCCAAGGCCGCGCAACAGAAGGCACTGTACAACGCCACACGCGCCGAATATGCCGCTACGATGGTGACGCTATGCGCCAACATCGCCAAAGCCTACGTGAACCTGCGCGTATGGCAGGCCGAATGGCAGGTAGCCGTAGAGCACATAGCATCGCAGGAGAAGATAGTCAAGATAACCGAGGCTCGCCATGAGGCCGGACTCGCCTCAATGCTCGACGTGACACAGGCCCGTATCGTATACTATTCGACACAGGCGTCGATGCCCACGCTGCGCACATCGATACGCACTACCATCAACTCAATCGCCCTGCTGCTCGGGGTCTATCCGCGCGATATCAACGATTTGCTCGAGCCTCCGCGTCCCCTCCCCGACCACCGCCAGATAGTGCCGGTAGGTGTACCCGCCGAGCTGTTGCGCAGGCGTCCCGACATAGTGGAGTCGGAATACGAACTGGCATCCTACGCCGCTGCACTCGGCATAGCCAAACGCGACTTCCTGCCTACACTCTCGCTCAACGGAGCAATCGGGACAAGCGCTCACAACGCGGGCGACCTGTTTTCACGCAACAGTCTCACATATTCGATAGCCCCTACCCTCACATGGACTCTATTTGACGGAATGTCGAGGCGGGCAAATATGGCGAGCGCACGCCAACAGATGGAAATCGGCATCGAGAGTTACAACAACACCGTGATGACAGCCGTGGAAGAGGCCGACAATGCCATAACCACATATGCCGGCACCCTGCGCAACCTCGACATACTCGAAGAGGTGGTGGCACAGAGCCGCAAGTCGCTTGACCTGTCGCTCGACCTGTACAAGCGCGGTCTGTCGCCGTTCAACAATGTAGTGACGGCACAGATGAACCTTCTCGAGTACCAGAACTCGGTAGTGACAGCCGGCGGAAACGCCCTGACGGCTCTCATCACCCTCTACGAGGCCCTTGGCGGCGGCTGGGACGTAGCCGGCATGCAGTGAACCCGATGACTGATGCGACCTCCCTAAAAAATATCTTATCCTGCACTTCAGCGCTTAGACTACGCAAAAACCTACGATTATGAAAAAGATATACCATACGATGACAGCACTGTTGACATGCGCAGCAATGACAATAATATCTTCATGTCACAACCACAAAAGCTCCGACCACGCGGAAGGGATGCTCAGCGTCGATGTAGCCCGGCCTGTCACCGACTCTGTGATGCTCTACCGCACCTATCCGGGCACGGCCGGAGCCAGGGCCTCGGCCGACATCGTAGCGCGAGTAAACGGCACACTACTGTCGCGCGACTATACAAGCGGCTCGCTTGTCGACAAAGGCACCGTACTGTTCACAATAGAGCCTACTCAGTACAGCGACGCCGTAAAGCAGAGCCGCGCATCGCTTGAAACCGCCAGGAGCGAGTACACCTACGCCTCCAATCAGGCTGCGGCCATGAAAAAGGCCCTCGAAAGCGACGCCGTAAGCAAACTCGACGTAATCCAGGCCGAGAGCAACATGGAGCAGTCGGCGGCAGCCATAAAGGAAGCCGAGGCCCAGCTCAATCTGGCGCTGACCAATCTTGGCTACTGCACGATACGCGCACCCTTCAAGGGACATATCACGTCGTCGACAGTCGACCCCGGTGCCTATATATCCGGTGCCGGCTCGCCATTCACACTCGCCACGATATATGACGACGCCGAGGTAGTAGTGACATTCTCTATCTCCGAACCGCAGTACCAGCAGATGCTCGGTGTAAGAGGCACTCCGCAGGAAGAGATATTCCGCAAAGTACCGCTGTCGTTTGACAACGAACTCGCCCACACCTACACCGGCGACCTCTACTACACCTCGCCGATGATCGACAAAAGCACCGGTACAATCACACTCAAGTGTATCGTCGACAATCCCTACGGCGAACTTCGCGACGGCATGTATGTGACGGTTCACATGCCATTCGGAGCATCACCTCATGCTCTGCTGGTAAAGGACAGCTCGATAGGCACCGACCAGCTCGGCAAATACCTGTATGTGGTCAACGACAGCAACCGTATAGTCTATACACCAATCGAGACCGGCGACATATACCACGACTCACTGCGCATAGTCACAAAAGGTATCGGCCCCGAGAGCCGTTATGTCACCTCGGCCATGCTAAAGGTGCGCGACGGCATGGAGGTAAATCCAGTCGAGACAAAATAGCATTTTCCGTCATGCTCTAAAAAAGAAGCCCATGTTCTCAAAATTCTTCATAGACAGGCCTATATTCGCTACCGTACTGGCCATAATCATGGTAATCGCGGGACTGCTGACCATAAACTCACTGCCTGTCGCACAGTTTCCCGACATCACACCACCTACCGTCAGCGTATCGGCCTCTTATCCCGGCGCCGACGCAGAAACTGTGGCCCGCACCGTAGGCGTACCCATCGAACAGCAGATCAACGGCGTGGAGGACATGCTGTATATGAGTTCCAACTCAGGTAGCGACGGCAGCTACGGCCTTACCATCACATTCAAGCAGGGCACCGACATCGACCAGGCGGCCATCAACGTGCAGAACCGTCTGAACCAGGCCACTCCACAGCTCCCTGAAGCCGTGACGCAACAGGGTGTCACCGTCAACAAGGAATCGACCAACATCGTACTGTTCTGCTCGCTCGAGGGCGACAGCACCGGACGGTATAATGCCCTGTATCTCACCAACTACGCCAACATCAATCTCGTCAACGCACTGTCGCGCGTAGAGGGAGTGGGCGGAGTGCAGGCTTTCGGCGGCGGCAGCTACAGCATGCGCGTATGGCTCGACCCCGAAAAGATGCGCTTCTACAACCTTACACCCCAGGATGTCACCGCCGCCATACAGTCGCAGAACATGGAAGTGTCGGCCGGAGCGGTAGGCGCATCCCCGGCACCGACCGACGAGGCATTTCAGTTTACACTCGTAAGCAAAGGCAATCTCAACACAGCCCAGGAATTCTCCGACATAATCATCCGCAGCGGCGCCGACGGACTGCTGCGGCTCAAGGATGTGGCACGCACCGACCTCGGCAGCATCAGCTACTCGGCCACCACATTTGTATCGGGCCATGAGGCCGCACTGCTCGGCATCAAGCAGCTGCCGGGCGCCAACGCCCTGTCGGTAAGCAAGAACTCACGCGCCGAACTCGAACGCCTGGCACAATACTTTCCCCCGGGTGTGAAATACAATATCGTGCTCGACTCGTCGGACTTCGTAACAGCATCGATTGACGATGTGCTCGTGACCTTCGTCGAGACCACCCTCATCGTGATGATTGTCATCCTGCTTTTCCTGCAGAACTGGCGTGCGGTAGTCATACCGATGATTACCATTCCGGTGAGCCTCATCGCCACCTTCGCCGTAATGAAAATAATGGGATTCACCATCAATACCCTCACGCTCTTCGGCCTTGTGCTGGCAATCGCCATCGTAGTCGACGACGCCATTGTGGTGGTGGAAGACTGCTCGCGCCTTGTCGACGCCGGAAAACTCTCCCGACGGCAGGCAGCCGAAAAAGCCATGGAGGAACTTACCGGCCCGGTAATCGGCGAAGTACTCGTGCTGCTGTCGGTATTTATCCCCACAGCCTTCGTAAGCGGCATCACCGGCGAACTCTACAAGCAGTTTGCCCTCACGATAGCCGTATCGACGGCATTCTCCGGATTCAACGCCCTCACGCTTACCCCGGCTCTGTGCGCTCTGTTTCTGACACCGCGGAAGAAAACGAAATTCTTCATCTACCGGTGGTTCGACGCGGGATATCAGGCTACGGAGAATCTATACAAGCGCTGCATCCATACTCTGCTGAAAAGACCGTGGCTGTCGACATGCGGATTTATCGCGATAGCGGTATTCGGATTCATCCTGTTTATCAACCATCCCACAAGCTATGTGCCTCAGGAGGACCAGGGCTATTTCATGAGCTCCATCCAGCTGCCTCAGGGAGCGTCGCTTGAGCGCACCCAGAAAGTTGTCAACAAACTTTCCGACATGATACGCCGGGAGATACCCGAGGTCGAAAACGTGATGAGCATAAGCGGATTCTCATTCATGGGCGGAGGCGCGGCAAGCAATATGGGCTCACTGTTTGTGACCCTCACTCCGTGGAAAGAGCGTACAGGCAAAGGACAGGGTGTCGACGCCATCATAGAAAAAGTCGACGCCCTCGCCGCCCGCATGCAGGAACCGATAGTATTCTCCGTCAACCCGCCATCCATACCCGGGCTCGGCATGTCGGCAGGCCTGGAGATGCAGTTGCTCGACATCAACAACCACGGTGCGGCAGAGCTTGCAAAGGCCGTAGCATCGCTACAACAGGCCGCCGGAGAGGAGCCGGCAATCGAGCGCATCACATCGCTGTACCAGGGTGTAGTGCCACAATACCGGCTTAATATCGACCGCGACCGTGTGCAGATGCAGGGGCTTACGATGAGCGACGTGTTCAGCACCCTGAGCGGCTATACCGGAGGAAGCTATGTCAACGACTTCACGGAGTTTGGCCGAGTATTTCAGGTGACTATGATGGGCGACGAAGAGGCCCGCGGCAACATCAGCGACATAATGAAGCTGAGTGTGCGCAACGCATCGGGCTCCATGGTGCCGTTCGCATCGTTCACTACCATCGAACAGACCATGGGCGAACCATCCGCCTCACGCTACAACATGTATGGCACAGCGTCAGTGACCGCCACCCTCGCCAAGGGTTACAGTTCGCAGGAAGGTATAAAGGCTATGGAGCGACTCGTACAGAATACCCTTGGCAACAACTACAGCTATGCCTGGACCGGCGAGGCATACCAGGAGACTCAGTCGGGCACAACAGTGACCGCCGTGTTTATCTTCGCCATCATACTCACCCTACTTGTACTCGCGGCCCAGTATGAGAGCTGGACCGACCCGCTTGCTGTAGTTCTGGCAATGCCTGTCGCAGTGCTTGGCTGTGTGTTGGGATGTATCATCATGGGCCAGAGCATAAGCATCTACACACAGATCGGTCTGATACTCGTGCTTGGTCTGTCGGCAAAGAATGCCATTCTGATTGTGGAGTACGCCACCTACTTCCGGCGCAGCGGAGTGCTGATACCCGGCGCGGCGGAGGATGCCGGAGTAATCCGCTTCCGACCGATTATGATGACGGCAATCGCATTTATACTCGGTGTGATACCTATGATGACGGCCCACGGCGCAGGCGCCGCAAGCCGTGTGTCGCTCGGAACAGCGGTAGTGTTCGGGATGCTTGTCAATGCCGTGTTGGGTACACTGTTTGTGCCCGGATTCTGGGCGGCATTGCAGGGATTTCAAGAGAAGTATCTCGACAAGCTGTTTAAAGATGTCGACACGGTGCCTCCCGCCCCGATGGGCGATGACTCAACCACCGGGGGCGGCGCTACCGGAGTATGACCTATCGCCACTGGTAATATTTCACCCATGCCACCTCCATCTCTACCGGCAGCTGGTTGGCGTTGATTCTGCCCACCCAGCTGCCGCCGAGTTGCATATCAATGCGTAAATCCCACTCCTGATAGAACGGATACTGTCCGTCGACAGCCATGCGCGGATAGGTCAGCCGGTCGACACCGTCGATATGGAATACTACCTTGTCTTCTGTAATATCTACTCCATAGACATGGAAGTTGTTGACATCGGCAACCGGCGACTGGCGTGAATACAACGGGTTGTCTTTGTTGTTGTCAACATCAATATAGCCCGAGTGGAGAGTCTGATATATCGACTTGTCGAAATTGAGATGCTCCATTATGTCGATTTCGCCGTCGTAGGGCCAGCCCTTGTCGGAGCGGAAAGGCATCATCCATATCGCGGGCCACGCGCCCTGGGCCTGGGTCATGCGGGCACATACCTCGATACGTCCCGGACCGAATGCTTTCTTTCCGGCCGTGTAGAGACCTCCGCACAGATAATCGCGCGGGTCGGCATCCTTGTCGTCATTCACAATCCCATAGAACACAATCGAGCTGCTGCGCTTCTCATAGCAGCGGTCGTCGGTGCTCTGATATTTCTTCCAGTCGGGAGTACCCTCTGTGATGCGGCTCCATACCTGGTCGTCGATAGTCTCGCCGTCAAATTCGTCCTGCCATACCAGTTCCCAACCCGGCTCATTATTATTGTCGGTGACTATATTTTCATCGTCGCTACCGCCACAGGCGAGCAGCATGAGAGACAACAATGGCATTGACATCATTATTTTCTTTTTCATGGTATAAATGAAGTTTTTAAGTTATTAAATTTCGCGCTAAGATAGTGATAAATCTGGAAATTCGCTCAATATTACACGGATTCCTATTGAGTTTGCCTCCTATGCGGGGGCTCAGCGGGCATGGGAATAGCGAGGCGCCGTGAATTTATGGCGCGGAGAGGCTTTGGTGCGTGGCGTACGGGCTGTATCGAGCACAAATTGAAAACCGCAGGAAATCATCAGGTCATGTCCCCACCGCGGCGAAGACACAATCTCTTTCTCGGCAACCGCTCCGGGCATATGCATATCATTATTACCCGAATAATGATGGCCGCCCGGCGCGAAGTAACTGAGCCAAAGATGAGGATAATGGAACGGCAGACGATATCCGGCTTCCAACACGACATTGACGCCTCTCGCCAGCCGATAGCCTGCGGTCAGCCCGAAAGAGACATAATTCGACCTGATATGCCGGCATATCTCAAATTTCGGATAAACATAATTGTCATCCATCCGATAGTATATTCCCATTATATCATCATCCGCTCCCATGCAAAATATCCCGTATCCGGCTCTGGCCTGCAATACCCATTTCCTGTACTGCACCTGATATGAAATACCGACTTCGGCAGCCCCATTGAACAGAGGTCTGCCCATAAGGCATCCATCTGAAGAAGGTGTGACAAGTGGAAGCCCTGTGATATCGGCCCAATAACGGCGAGGCTTATAGGTGGAATACGAAGAGGAAAGATATACACCCCAATGGTGCAACGGATAGTATGCGATTCGGATTGTGAACCAGTTGACGGCATTAGGGCGCGGACCGGCCCAGTCGTGGCGGCTGCCATGCGACCCGAGAGATATGGCCGGCCCAATCAAAATGTCGAACATAAAGGGCCGGCGGAACGGGCGCATCCTGTACTCCTTGTTATGGCGTGCCAACATTGACTCCGGCCCTATGGCATCTATCTCGGGGAACGATACGGCAGGACATGACGATATAAGCGCGACACTGTCGGGCTCCACTCCGGCAATCGACAAATCGAGAGCCGGTCGGTCAGAGGCCATAGCCGATAAAATGCCTGAAATCCACAGGCACAACATAGCAATCCGTTTTTCCATGCGCTTTAAAAATCGCAAGTTAGCAATATTACCCCACAATTCAAAATTCCACTAAATTGAAAACATGAAAACTTGTGAGAGATTGCTTAATAAATGATATTCCCGCCGACAGGATTTTTAGAATTCTGTCGTCAGGAACATTATTATATCTATAGGAAAAAGATTATAGTCAGCGGACTTCGCCGCGGTAATTGTAGCCGTTGCGCAGGGCTTCGAACGCGGATGGATTGAGGCGCAGGGCCGCAGTGTCGGCAAGTGGATCGTAGGAAGACGCTATTTCATCGGCAGAAGGGTGCTCGGGGATAGGAAAGCCTACAGTCTCGGAGGGCGACACAGGGGGGAGCGCAAAGAAGCGGGATATAGCATCGAGCGCCATGGATGTAGCTCGGATTTTGCCCTCACGGGAATATCCTGCGATATGGGGAGTGGCGATGAAAGCCCTGTCGAGAAGTTCGGAAGAGATAGCCGGCTCCCCTTCCCAGCAGTCGATAGCCGCAGCCCCGACACTACCGTTGTCGATAGCTTCCACAAGCGCGACGTTGTCGACTACCGGACCGCGGGCACTGTTGATGATAAGCGGTCTGCGCTTGAGTGAGCTGAAAAATGCGGCATCAGCCATATGGTAGGTAGGATATGAGCCACTGCGTGTAAGGGGTGTATGGAAAGTGATGATATCGGCCTCACGGGCGGCATCGGCAAGAGTGGAGAATCCGTCGGGTCCTTCGTCGCGGGCGCGCAACGGGTCAACGCGCAGCACGCGCATACCCAGCCCCTCGCCCCAGCGGGCTACAATCGAGCCGACATTTCCTACTCCGACCACCGCCAGAGTGACATTGCTCAAGCCTGACACGCCGCCTTCTACACCAGTGGCATCCTCTACCTGCCCAAAGGCTTTACGGTAGGCCAGGATGGAGGCAAACACATATTGGGCAACAGCCGGAGCATTGCATCCGGGCGCATTGGCCACAGTGATACCGCGGTCACGGCAGTAGTCGAGGTCGATATGGTCGGTACCGATTGTGGCCGTGGCTATAAAACGGCATCGCGAACCATCGAGCAGTGAGGCATTGCACCGAGTGCGGGTACGGGTTATCAACGCATCGGCATCGCGCATCTTCTCGGGTGTAATCTCCTCGGGAGCGAGATATTCGACATCGGCCATGCCTTCGAGCAGGCCGTGGATGAAAGGTATGTTTTTTTCGATTATAAATTTCATAACGACAGAAAAGCAATCAATAATACAGCCATCACCGATAAAAGAGTGGCGTTTAAAGATTCAGACAGGATTTCCAATGATATTCCTGAGATTGAATGAAGTTAATCATACCGAAATTTACCGTCGGACTATAAGGACAGTGCCCACAGATAAAGCACGGCATATATACCTATAACACATATGACCGGAATATAGCTGCGCTTGCGTCGGTTAATTATAAAAAAGTGGCCCATCTGGATTGCTGTGCATACATTAAGCATCGGCAGGTAGATGACAAGGCGGTTGTAGTCGATTACCATAAGCGCCACCGTGGTGATGGCAAGAACTACAAGGAAACCGTTGTAGGCACGCGTGCGGGCATTGTAGCTGTATATCTTCAGCATATTGAACATTCCGAACCCGATACCGAGGGCCAGGGATGTGGCGGCATATACAAGCACCTGGGCTATCTTCATGGCCTCAAGCACCGAGAATAGGCTTACAAAATCGGGGAGTCTTATAGCCCCGACAGAGAGCACACCCGTGCCCCACGCTATCCACCACGGCGTAATGATACCCAGTATGGCGGCCAGCATGGTGCGCAATGTGATGCACCTCATCTGGAAGCATCCTACAAACAGAGCTATCAGATAGGCCGCACAGGTGATGTCGACCAATGCGCCGGCACTCACAATACAGAAGCTCGAAAATACCCTGCGCGTGCGCTCGGGGTCCTGGAAGGTGGTATAAAGCGGTATGAGAGAAAGCAGCACGACCACAGCGATGAATATGCCGTCGGACATACGCACAAAAAGCGTAGGGAGCGCCGCCTCCATCACCAGAAACAGTCCGGCAAAAAGATAAGATATGGAGCGCAGCACATTGTAGTGCTTATTGATGTATATAAGCAGAAGCGCTACGAAAAAGTTGAGCGCCACCGCCAATGCCAGAGACACAGGCGGGATGGCAGAGAACCACTCAGCAAATGAAAACATCAACGGCCCCCATCCGGTACCCGGCGCCATGGTCGGAGCCTGTATGTACGCACCGCCGGCTGCGGCAGCCGACATAATGGCCATCAGCATGAATCCGTAGCGCGAATGCAAGAAGTCGGTGATTCGTTGCTCTCTCATATAGAACAGGTGGGTAATCCGGAGGCCTCACCGTCATTGACAGCGGGCAGGCCGGGTAGTGTATGGGTGGTACAGACAGAATGAGGCGGCCTTTCAACCGCCTCTTCTATCTGATGAGTATATGTAGATTATTTTTCGAAAGCCATCAGGTCGCGGCCTATGTCGCGGCGGAAATTGGCATGGTCAAATGCAATTTCGCCGATTGAGGAGTAGCTGCGCGCAAGAGCGTCGGCTATAGAGTCGCCATAGGAGCTTACCGACAATACACGGCCGCCTGAGGTAAGCACACGTCCGTCGGCGTCGCGCGAGGTGCCGGCATGGAACACGATGCTGTCGGTCACCTTGTCAAGCCCGGTGATTTCGTATCCTTTGCCATATGAGCCGGGATAACCTCCGGACACCATCATCACGGTAACGGCGGTACGTGGGTCGTGGCGCAGCTCGAGGTCGCCGAGACAGCCTTCGGCAGCAGCCTTCATAAGCTCTACCAGGTCGGCATCGACGCGCAGCATCACAGCCTCGGTCTCGGGGTCGCCCATGCGCACGTTGTATTCGATAACCATCGGTTCGCCGCCTACGTTAATGAGTCCGAGGAATATGAATCCGCGGTAAACGATACCCTCCTCAGCGAGGCCCTTTACAGTAGGCTCGATAATACGCTCAGTGACCTTGCGCATAAACTCGTCGTCGGCAAATGGCACGGGGCTCACGGCACCCATGCCGCCGGTGTTGAGTCCGGTATCGCCCTCGCCGATACGCTTGTAGTCTTTAGCTACGGGGAGCACCCGGTAGCCTCCATTGCCGTCGGTGAGGACGAATACGGAGCACTCTATGCCCGAGAGGAATTCCTCGATGACCACAGTGGCGCTCGAAGAGCCGAACATGCCGCCGAGCATCTCCTTGAGCGATGCTTTGGCCTCATCGATATTGTCGATTATGAGCACGCCCTTTCCTGCGGCGAGTCCGTCGGCCTTGAGCACATAAGGAGCCTGAAGGGTTTCGAGAAACGCATATCCGTCCTCAAGTGTGTCGGCGGTGAAACTGCGATAGCGTGCGGTAGGTATGGAGTGGCGCATCATGAACGCCTTGGCGAAGTCCTTGCTCCCTTCCAGGGCTGCTCCGGCCTGCGACGGACCTACGACAAGCACACTCTCGTCATCCTTGAAATAGTCCCAGATACCTTTTACGAGCGGGTCCTCGTTGCCAACGACAATCATGTCGACGGCATTTTCCTTTACGAAAGCGGCGATTGCAGGGAAATCGACCGGCGATATGGCCACATTAGTACCGTAAGCACCGGTACCGCCGTTGCCGGGAGCGATATAAAGATTGCCTACGGCAGGGCTCTGACTGATTTTCCAGGCGAGGGCCGATTCGCGGCCACCCGATCCAAGCAGGAGTATATTCATTGGGATTATGCTTTGTGGTTGTATTGTCTATGTAAGTGGATGGATTCTTGACGGGATAGCCGGCCGGAATCAATCTTCGGAGGACTGTGCGGCAGAAGAGTCGGTATCGTTGCCTTTTACGCGACGCCATCCGCGTCGTGCCAGCGGCTGGGGCTGAGAGTCGCGGTTCATAATCTTGTCGAGCAGGGCCTGGTTGCGGCGTTTTGCCAGCGGGTTTTCCGACTCGACAGCGGGAGCTTCATCGCGGCGTGCTGCCGGCTTTCCGTCATTCCTGCGGGCGAAAGGCTTGCTGTCGTCGCGTCGGGCAAAGGGCTTTCCTCCAAATGAAGGCTTGCGGCCGAATCCGTTGGGGCGTTCTTCATCATCGTCGTAGCGCTTCTTGCGTCCGAGAGGTTTGGCACGATATTTCTCTTCAAGAGCATTAGGCTTGCGCTGCGGGCGGTCGGAGCCTTTGCGGAAGCGCGGATTGTCGCCGTCGCGGCCACCAAATCCTTTCTTGCGCGCATCGCGGCGCCATTCGTCGTCGGTCTTGCGGCGATTGCCCTTACCGCGCTGAGGAGCAGTATCCTTGTTCAGACGGTTGCCCTCGCTGCGGAAGCTCTTGTAGTCGCCCTCGAATATCTCGTATTCGCGCAGCTCGCACTCCAGCGAACCGTTGTAGAGGCTGATTTTGTGGGATGGGGCGAGGCCGATATGGCGCATGTGTTCATCCTGATAGCCGATAATCCATGCGTGGTATCCCTTGAACACATTTTTAAGACGGTTGCCGATGGTAGAATACAGCGAGGCCATATCGTCGACTGAAATACGCTCGCCGTAAGGGGGGTTAGACACAAGTATGCCTGCGGCGGGAGCCTCCTCCCACTTGGCTATAGGCTTGATCTGAAGGTCGACCCAGCGGCCTACTCCGGCCTGCTTGATATTTTTCTCGGCAATAGCAATCGCTTTGGGCGATATGTCGGCGCCGAGGATAGGATATTCGGGGGTGCGCTCCGATGAATCGTCGTTGTAGAGACGCTCGAACAGCTCCTCGTCGAAGTCGGGCCACTGCTCGAATGCAAAGTTGCGGCGGTATACGCCGGGGTTGATGTTGGCTGCAATCATCGCGGCCTCGATGAGGAATGTGCCTGAGCCACACATCGGGTCGACGAGCGGGCACTGTCCGTCGTAGCCGGCCTTGAGCAATATGCCTGCCGCAAGCACCTCGTTGATGGGGGCTTCGGTCTGAGCCACGCGATAGCCGCGCTTGTGGAGCGACTCGCCCGATGAGTCGAGCGACATGGTGACGCGATTGCCGTCGATATGCACGTTGATCATCACGTCGGCATCCTGGAGACGCACGCCGGGACGCTTGCCCTCGCCGAGACGATCCTGGAAGTAGTCGACGATAGCGTCCTTCACGCGATATGTCACATAGCGCGAGTGGGTGAATGTATCGGAATTTACCACGGGGTCGATGGAGAAAGTCTTGTCGACAGAGAGCAGTGAGCTCCAGTCCATCTCCTTGACCATATCATAAAGAGTATCGGGGTCGGATGCCGTAAACTTGCATATTGGCTTGAGTATTCTCAGGGCTGTGCGGCAGCAGAGATTAGCCTTATAGAGCATCTCGTTGTCGCCAGTAAACGATACCATGCGCCTTCCGGGGGTCACATTTTCGGCACCGAGGCGTGTAAGTTCGCCGGCAAGCACATCTTCCAGTCCCTGGAAGGTCTTGGCTACCATTTCAAAATTTTCCGATTTCATCACTGCTTTATTCTAAGTATATTGTCGGCCTTTGCCTGTATGAGTCGTTCGCCGGGCGCCACATCGTTGGTCACCCATATATTACCGCCTATTATGGCGTTGTCGCCTACAGTAATGCGCCCGAGTATCGAGGCGTTGCTGTAGATTATCACATTGTTTCCGATTATTGGATGGCGGGGTATCCCTTTTATCGGATTTCCCGATTCGTCGAGGTCGAAGCTCTTTGCTCCGAGTGTCACTCCCTGGTATATCTTTACGTGGTGTCCGAGTATCGCAGTCGCTCCGATTACCACACCCGTGCCATGGTCGATGGTGAACGATTCGCCGATAGTGGCGGCGGGGTGTATGTCGATTCCGGTCTCGCTGTGGGCGCGCTCGCTTATCATGCGGGGTATTATGGGCACGCCGAGCTTTACGAGCTCGTGGGCTATACGGTAGTTGGCGATGGCCTTTATGCCGGGATAGCAGTATATCACTTCCTGCACTGAGTCGGCGGCAGGGTCGCCATGATATGTAGCCTCGACATCGGTGTTGAGCACTCGGCGCAGCTCGGGAAGGGTCTCTATAAATGCAATAGCTTTGGCAGCGGCTTCGCGCTGTATGGCATCGTACTGCGGCATTGTGTCGGTGCACGTGCTCATTGATATGCCGGCATGTATCTGCTCAACAAGCAGATGGTAGAGTTTTTCCATCCACAGGCCGGTAAAGTAAAGCACATTTTCGCGGGTGACATCGCTGTCGCCAAAGAATCCTGGGAACACCAACGCACGAGAGAGCGTGACAATGTCGCGCACCGCCTCCTGCGACGGCAACGGCTCCCCTCGCCATTGCGAAGGGCAGATGTTGGTGAGGTTGTCGCCGTCGCTCAGACGCGCAACCGTTTGGCGAAGCACTGCTTCGGCTCTCTGGTTCAGTTCTATCATAGTGCTTTTTGCGGGGAGACGCTCTGCCTGATTATGCGGCGCCCCACTCTTTCAACCACAAAGTTAGCGTTTTTCCGACAATATCGCACAGAATTCCTGCTGAAATTAACAGGCATATTTTATACATTTATCATAATATATCTACACATTTCATTTATTCAATTTATAAGGCTAACAATTAATGCTCTTTTTCTGTGTGATTATATGCGGTTCTCCCATCATTCCATGTATCAATTTAAAATCCCCATTAAAATATGGTTGACGAGACATGTCAATATTCAATGTTGCAACATAGTTAATCTCTTTATTTGCTTCAACAACGATTGGCTTAGAAATATTACCTATATATACAATAACACAGATTCGTTAAAAATAAAGAATCTGTGTGATATAGGGCCTACTTATTTTGCACAGCCTATTGACCTGCAACGCAAAAAGTCGTAACTTTGCCGTTGATTGGGAGTAGTCCAATCATGACATTTTGAAAAAAGAGGCGTTATGTCTTCTTCTTGTATGCGAAAAGCGTAGGAAACTTTATTCACATGAGCAAGAGATGGCGTAATGGTCTCCACGCATATGCGTGGGGCTGTTATTCCCACATCTGCTCATCAAGGTATTCCTACCACCTTCGCATTAAGACGTGGCATTACAGTTCCACGCTTCTTAATTTTTATTTGCGCTTATGGTAACTGAGTGCGTTTAGTTAGATTATGAAAAAGACAATCGCCGGCTTTATCTTAGCTTTGGTTACCATTTGTGCTGCATACGCTCAAAAAGATGTAACCCAGTTTCTCGGAATTCCTATTGATGGCAGTAAGTCTGCCATGATTCAAAAATTAAAAGCTAAGGGCTTTAAAGCGAACTCATACAAAAAAGATGTGTTGGAGGGGGAGTTCAACGGAATGGATGTCAACGTCCATATTGTCACCAATGGAGATAAAGTATGTCGTATAATGGTATGCGATGCAAACCCTGTTGACGAACGCTCCATAAAGATTCGTTTCAATAACCTATGCCGTCAGTTTAAGAAGAACCCCAAATATATGTCAATGGATGATTATATAATACCTGATGACGAAGATATTTCATACGCCATAACAGTAAATAACAAGCGTTATGAAGCCATTTTCTATCAACACCCCGTTGAATTATCAGACACGACACTCATACAAGAAAAAATAATCCCAATCTTAACGGAAAAATATACTCCCGAGCAACTTGCCAATCCAACAGGGGAGATGAAAAGTGAGATGATGAAAAAGGCTCTTGAATATATGATAGAGTTATACACTAATAAGCCTGTATGGTTTATGATTTCTGACCTTTACGGTAAATACTACATAACCATGTTCTATGATAACGAATACAACCGAGCAAATGGGGAAGATTTATAAAATCATCGGCATGTGCCTGTTTTCCTTATTGGTAGCATGCATATTGGGGGGATGCGCTTCAATGCGTCCTCCCGTTATCCATACTTTTGATGATTCTATCAATAATTACCGATATTTCTACATATCACCGACAGGAGATTATACTTCAAATTCGGGAGTGTATGGTAATAAATATGGCGTTTATGGCGGTCCTACAAAATCCATCAATCCTGCGTCTCTAATATCTGGAATTCTTTTTAATAATGGGTTTATACAAGTCAATGAGGTAAATCCCAATAATGCAAAGGAAACAATGATTGTGAACTTTGGAGAAACCGGCAGAAGAAATGTCAATCTGGGATATTCAATTGAGGTCACAATTCAGTTCATATCAGCATATACACAACGCCCAATTTGTACTTGTACAGCAGAAGGGCAAGGAGAAACGGAAGCTGACGATGTTAGGGAAGCAATCCAAAGGGCCCTTAAACCATTGTTCAATTAAACAAAAGCAATTAGAGGATAATCTCTTCCGCTTATTGGCTCTTAAAAAATCAAGCTATTTTTCCGGTTGTCAACTCATTTTTAAGGAACGAATAGACATACTGCGTGCTTTGGAAATAAAGGCCGGTAGCCGGATCTATGAGTTTTGCATAGGTATCAGAATTGTACAATGTATCCAACGACTCGGATATGCTCATTCCAAAGTCGCGAGATAGCAATTCGGCCAAATCAGCCGCCATTGCCTCAGTCATATATTTAAAATCGTTATCCGTCATATTTTTGTAAGATATCCGATTGCAGACTCAGAACCAAAGTAGTACTGATATGTAATCCCCTTCATATATTTCAGCCGATTCAGAAACTCAGCTTTGTCTATACTTCCATCCTTGAGTTTGCGTATTTGCAGCCCGATTTTGTCGTTAGCGATAGGCCCGTAAACGATATCATATTTTCAGTCTGTAATCCTTCGCGATTAGAAAACACAAAATCAGCCCACTCCTCTGAATAATCTTCGAAAATTCGTGTATGCAGAGCGGAGGAATTCAATATATCTTTGTCAAATTCAAATTTTGTAACCACAGGCTCACCTCCTAACTGCATTGATTTAAATACAGCCATTTCTTTAGCCTGTGTTTCATTCTCCGACAAATAGAACCCCCTGCCAAAATCCTTATTAGGTTTAGATTTTTCAAGGTCTATCCTGTCAATGACCATATTTGAACCGTGGTAGAGTATCATAATTTGCCTCCCGATCTGCGACAATAAGCGGCTACACTTTCGACGGCTTCATTAAAATCCAGAGTATGGATTATGCCATAATTCTTTTCGATAAAGTCAACCCCCTTATGACGTTTGATATAATTGTATGCCTGCTTGTCAGACAAATTAAACCTCTTGGCAAACTCATTCACCAAGGCTATAATATACTCAAATATATCACGGATTTTATATTTCATTTATATCATTCCGAATTTATCCAAAGTTACCAATTTATTTTAAAAGAACAAATTTTTGAATGTCACTTTAGCCATTCCAGGGAATATTCTCACACAAAGCTAAGGGTGGCTAAGGCGGGGGTGACGGAGAGGGTGGCGGGAGCGCCGGAGAGTAGCGGGAGGTTGTGGTCGACGTGGCCTACGGGGAAGTTGAAGGCCACGGGGCATGTGACGCCTGAGAGGGCTGCGTCGAGCATAGTGTACATATCGGGGAAATTGCGGTCGGGACGGTAATCGGTAAACTGTCCGATGATGATGCCGGCCACGCGGTCGAGGAAGCCCATGAGGCGCAGCTGCCACAGGATGCGCTCTACCTTATAGATTGGCTCGGCGATGTCCTCAATAAAGAGAATGGTGCCCTCGGGGTCGGCGAATGGTGAGACAGGCGTGGCAATAAGGTCGGCTATTACGGCAAGATTGCCGCCGCGCAGACATCCTGACGCCTCGCCCAAGCGGTTGAACGGGTGAGGGTCAACGCCATAGGCGGGTCGTGCGCCCTCAAGGATGGAGAATAAGCGGCTATTGTCGGCATCATCGGCCTCACGCAGAGCGAGCGCCTTGCACATGGAGGCATGTACGCTGACTATTCCCCGCGAATTGAGCATGGCGTGAAGCGCTGATATGTCGCTGAATCCGATTAGCCAGCGCGGATCGGCGAGCCATTCATCTACCGGAAATTCCGGGATAAGATGCACGGCGCCGTAGCCTCCGCGCGAACAGAGCACGGCGCGCACATCGGGGTCGGCCAGGGCCGCGCGGAAGTCGGCGAGCCGCTCGGCGGGAGTGCCGCTGTAGGAGCCGCCCGAGCCGAGCGTATGTGGCTCAACCACCGGCTGATAGCCGCGCTGCCTAAGCCAACGACATGCGCCATCGACATACTCGGGATTGATGATGCTTGCGGGCGAGAGGATGGCTACCTTGTCGCCTGGCGCTATGGAGCGGGGAAATATCGTATCCATACGTGGCAGCTGGGTCAGGCGGTGACTATCTTGATGCCGGTAGCGTCGGCAATGCGTGCGGCTATGGCGTCGAGCTCGGGTCGCTCCACCTTCCGGAGGTCGGCCTCGGGCGTGGCACGGTCAATGGAATAGAGCATCACCTCGCGCGGACGGATGCGGCGGTATGCCTCGATGAGCGCTTCAATCTCCTCATCGACAGTGTTGTCGATATGATGGCCGTCGTGATTGCCGCGCAGGAGCATGGTCTGGATGATACATCGGTCGCCCATCGCGGCCAACTGCGGGATAAGCGTCTCGCAGGTGAACGACGGCGAGTTGGGCTGGTCGATAAGCCTCATCGTAGGGGTAAGGGCAGAATCGAGCTTGAGGATGCAGTTGTCGGCCATCATCAGACCTCGCCTTACATCCTCTCGGTCAAGACGGGTGGAGTTGCAGAGCACCGACACCTTGGCGTCGGGAAAGAAACGGTCGCGCGCCTCCACCGTATCGGCTATAATACCCTCGAAGTCGGGATGCAGAGTCGGCTCGCCGTTACCGGAGAATGTAATCACGTCGAGCGACTCTCCTCTCGATTTCATTTCGTCAAGCCGGGCCTCAAGGTCGCGCTTCACATCGGCACGGCAGGGGAGTCCGGTGGTGCCGGCCCCCTGGGCATTCCATCCGGCCTCGCAGTATACACAGTCGAACGAACATATCTTGCCGTCATTTGGCGAAAGGTTCACGCCGAGCGACGTGCCGAGGCGGCGCGAATGTATCGGGCCGAATATTGTTGAGTGGAACAGTACGCGTTGCATATTTTCGCTATGTGGTTTACGCAAAGGTAGGAAGTATGCGGCGCAAATGCAAGAGATTGTTTCAGAAGCTGTACTGGCAGGTGAGGCCTATGCGGTTGACCCAACGGCGGTCGCCGCTGAGGTTTTTGCGTGCGCCAAAATCATATTCGGCGCCCAGGAGCAGACGCGAGGTCGGATTCCAGAATATATTGGCAGCGCCGTAGAGGCCATATTTGTACATGCCTCCGTCCTTTATATCGCCGGGGAAGAGGCGTACCTCACTGAACATCACGGTAGAATACAGGTCGGGACGGAAATTGTACTGAAGGGCGGCATACCATGCGAGAGATTTGGCGGCATGCATGGCTCCGGGATTCCATTCCGAGGGGAGCATATCAAGTCCGCGGCTGTCGCACTGCAGGTCGTTGTTGAGCGACGCGATACCCTTGCCGGCATTTATACCTCCGTACAACACTGTGGAGGGGAGCGGATTGGCGACGGCGCTGAGATGGGCGCCCCACCCTATGGTACGATGATTTTCGGCTGTTATATCATCACGGTACTCAAGCCCGCGTAGTATACCCGACAGCCTTACATGGTAGAGTCCGTCGGCCCACTGGTACTGTCCGAAAGCCGCAAAGTCGGGCATGTAGGCATTACATGCGGTAGCTATGCCGGGGTATGTCGGCACCTGAAGGTCAGGAGCCTCCACCGATGCGGCAATACTCCAATGATTCCCTTTGAAGGTATGCATATAGCGGATAAGGAATGTCGTTTCGGAGACCTCGGCATTAGGGCCTTGGGGGTCGACTGTGTTGGGGCATGCGGCGGGGTCGGCAAATGTGGTCGACGCATAACCGAGAGTCCAGTCGCCGACACTTGCATATGCCTTGCTGAGCTTGAATCCATACCCGTTCATGCCGCTACCGGTAAATTTCGCCTGTATATACAGCTGATACCACCCGAAGCGGTCGGATTTTCCGAACAGGCGCAGAAACAGATGCGACTCACTGACCGATGCACCGATACGATGACGCTGGGTATTGTCGCGCGACATCGGTATCTCAAAGGGGATGAAGCCATTGTCGTCGATGGTGCCGTTCCAATCGTAGTAGGCCGTGGCGTTGAACTTGCCACCTATGCCAAGCGCAAGTTTTGAGTCGCGGCTCATAAACATGAAATATGGCGCAAGCGGGTCGTGGGCGTGGCGGAACTGGTCGAAATAAAATTTGCTAATCATCTCCTCCGACGAACCCGATTCGGCTGTTCCGTCGCCGAAATATATGATTTTGTGGCCGTGGTCGGTATCAGACTTCGGCGCCGGCTGCTCGGCATTAATCTGGGCAAACGAGGATAAAGAGGCGGCACACATGCCGGCCAAAAGCAAATGGCGTAACATAATAAAGACGGTAGAAAGTTGTTATATATTGTCAACAACAATCTACCGTCGTAATGTGTTGGCGGAGTGCTCCATTTTTTCAGAGCAATCCGTAATTATGTCGGTCTATTCCATCGCAGCGGCAATGGAGGCGGCCATAGATGCCATCTCCTCGGGCTGCATCGAGAGATGCTCGCCAAAGAAGTTCATATCGGCCTCGCGGTTGATAGGCACAAGGTGGATATGGGCGTGGGGCACTTCCAACCCCATTACAGCCACGCCAACGCGCTTGCAGGGTACCGCCTTCTTTATGGCTGCTGCCACTTTCTTGGCAAAGAGCTGGAGGGAGGCGTACTCCTCGTCGGACAGGTCGAATATGTAATCGACCTCGCGCTTGGGAATCACCAGAGTGTGGCCGGCCGCTACCGGACTGATATCAAGAAAGGCATAGTGGCGGTCGTCCTCGGCCACCTTGTAGCTCGGTATCTCGCCGGCTACTATTCTTGAGAATATGCTTGCCATAATCGTGGGTGCCTGTGGTGTATCAGAATGAAATCTCGACAATCTCGAATTTAGCCGTACCGGCAGGTATTTTTATCTCGACCACTTCACCGAGTTTGTGGCCGAGCAGGCCCTGTGCCACCGGGGTAGACTGAGCGAGTTTCTTTTCGCGGAGATTGGCCTCGGAGTCGGCAACGATGGTATACTCCATGGTCATGCCGTTGGCCACATTGCGTATCTTGACCTTGTTGAGCACCTGCACCTCTTCGGTATTGAGTTTTGACTCGTCAAGAATACGGGCATTGGCCACAAGATCCTTGAGTTGGGCAATCTTCATCTCGAGCATTCCCTGAGCCTCCTTGGCGGCATCGTATTCGGAGTTCTCGGAAAGGTCGCCCTTGTCGCGGGCCTCAGCGATAGCTCGTGATATTTCAGGACGCTTAACACTCTCAAGATATGCGATTTCGTCCATCTTCTTCTTGTACCCTTCGCGGGTCATGTAAGTGATAGCCATTATTGATGTTTTTTTAATTGACAAAAAAATTAAAGGAATCTCGACCTTTCCGGGCGAGACCCTTATACTGAACTTACGCCTGCCGGCTCTTTGACCGTGGCATTTCTGATGTTACGATGCAAAGATAGGTAATAAATTCCAGATTATGCGAAATGGCAGACATGTTTTATAACACATCAACCCGGATTTTGTTTTCACGCACTACAAATCCGGATTAGCTTAGACCGCGTTAACAAATATTGGTGAACGGGGGCTAAGAGTTTCCGCATAATGAATTATTTAAATTAATTTACAAATATATGTAAAAATGCTTCGAAAAACAAGCTCTAATGTTTTAGTACAGAGAATTTAACACCTATAAATAAAACATTTGACTCAAACCACGTGTTGTAGTTGCAGATACGCGGAATAGCGGCGGGATAAGAAATCCCAATTGTGGTTAATGGCGGATGAAATAGTCGCCGGCCGTATGTTCCCGATAGATCTCAAGAAAAAAGATGGAGTCCCTTGTGCAAGGTGCTCCATCTTATTTTTATCACGTTGTTATGATTGCGGGCAATGTGTCAGCGTCAGAACACACGCTTAACTGTGGTACCGTCGGAAAGGCGTATTATATATACGTTTCCTTTTACGGGGGTACGCACCTCCATGCCCTGAAGATTGTAATAGCGCACAGCATCGACGGCTGTATCGACGGCGATGGAGTCAATGCCCGAAGTGACCACACCGGCATCGTTGGAGAATGGCGATTCACCTACATGGTAGGCGGTAGTCACGTTGTATATATGCGTTCCTCCGGCGCCTGGTGTGGCATCGAGATATTCCTCTACGTCGGACCATGCGATTCTCTCGCCGTCGCGGTATATGTTGTAACCGCGTATCTCAAGCCGCTCCATAGAAGCCGAAGCCGGCACAAATGTGATGTCGTCGATGACGATGGCCTTGTTGTCCTGCGTAGACAGGCTCGTGCGGATTGCGGCATATCTCGCATCGTCAGGGAGCGTGACCTCATATTTTCGGAAACCTTTCTCCGGGTCGGTGCTCCATCCGTTGGGCACCTCAAAGGGCTCGCCATAGATGGTGAAGTCGGCAATATCACGTCCTTTAGACGAGTAGAGTATCTCGATTTTCTCAGGCCGTATCTGTCCGTAGCTTACAGCCGCCGCATGCGCCCAGAATGATACGGTGGTTTCTCCCGGGAACAGTTCGGGCAGAATGAGCCAGTCGGAACTTGCACCCTCGGCCGCACCCCACACTACAAAAGAGCATGCCCCCGAACGGGCATTGACTCCGTAGGACGACAGGTCAAGGTCGGGATATTTCCCGGCCTTTGCCACCTGGAATGCCATGGGCGCATAGGCGTTGGGATGTTTTGCCCACGAACTTATGGCTACAGTAGCCGCTCCGTCGGCGTCGTAGACATGGTAATCTCCGATGGCGCCAAAGGGATTTCCAGCACTGACACCACCGAAATCCCAGGGGTCAAGCGACTCCAGGCTATCGGTAAACGGACTCGGGTTGCGCTCTTCTGCGGGACGTTCCCATGTCAGCTTTACAGCGCCACCGGCGTCGACAGCCGAAAGCGAGCCGACAACAGGAAGACGGGGAGCATCGACCGACACAGTCAGAACCGCCTCATCGTTGGCTGCATACTCGTCGCCGTCGACTGTCACCGCCGCAGTGAGGAGGAGGCTCTCAACATTGACAGGCACAGGCACATCGACAGATAGCGACACAAAACTGTCGGGAGCCACCGGAATGCCATCGCACGAGGCGAGCACGCGGTCGCCGGCCGAGATATCTACCGTGTATTTCTCGGCAGCCTGAGAGCCCTCGTTGAGAAGGCGCACGGTATATGTGGCGGTTGTACCCCCTGTCACCTGCCCGGGCCCTGAGAATGAAGCCACGCCAAGGTCTACGGTGCGGACGTCGGTCAGGCGGATATTGTCGAGCATCATATCGTTGTAATCGCCGGTGGAGGCTCTGAAAGCTACCTGGAAGCGCTTGGTAGCGGCATATCGGTCAAGACCGATGGTGACACACTCCCACGAGGCACATTCAGCCTGTAGCGAGCGCAGGGTTTCCCATGTAAGTCCCTGATCGGCCGACACCATCACATCAAGAGCGACAGGCCCGTCGGGCGACATCATCCAGAATTTAAGTACAGGCGAGTCGAGCGCCGTAATATCCACAAGCGGCGAGACAAGAGTGACAGTGCCTTTGGAGGAATATTTCACCCAGCCTGCATCACCGTCCTGCGAGTAGTCGATATTGTCGTAACCCTTTGTTGTGGGTGTCCACGACGGATAGCCTGTGCCCTCCTCCACTATGGTGACCCATGGCGACATATCCTCCTTGCCGCCGGCAAATGACTCGACAAACGGCGCCGCGTAAGGTGTGCCGAAGGTCAGACTGTTGGAGCGTGCTCCCGCGGACGTTCCGGCCACGCTTGTGGCATAGACCGTATATTGAAGCACCCTCTGGCCGTCGGACGGTTGAGAAGCGTCGGTAAAGGTACACTCCGTAAGCGATGGCGCCACGGTAACGGAACCTGACGAAAGAGCCACACGATAAGTGAGGCGGTCGGGATTCACATACCCGCCATTGACGCCCTCCACGGGAGCTTTCCATACAAGCACGGCTTTGTCATCCTCCTGGCGCAACACCACATCCGACACGGGCTGCGGCGTATCCTCTCCGACATAGACACTGACTGTAGCGGGATATCCCCTGCCGGCTTCGGTGTAGAACACTACTGAATACTCATTGAAGCCGTTGACCGGAGCGACATCGGTAACCGATACCTGCGCGCCAGGCTCAGGATTATCGACGACAGCGACCACATGGCCGACAGTAAGATTGACAATCTCGGCTTTCAGCAGCGAGGCTATAGCAGAGCCGTCGACAGCCTTGAGGGGAGCCTCTGCCGTGACCGTAGCTTCCAGTTTTCCCGACGGGGCGGCTTCAGCTACAAGAGCTGGAGATGCGACCGGAGCCCCCGGAGCCACAGGCTCTGAGACTGAGAATGAGTAGATATATATCCCGTTCATATATTTCTCGCTGATACCGTGGATACCGAAATGGTATGAACCGTCGGCATCGGGTGTGAACACCGCGGCTACGGTCTCGCGGTTGCCTGTGGTGAGCGCCGTAGGCTCTATCACAGTGATGCCGAGAGCATCGGCCTGCGGCGACAGTCCGGCCTTTACCTCAAACATCTCTTTATATCTGTTGCTCCCCGAGCGGCCTTCGATTTCTATCGTGTAGCGATATCCGGCCTTGAGTTCGACGGGCGGAGTGACAAGCCAGTCGTCGGTGTTGTTGGTGCGGTGGTAGTTGCAGCGTGTGCCGTTGATGCTCCATTGCCAGGTAGTGCCGTCGGCATTGGCATCGATTACCGTAAAAAACTTGAACTGAGCCTCGTCGGTAAGGTCAAATGCCAACGGTGCCGACAGTGTCGCGCCGAGTGTCAAAGGCACGGATACGGCAGGTGTGCCTTCCTTTCCGGCATATGATGCAGCTACCTCGTATGTATAGTCGCCGAGCAGGGATGGCAAGGCGGTATCTTTGCATGAAGTTGTCGAAATGCCGGAAGCCACCACCCTCCCATCGGGCATTCTTGTGACTGTATAGGTAACGGCCGATGGGTCGATATATCCGCGGTGGGCACCATCGGCAACAGCATTCCATGATATGATTACCTCATCGCCATTCTTCACAGCCGACAATCCCGACGGAACTGCGGGAGTGTCATCTCCGGCATATACGGTGAGGCGTGAGGAGGCGCCGCGTCCGTCGGACGATGTGGCATACACTACAAGCGTATGTACTCCTTCGGCCAAGGTAATGTCGCGCACTACCGAGGCACCCGCCCCGGCTGTGCCCGACATGATGACTGTGCCGCCATCCTCTACGGTGTAATCCAGGTCGGCGGCAATGGCATCGCCGGAGATAGTAGCGGAAGGCATGTCGAAAGATATTTTGCCGGAAAGCGCGTTGCGGTCAAGAGCGACGACGAGCGAACTGACAGCCTGCGGCCCCTTGAGGTCGGCCACGGAGCTGAGAGAGTAAAGCCCGACGAACTCCTCATCGTCGGCAAAGGTGCAGACACGTGTGGCGGCTCCGGTCGAGGTATCCACGGTAAAGAGCGCGGAAATGTCGGCGTTGCATGCGGCCCAGTACAGCTCGCCGGTAGTGAAGTCGAAGCATCCCGACTGATTCCAAAGGGCAGGCACGAAGCCTGTCGGACCGACAAGAGTATAGTCGCCCGTGAGGCGGTCGAAACGATATAAATCGCCCGTCGACGCGATGCCATAGATATCGCCATTCTTGTCGGCGGCGACTGCGAGAAACGACACAGGGCGATTTCCGTCCATAAGCGTGATATCCCTGATTTCACTTACAACGCCGTCGTCAAGACAGAGCGTGCCGAAGACATAGCCCGACGAGGTAGAGTTGGTGAACACACCGTAGACCTTGCTGTCGACCGGACACCATGTAAGATCGGAGGCGGATGTCGAGAGCGGTATCTCCTTTTCGGATATCAGAGTCCACGTGTCGGCATCGTAGGTATAGAGCGTGTTTTTCTGTATTTTGCCGGTATTGGGCACATGTGTGAGCACGTAATATTTCCCGTCGGCATACACAGCTCCGCCGTTGGCATAGATATTGCCCTCACCGGGGTGATATTCCAGCGCCACCTCAGGAGCATCGGAGGCATTGAAGCGGTATACACCGGCACGAGTGGCATCCTCGTCGCCCCACGTGCGGGTATAAATCAGATTGCCGTACAGCACCGGAGTGAAAGCCGCGGCCATCACCTCGGCCACTCCACCCAAACCGAAGTAGAGAAGCAGCGCAACGGCTGATAACATAATTTTTCGCATTGCAAGTGTATCGTTTACAAAATTTATATAATTCCTGCGTAAAGATATACAATATTTATTTCAATCGCCGCATATCAAGAACTTCTTTTCAGACAACAGGCTATAATGTGACACCCATACATATAAATAAAGAGAGCCATTGTCCCTGTTGCCGGGGCAATGGCTCTATAAGGTGGATATAGCAGAGCTGCCTTATTTTGTAGAATTCAGAGTTATTTTGGCAGATTTCACTCCGGGTGCCGAGGCGGTGAACACAATCTCACCCGGCTTTTCGGCGGTGCGCACAACGGCAGTAAGCTGACCATGGAACAGCGACATCTGAGGCTCCTGGAACGATTCGAGAGACGATGCGTCGCCGTTGGCAGCAGCATGATATGTGCCGGCGCCCTTTACCGCGAATTTAACTTTCTGCGAGGCATCGGGACACAGATTTCCATCCTTATCGACAACCTTTACGTTGATAAACGCCATGTCGCGTCCGTCGGCCAAATAACTGTCGCGGTCGGCTGTCACCACAAGATGGTGAGGCTTGCCGGCGGTGCGCACTTCGGCTGTATCGACGGGTGTGCCGGCGGCATCGTAGGCCACTACGGTGACGGTACCCGGTTCATACTTGGTGTCCATCCACATGAGGCGGTAGCGCTTCTGACGCTCGAAACTCTTCTGGGCGGCCTCGGTATATGAGCTGTCGATACCTACTGAAAGGTCCTTTTTACGACGTCCCTGGCTCACACCGTTGATAAACAGTTCGGCCTCGGGATGGTTGGTGTAGACAAATACCGGAGTCACCTCGCCCTCGCGTCCGGGGAATGTCCAGTGAGGAAGAATATGTAGGGTAGATGCCTCAGGATTCCAGTGGCTGCGGTAGAGATAATAGCGGTCCTTAGGTATACCGGCAAGGTCGACAATTCCAAACAGCGAGCTGTGGCTCGGCCAATTGGTGTAGTACGGTGTCGGCTCTCCGAGGTAGTCAAATCCGGTCCACACAAACTCGCCTATGCAGTAGGGAAGATCCTCATGCTGGATGAAATCGTCCTCGGGGAGGTTGGACCATCCGCAATGCTCCACGTCGTAGCCTGAGGCCTGATGGTCGTCGTATGTCGCCATAGCCTTGCGCTCTACAGGGAACTTGTAGACACCACGCGAACTTACGGTAGAGGCGGTCTCTGTGCCAAGCACAATCTGCTGGGGGAGTTTCTGATATGCCTCGGGATATTTAAACGGACGGTAGTTGAATCCGGCCACATCCATTATGGCGGCGAAATTGTTGTTGAGCACGGCGTCGGGGCCATCCATACCCTGGGTGACGGGACGTGTCGGGTCAAGACGGTGGCATATGTTCTGGAGGAAATATGCGGTCTTGACATCGCCGGGATGCCACTGCTCCGACACCTCGTTGCCGATACACCACATGACAACAGAGGGATTGTTGCGGTAATTCTTTATGAGATTAGTAAGGTCTTTCTCGGCCCACTCGTCAAAAAGGAGGTTGTAGCCGTTTTTCACCTTGGGGCGACGCCACTCGTCGAAGCTCTCGGCCATTATCATCATGCCCATTTCATCGCAGGCCTTAATCAGCTCAGGAGCGGGCATATTGTGGGATGTGCGGATAGCGTTGCATCCCATATCCTTGAGGATGCGTATCTGCCTGCGTATGGCGGCATCGTTGACAGCCGCACCCAACGGGCCGAGGTCGTGGTGGTTGCAGACACCCTTGAACACAGTCTTCTCGCCGTTGAGGAAGAAACCCTCGTTGGGGCGTATCTCGATAGAGCGTATGCCGAATGTAGTAAGATACTCATCCTTCACCTTGTCGTTTCCGATAAGCTCGCTCTTCGCTTCATAAAGCCGGGGAGCATCGGGCGACCACAGCGCCGGATTGTCAACGACAAACGACTGGCGCACGGTGCTGTCATTATATTGGATGGCCGAAAGTGGTGTCGTGAGAGTCTTTACCATCTCACCCGACGGGGAGTAGATAGATGTGCGGAGCGAGTACTTCGACTCGTCGGCTCCCTTGGGAAGGCGTACCTCAGTAGCAACCTCTACCTTTGCCCACTCCTTGCTGACCTGAGGAGTCGTGATATATGTGCCCCACACCGGTATATGCGCTCCGTCGGTGACTATAAGGTGGACATTGCGGTACAGACCCGCTCCGGGATACCATCGTGACGATTCGGGCAGATTCTCGAGCCTCACGGCGACATTGTTTTTCTCACCGGGCTTTACCAGGTCGGTTATGTCGAAATGGAACGAGTTGTAGCCGTAGGGCCAGTAGCCGGCCTCCTTACCGTTGACATACACGCGCGCATGGGACATCGCGCCGTCAAACTTGAGTGTAACGCGCTCGCCGGGTGCAAGAGCGGGGATATCGATATCGTTGCGATACCATCCGGTGCCTACGAACGGCAGGCCGCCGGTGCGTCCGGCATGCTCCATGGCCTCCTTCTGACCGTCCTGCGCAATAGCCACTTTCTGCATGTCGTTCTGCCAGCTGAAGGGGCCGTATATCGCCCAGTCATGGGGTACGGTCACAGCCTGCCACGACCGGTCGTCGTAAGATGGGATTGAGAATTCACTGTTGTCCTCACGGGTGAACTTCCACCCTTTCTCAAGCAGCTGGGTGCTGCGTGCCGAGGCACTTAAAGAAACCACGGCCATGGCCGCAGACAAAGCGGTATAACAAAAGGATTTTTTCATGATAGGCGCTTGATTACGTCAAAGGTAAGTTGCACTGATTTTAATCAAATTTTATTCAAAGCTACAAATATAGCACATAATTGACATTAAATCAAATCCCGGTTAAAAACTTTAGGATATGTTAATAAGTATGTCGTATAAATTATTACGGATAAGTAAGTCGTAAAAATTATTTTATATTTCCGGCGAGAGGATTTTTGTTTGATTTTTCCTCAATGAGGAAGGAGTGTAGCGAGCTACATGAC
>NZ_JAIDKI010000169.1 GCF_029051885.1 Muribaculum sp.
GTGGTGCCGTCGATTTTATTTGCATTGCTCAGGGGTGTTGTGTTTCTTGTGCCGTCGTTTATATTGTTGCCGATTATGTTGGGCAATAACGGCATCTGGCTTGCTCTTGCCTGTTCGGAAATTGCGACATCGGTTGCAATCATCGGTTATTACCTTGTGGCACGCCGGCGTCAAGAGCTTGTTTATGATTAAACAAGCTCTATGAAGTCGGGTGCAGTCGCGGCTTTCGTGGGATTATTCCTTCTGCGGTTGATTGCTGTTGTTGTGTCGCATTCTATCTTTGCGAAAATCGGTCCATTGATGTTTCCATTTTCTTTTCGCATTGATGTGGTCGATACCAAATATTCCTTTGAGCCGCTTGAGAATTTGCTGTCCGGCATTCAGTTTTATTTTTTCGTGTCCCAACCGGTGGTCAGGAGCTACAGCCATCCGGATTGCGTCGCGGTCGATGGAGTGTACGCGGTCGATGAGCATTAGTGTCGATGAGTCCAGAGGTGGAGCCTCGGAGGGTTCGTAAATCTCAATTTCATCGGGTCGGGGGCAGAATCGTTCCCACTTTTTTGCTTCTGAGGGTGTGATATATTCTTTTTCAATAATGTATATTTCGGCATAGGTGGTGACGAAGAGTGGTTGGTCGGACTGGTTGAACATGAACATGCCTCGGCCTCGGCCGTTTGATTCAATATTGAATGAATAAGAGGTGAGGTCGGCCGGTGATACTGAGTTTCCTGTTATATTTGTGTAATTGGCACGGATGTTGAACCGCTCGAAGTCGATATCGCCCATAAAGAATGATGATAGACCGGGCACCCATTTACGGGCGCCTTTATCGGCGATGACATTGATGTCGACGTTGACTTTGCTGAGTTTTTTCAACCATATTTCAGCCGGAGTATATTTGCCGTGGAGGGTGTCGGCGACGATTTCCGTATGATGGAGTTTTTCGGGCATCTGTATTTCCGGCATGATTCCTATCCAGTCGGTCCAGGAGAAATGATGGCCGCAGCGGTCGCTGACGCTGTCGAGTCCCTCGCCGTCGGTAAATCGGTAATAGGATTTTGCCGACAGTATACGAGGTTTGCGCCATCCCTTTATTTTGCTTTTAGTTGCAGGAGGGAGCATATAATCGACCATTTTTTCACGGAACATGAACACTGTGTCGGTGTAGGTGGAGAGTGTGGAATATTCACGCACGTAGGCCAGCATGTGGATGACTTTGTATTGTCCGGACTCGACAATCACTTCAGGCAGTTCTATCGTGTTTTCCTGAAGGAAGATTGTGTCGACGGAATGTTTCGGTACTTTCTTTTCGGCAAATCCAATATGGCGTATGGTGATAGGGTAGTCGGCCGGGCGTGCTGTGGGTATCTCGCCTGATGCATTGCAGATGCCTATAGTTTTTCCATGGCGGTCGAATACCGATGCGTTGGGCAATGGCATGTGTGATAATGAGTCGGCCACGACTGCATTTTTTCCTGCGATATTCAAGGCGGAAAGTACAAGCGAGAGTGGCAGGAGTATTATGCGCGACATAATTGGATATATCTGTTCGAAAGTGTGAGCAGCACAAAATTAGATAATCCGAACTGTTTTCAGTCGTTTTTGATGCTAAATTTTTATAAATGTAGCGAGTAGTCCATAATATGACTGTCAAAAGGACCGAACCATTTCAAACTGTCGGTTTATCAGACCAATATTCTTGTCGGCGAGGAAGCGGTGGAGTGTGTGGTCGGCAGATGGAATGTTAAGAACTTTAATAAAGCCGGTGGTTGCAAGTGCTACCGTTTCCCGCAGCAATTGCGTGGCTATGCCTTTACGGCGGTATTCTTTGAGGACAGATATCTGTGTCAAATCTCCCGTTTTGCTGTCAGACACGCTATATCCGACCAATCTGCCGGCATGAAAAGCGCCTATGCATGTGAGACCCGAGCGGCCTCTTTCGATTGACTCGATACTGTTTTGCCACGACGGGGGAAAGTCACAGAATGACCGGGCATCACGGACAGCATCAGTGTCAATCGGTTTGAGCAGGATGTCGGTATCCCGTGCGTATGTATCGAGATTGCGTATTTCGGATATGTTTTGTCGGAAACAGTCAAATTCGCGTGACGTATCAAACTGCATCTGACGATATGCGGATATGGCTTTATCATTGCTCTGCAACACTTCGAGGAGATATTGCTTTATACCCTCTTCTTTCAGAAATGGCATGGAATAGTTGAATATTTTTCCGGCTATGCCCTGTCGGCGGTAGTCTTTTGCTGTGCCGGTGGCTATGTCGTAGGCGGTAGGGATGCCGTTGAACATGCCGATTCCGTTGAATGTGAAGGCGACAATCCTATTTTCGTCAAAAGCCGCGAATGAGAGTCGGGGGTTATATCCTCGTCTTGTGAGCATGGAGCGCACCTCTTCCTTGTCGAAATGAATCTCATAATCAGAGAATGCATTTTCAAAGCCATGGAAGAGTGTGTCGAAATCGATATGGTCTAAATTGTGTATATCCATTCTGATGCTTCTTAACAACCTGTTTGATAGTGGATGTCAATCTGATAAATTCTTGTAGTTTCGCCCCATGGATGGTAGCAATCGCCTATGTAGGAGAATCCAAACTTTTCATAATAGCCGATATGATCAGTGCATAGGTTTAATGTCTTGAATCCCATGCGAGCGGCATCATCTTTGGCTTTTTCAATTAGACGGTTTCCGAGATTGTGCCCTCTGTGAGATTCTTCGATATACAATGCCGCCAACCACGGGTATAAATCCATGCGAGAGTTGAAATCGTTTGTGATTAAGCCCGCACAGCCTATTATATCTTCACCGTCGAGCAGGAGATACCATTGGGGTAATGGATTATCTGCATTGATGCAATTGCGTAGACAATTGTCGTATACTCCCATAGATTCGGGTGTGGCCCATTTGTCTTGAAAATAACGGATTGCTTTTTCAAGATACTCGGGCTGGTTTCTGATTGAAATTAAGAGCTTGTTTAATAATAAATGTTGCCGCCAGGGTCGTATAGCTTGAGACGATTTTCGACATGTGACGAAGGAATGTACTTTATGTACACGACTGAGGAACAGGGCGAAAAGCGGCCAAGATATACGAGACAACCGGTAATCTTATAATCACTCAATCTCTTGCTGATTTTTGAAACAAATGTGAAAATATCAACGATATGAAACAAATTACCTCCCGTCGGTCATTCGCCGGCATATTTCCGCCTGCTCTTCGGTCGTTATGGAACCCCATAACTCCCTCATCACATGCGAAAATCTGCTCGGCGAATGACCGCCCTGACGGTAACATTTATTATTAAACAAGCTCTAAATCGATAAAGTCTCGTCGATACATGATCTTGTGGTATTGAACGGGTCATTGTCGAGTTTGACCAACTGTTCTTTACGAGGAGGGAGTTATGGCACACCATAACTCCCTGATTATAATTGGAAATTTGCTCGATGATTGACTGACACAGGGCGGTAATATTTGTTATTAAACAGTCTGTAAGGATATTGAATATAGTTTATGTTCCTTCAGCCAATGACCATCGGCTAACGCCGGGTGCATGAATAAACCTTCAAAGGTCATGCCGATGCGCTTCATGACATTCTCTGAAGGAATATTTGGAACGGCTGTGAAGGAATATAGTTTATCGCACAAATTTTTTTCACGGGCATAGTTTATGCAGGCTATTGCTGCTTCTGTGGCATATCCGTTATGCCAGAATTTATCGGATATTCGCCAACCTATTTCCCAGTTGTGAGAGAAAGGCACATCAAACATGATGCGATGAAAACCGACATATCCGATGAATTCATTGGTCTGCTTAATTTCGACGGCATACAATCCAAATCCGCTTTCTTCAAATTCGGTATTAATCCGCTTAACAAAGGCGTTTGATTCCTCTGTCGACAATGTATTCGGAAAATATTTCATTACATTGTTATTGCCGTTCATTTCGGCAAAAGGCTCCATGTCTGCAACTTTCCATGAGCGCAGAGTCAGTCGTTCAGTTTCAATATATATGGTTTCCATATCACAAAATTAGTGATTTTTGTTGATAGCCCGATGTTGTAGGACAGCCGCTGCTATATATGATTTACTATAACCTCAGGAGCCTCGGGATAATTGCGATTGGTTACTATGGTTATGACAGGAATGTGTTTTTGGGGAAGGACGCTGTCACCGTCCGGACATCGTATTCCAACTGTTTCGAGGTGTGTATGGCGATTCCCTAACACAAAATGTCTAACCTGCCAAAATGTCCGACATGTTGTCCTAAATCTATTAGATATAAAAAAAACTCGGAACTATCTGATAGTCCGAGGTTTCTTTGTAAACAAAGCGGCCAAAGGCCGATAAGTCTTGTTTGGACTGATTTCAGTCCGAGGTTACAAGTGGAGCTGGAGGAACTTGTAACCTCCAGCTCCAAATATACTTATATCAAGTAGATAGCAAATCTAAAATTCCTTAGTGCCTTGGTAGTACCTGAACCTTTAGCTCGCTGCAACTCGATTGTAGCAAATATCCAAATCAGATTGTTTCCAGTCTTTGCTTGCCTCAGCAAGTATACAAGCCATATGCAAATTTAATTGCCGTCTGCGCAAGTCCAAGGGTTCTTTTTAACTCTTTTATATCTATCTGTTAAACAAGGTAAGGTCAAGGAGCGAGGACGAAATATTTGCAATTCGCGTCATCGCTTTAGCGCTTTGTTCCGCAAAGAATTGCAAACGACATTCTTTTTACAACTCTATGACTGCATCCTTCTTGAAATAGAGATGTTCCAATGCTCTGACATAACCCAACTGGTTGCACACACATTGCGTGTTCCCTATCTGCTTTGTTATGTTACGATGTGAATGGCCGTAAATCCAATAGTTGATTCTGCTGTAGGCAATGAAGTCACCCAACTCCGAAGTAAAAGCTCCATTTATGGGACTGCCGTTAAACTCATGATCCATCAAAGCAAATGACGGTACGTGGTGAGTGGCGACGATAATTCTATCCGCCAGGCTTTCTCTGAGGGCATTTTCAATAAATGCCCTGCACTTCTTATGTTCCTCGTTAAAGCGCTCCCAAGTCAGTGAATTTTCGCCGTCCCTTATCATGTGGAAGTCGCTCACATTGCGTTGAGTAATATATCCGTTCTCAGGTGATATTTCAGACCACAAGGTTGACGCTATCAAATCCGTTGTATCATTCAGATGAATAACCTTGTTGTAAACATATCGTACATTGTCCCTGAGTTTCAATTCCCACCCCTCGGTCAGCTCATTTATATTGAAGTGTCTATAAAGTTCATGGTTTCCGGGAATTGCAACAACCTGCTGAAAGTTGTCAGATGCCCAATCCCAGAAAGGATGTTTTGTCATAGCCTCATTCCCTAAATATCCTATGTCGCCGGCAAGCACAAGAACATCGCCGACTGGAATCATCGGATGTTCCCTGAGAATTGCCGAATTTGCACCAAATTCAAGATGCAGGTCTGATGCGTATTGGATTTTCATCGCTTGAAGTGAGTTAAAATCTCGATTATATAGTCAACGCGGTCATAGTCGCCATAAGGAAGCATACATTCTATCTCTTCGCGGCAATTCTGACGGTTTAGTATTTCTGAAGCCCATGAGGAAATGTATTCGGCAAGATCAATGTTATCTTCATCGTCGAATAGAGACGTTATATCCTGACAGTTATTCAGTACATAAATGAAATCTTCAAAGTCGTGCGAGAACCTCAGATCGTCGCCGCCACGACCTCTTATAGCCTCTATCTTAGTAGCGAGATAGTAAAGCGGCGGTAATATATAGACCGCAATACCGTCAGGCAATTCATAGATAATACGATGCCGGAACCCCGGTTGGTACCATTGGTTGGTGAATCCAAGAATACTGTCCCTGTCAGGCATAATATCCACAGTCTCGCCATTATATTTCCATCGGCATATTACACCGGATTCAATGTCATTCTCAAATCCATGCTTGCGCAACAGACCCTCAAATTCTTGCAGACTGCCGTATGTAGCAAGTTCTATGACACAGTCCACATCCATAGTCGGGCGAATATCAGTTGCCGCCGGGTCATCGGCATACAGTTCGGCGACTGAGCCACCGACAAAGACAACGTCATTACGCAGCTCTCCAAGTCCTTCGGCTATGACTTTAAGTCGGTTGAGATTACTTGACATCATAGGTGGAAAGAATTGCGTCCAGTTCTACTTTCGCGAGTTCTACTTCTCTCGTCCGTCCTATCCGAAAAACGTCGGCAATGGCCAAAAGACTGTGTAGCATCGGGTCAATCCTTACAGCCTCCGGAACAGTCCGATAAAGCGGAGTAATCGCTTCTCCACGAACATTTCCCTTTGCATCAGGCCAGACATATACATCCTTTTCTGAAAGGATTTTCTCATTCATCGGCGGAGCGGAAATTGCGGTAGCAATTCCCCTGACTTTCGACTGCGGCTGAACCGGAAATACGTATTTCAGCCCGTGGATCAAAAATTCTTTTAGAGCAAGAATGTTCACCCTCTGTTTTAGATTGTCAATCAGACGGGCAATGCGACAACGCTCCAGCGCCTCGGACACCTCTGATGCGCTTATCCCGAGTTCTTTCGCAATTTGGGCATTTGTCATGCCTCGTCCTGCTAAAGTAACCTTCTTTAATAGAATTACTATGTCCTGAGGACGCATACCATTATGTGATTTAGTCATTTATATCCGTTTATTTGCAATTCGCGAATTGCAAATTTAGTAGGAAATATCGGATTGAACAAATCATTCGTGATTTTCTTGGTAGGATTTCAGCCCTGAATCGAAAAGATTAAACAAAAACCTCGGAACTATCTGATAGTCCGAGGTTTGTCTCGTTAAGTCCGATTTAGTTCGGTAGTACAAAATGTGGAGTTGGGGGGACTTGTTCCTTACACTCCAAATATGCCTATATCAGACAGTTGGCTTTAAACAAATTTCTTTTGAAACGATTTGGTGACAAATAATCCTATATCGGATTCTGACTCCGCGACCCTGACTTTTCAGTGTCTCATCGTATAAGCAAAATTAGACCCCGTTCCCCAATATTTGTTAACGCTGGGGTCGCATATCTCTGAGTGATTTTTGTCTTGTGATGATGGAG
>NZ_JAIDKI010000017.1 GCF_029051885.1 Muribaculum sp.
TCTCGTGCGCTCGGAGAGGAGTATAAGAGACAAGAATCAGGATCAGAACAAGGACCAGAATAAAGACCAGAACAAGGATCAGCAGGACCAAAACAAAGACCAGCAGAACCAAAATCAGAATAAGGACCAGAACAAAGACCAGAATAAGGATCAGGATAAGGATAAAAACCAGAATCAGGATCAACAGAATCAGGACCAGCAGAAGCCTCAGCAGCAACCTCAGCAACAGCAGGGCGGTATCAGTGATGCGAATGCCCAGAAAATCCTCAAGACAATGGAGAATGAGGAGAACGCTACCCGACGTAAAGTCCAGGAAATGCAGAAGAAAGAGGCTCAGGGTGCACGCCGTGCCACCGGACCGCAGTGGTGATGTCGTGCTCCGACTTATATGTTACCGCGATGCTTTACCTGACAATGTTTTTGATTAAGATAAACAGAATATTGCAATGACACGAAGGATATTGATGGCCATGGTAATGATGGTGATGGTAGTTTTGACAGCCGTCGCCGAGACATCGTTCACGGTCATACCGCCGCGCACAGTGATTGCGGGCAATAAGTTCAATGTGACCTTCCGTCTTAAGGACGGTGAGGGCTCCGGACTGAAGGCTCCGGAAATTAAGGGGTGTACACTCCTTTACGGACCGTCCACTTCGCGTATGCAGAATTACCAGTGGGTCAACGGACAGGCTTCGTCGTCGACAACTGTCGATTATTCGTTTACCTACCGTGCCGACAATCCCGGCACATACACTATCGGTGAGGCGCGCATCACATCCGGAGGCAAGACTTACACTACACGTACAGCATCGTTTTCCGTGTTGCCCCCCGACCAGACCCAGCAGGGCTCACAGCCGTCGGCGCGTGTCGACGATATCGGCACACAGAGTGCCGACCGTGGCGTAAATGCCAACGATGTGCTCGTGCGCATTATCCTCAACAAGACCCGTGCTTACGAGCAGGAAGCAATACTGTGTACAATAAAGCTGTATACCAAGCATAGCATCAGCTCGTTCATACCTACCACTCAGCCGTCGTTCGACGGATTTCTCATCGACGAGATACAGCTGAACCCCACTCTCAACGAGGTAGAGCACTACAATGGGCAGAACTACATGACAGCCATACTTAAGCAGTGTGTGATATTCCCTCAGAAGTCGGGCCGTCTCACCATCAACTCCGGAAAGTATGACGTTACCGTCGTGCAGTATGAGCGTATGGGTGGATTCTGGGGAGGAAACCGACCTGTGGAACGTCAGATAAAGACTACCTCCAATTCGGCGTCAATCACAATAGATGCACTGCCGCAGCCACAGCCCGATGGATTCACCGGTGCTGTCGGACAGTTCTCTATCGACAGTCGCCTGAGCGGGCAGGTGTTCAAGACCAACGAGGCCGCTTCGCTTGTATATACGATTAAGGGTACCGGAAACATCAAGTATGTGAAAGAGCCTGTAATCGATTTCCCCTCGGAATTCGAACAGTACCAGCCGCAGACCGATATCGACTCACATATATCAGGCAGCAATGTCACCGGCACAATGACGGTAGATTACACGTTTGTGCCTCAGAGCGTTGGCTCGTTCACCATCGGTGCCGACAAGTTTGTGTATTTCAACCCCGAGAGCCGTCAGTACGTCACTCTCAGCACACCGTCATACGATATAAAGGTAACACAGGGAGCTGCTGCCTCGGCCGCAGTAGGCGGCAAGCAGAGCGTGTCGAGCAAAAACTCCGACATCCTGCATATCAAACTTGGCGACCTTGACCTGCAGAAGACACATACGTATGTCTACAACTCCTGGTGGTACTGGCCGTGCTACCTGCTTATGCTCGCTGTCCTTGTGCTGACAGTATGGCTCTACAGCAAGCAGGCCCGCCTCAACGCCGATGTGCAGGGAAGGCGTCTCGCACGTGCCGGAAAGGTTGCGCGCCGACGTCTGAAGAGCGCCAGCAAGGCAATGCTTGCACATGACTCCGACAAGTTCTATGCCGAGTTGCTCGGTGCCATATGGGGCTATCTCGGCGACAAGCTGGGCCTGCCTGCCTCGCAGCTTACACGCGACAATATCGCCGGACAGCTTGAGTCGTACGGTGCGCCCAAGGAACTTGCCGATACTTTCATCGGTCTTATCGACGACTGCGAGATGGCACGCTATTCTCCTGCACGCTCCGACGAGCAGATTGAGCAGCTTTACAATGAAGCATCGCGTGCGATGAACTCCATGGAAGGTATCAGAAAGAAATAACCATACTCCTCTATCACTCATAACATGAACTCCAGGATTATATACATGATATCTCTTCTGGCATTTTTATGCCAGTCGCTTACTGTCTCCGCCCAGTCACTGACACAGCGTGCCGACTCGGCATATGCCTCCGACAACTTTGCCGAGGCCACCGAACTGTATCTTCAGATAGCCGGGGAGGAGGGTACATCAAGCAACCTGTATTACAACATCGGCAACAGTTATTACCGTCAGGGGAAACCCGGTATGGCCATTCTTTACTATGAGAGAGCGCTACGTCTTGATCCATCGAATGCCGATGCGCGCACTAATCTTGAGTTTGTCAACTCAAGGATTACCGACGAGCCCGGCGACCGCGGCATGTTCATCTCCAACACCGTCAATGGCATTGCCTGCCGACTGCCTGGCAACGAATGGGCCGGCATAGCAATCGGATGCTTCATAATGCTGCTCGGAGCTGTCGCGCTCTATATATTCTCGTCCAATGTGCCGTTGCGCAAAGTCGGTTTCTTCGGCGGATTTGTGCTGCTTGCTTTATGTATTATAGCCAATGTGTTTGCATCGGTGTCGACACGTTATTCTACCAGCCATAATCAGGCAGTGGTGATTGACCCGTCGACGCTGCTGAGCACATCGCCCCGTGTGCCTAAAGACCGCTCTGAGGAGGCCATGCTGCTCCATGAGGGCACATGTGTAGAAATTCTTGATTCGGTCACAACACGTATCGACTCTACCGTGGTCAAGTGGTATGATGTGAAGGTCGACAACAGTCACCGTGCCTGGATCAACGGCAAAGCCATAGCTATAATATGATGTAGCTTATAAAGGCTCATAGCAGTGCCCTCCCGCCCCGATATCGATGGTTGCCTCGTGGCCCATCTGTCGAGCGGGAGGGCACTGCTGTGTCGGGTGTTTTTATGAAAATGTTGTAATACATCGTGTTAGGCTGATATTGCCAGTCTTTAGCATGAAAACATGTTTTAAAACAGAAAACTTTATAGGCCCTAAAATTTGTTTTTATTGTCGGAATAACCTAATTTAGGGATGTCAAGATACCGGGTATCGGCAGAGTGGCCGGTGCGGGTATCATACTGAATTTATTATTCACATTAAAATTATAGTATCATGACAAAGACTATTTCTTTCAATGACCTCCGCCGTATCAAAGACAGCCTTCCCGATGGCTCAATGCATAAAATCGCTGATAAACTCAATACAACCGTACAGACCGTCCGCAATTACTTCGGCGGCAGCAACTATGAGTTTGGCAACAACTGTGGCGTACACATTGAGCCGGGTCCCGACGGAGGAATCGTAGTGCTCGACGACACAACAATATATGATATGGCTGTCGCCATCCTCGAAGAAAACGCCGCAGAAAAGTAATATCATACATCCACACATTACCCTGCATCCATGTCATCAATGGCAGAGCCTCGTCTGATTACTGTAGCGATTCACACCTACGACCATGCTGTCGCCCTTAAATCATTGCTTGAGGGCGAGGGCGTGAAGGCTGTGCTGCAGAATGTCAACCTTTCTGCTCCGGTGGTAAGTTCGGGTGTCAGGGTGCGTATCCTCGAAAGTGATCTTCCGAAAGCTCTGCGCATAATAGAAAACCGCGACATATTTCTCCCTATGCCGGGCGACGGGGAGAAACGGCAGGACGGACATTTTATCCTGGTTCCTGTCGACTTCACCGAACACTCCATCAAAGCCGTGGATATTGCGTTTGGCATAGGTGCGCGCCATCATAGCCGCATAGTACTGCTGAATGCATTCCTTGACCCGGATATCGCTATACCGTCGCAACTCTCCGACACTCTCAGTTATGAGGATGTGGCCGATGCAGAGTTGCGACGTGAGCTTGATACCGAGGCCAGGCATACGATGGAACTGTTTGCCAAGCGTCTGCGCGAGCGAATAAAATCGTCGGAGCTCCCTGCTGTGAAATTTACCACAGAGGTGCTTGAAGGGCTTCCGGAGGAAGTAATCACCGAGTATGCTAAAGAAAATGTGCCATCACTGATAGTGATGGGCACACGCGAGAGCGACAAGAAAGGGCGCGAGCTTGTAGGCAGCGTCACGGCCGAGGTGCTTGACTCATGCCGGATTCCGATTATCACTATCCCGGAATCAGCATCATTCCACAACCTCTCCGACCTGCATCATGCCGTACTCTTCTGCAATCTCGACCAGGACGACATACTTACGATGGATGCGCTGTATGGTCTGTTTGCTGACCGTAATCTGAGTGTGACCCTTATCAGTATTCCTGACCGCAAGGGCGGACGACTGCGTCGCAAAGCACAGTCTGTGGAGCCGTTGCTGGAATATTGCAGGGAGCATTATCCGAGATTCAAGTATTATGGCGCCACTATGTCGCCGGGAAATGTCGTAGACGATTTCGAGGCTCTTGGGCGCGACAGGCATATTGACTTCATTGTAGTGTCAAATAAGAAGAAGAATATGTTTGCGCGGCTTTTCAATCCGTCGCTTGCACATCGTCTGCTTTTCCATGCCGACATTCCTATGATGGCAGTTCCGGTGTAAATCCAACACTTCTACAAAAAAAATTCAAGTAACCGCACTTATAGCCGGGCTATGTGACCACAAACCACAGGCCCGGCTATTTTCGTCTTATAGTGGTCTTTCCTGCCTCATTGGAGCATGCTAAAAATGAAGCGGAGGCCAATTCTGAGTTGTATCAGGATTGGTCTCCGCCGATTATCGGTTGCCTGCGGGGAAGTACCTTAGAGAGCGAAAGCGAAATCAAAAGCAAAAGCCCGGGATTGCCTACAAAAGCAAAAACACGCCTCCGAACAGTCAAGTCATCAATGGCGGAAAAAAGATGCAACCCCGGCCATACGGATTATGAAAAACCGCGGGAGCGGTTTCGCCTGTAATTGCATGATTATATGACGCCATGCAGGCGCCATGTTCATGCTAATGCACTGTCAGGTACTCCCCGCCATGCATTAGGAGCCCATATGCCGCAAATGGGACATCTCCGGCCCCGACCGATATGGAGTGCTTGTTAAGAACGTATCATGTAGTGTCATTGGTGTCGGTCAGTGTCATTGTTTTTCTTTCCCAGGCGAGACACGTCGTCGAAGATATTTTTCAGAGATGCCGGTATGATTATGCGGTATTCTGCGATTTCCTTCACCCGTTTTCTGATATCTTTAGCGAGCTCTGCCTCAAGTAGCCGGCGCTCTGCGTTGTGGCGTTTCATAGCCTCGGCATATTCGGTCTTTACCTTTACCTCCGATTCCATCACTGCTTTGCGGCAGTCGTATTTTATAGAGTTAAGCCGGGCCTGGGCCTCGCGGTATTGTTTCTGCAGTGAGAAATATGTGTCCTCGACAATAGTGTCGTTTACCGAGGGTGTGAAGGTGTATATGAGGGTATCCCGTCCGTCGCCTTTTACCTCGTGGGGCTTCGAGAGTCTTTCGGTAAGAGCGGCACGCGCTTTGGCGAAGTGTCCGCCGGGATGTATCTCTTCGCCGATTACGGCAGCCAGAGTCTCAAGTTCGTAATAGCGGTTGCGTTCGTCAAGCGACAGTGACGCATAATAGTCATCCTCAGTCAGGGCGGTTCCCATTTCCGGCTCTTTTTCAAGGGTAATGCCTTTCTCTTTGGCATAATCTTCGATAGTGAGCGACTCGGCCTCGTTTATTAGCCTCTCGCGGGCTTTTATGGCCTCTCTGAGCCATGCTATGAGCGATTTGGCTTGTGCTATGATACGGAGTCTGCCGGCTACGGAGAGCACATCGGCGTCAGTCGAGCCTTGCTGTAGCACATTGCGGGAATCTACGCCAATCAGTGATACTTCAGTAGTGTAAAACACAAGATTGGCAACCGAGCTGTCGAGGTTGCGTATCATTTCCTTAGCCATATTGGCGATATGGTTGGCTGAGGTCGAGGTGAGCCCTTCTCCGTCGGGGGAGAAAAATATCATATCCTTTTTCATAAGCATTGTCAGAGTTGGAGTACAGTTATACAACTGTTGGTGCGATAGATATATTGTGCCGATGTTTGGAAACTTTTGTTGATTAACGTAAATTTGCATCATATGAATTTATTTGAATATTATTACTCTTGAATTTTATGAGACAATCATTACTCACAGGGATATTTGCTGTTGCCTTCTATTCTGCGCCTATGCATGCCGCAGTTGTCATCGAAGAGGATTTTTCGAGATTTGTCAGCGGGTCGGATATCGCACCCGACAAGGAGAGTCCTGTAATCGTCGACGGTATCGTGCCGGCTGAGCTGACCGGTACTCCTGGGTGGAGCGGTATGGGTGTGTACCAGGCCGGAGGCTCTGCTTACATATCCGCGGGTGAAGGAAACCTTGCCACTCCGGCCATAAATCTCAGCGCCAACGGTGGCAACTATAAAATCATGTTCAGGGCAAAGGCCGATGCGGCTTCCACCCCTCTGATTATTATGGACACCCAGAACGGCAGCGGATATGGTTTCGCCACACTTACCGACGAATGGGCCGAATATTCAATGACAATGAACGGTGGCACACATGAGTCGGTAATTGTATTTTCAGGAATGTATGGCGGATATTGTATTGACGACATAGTAATTGACGACGGCGGGGTGGGGATTCCGGTACTGCTTCCGGCTACTGACTTTACGCGCGGGTCGTTTACCGCCAATTGGGAAGAGACAGTCGGTGCCGATTCCTATGCACTGAATGTATTTACATTGCGCTACGATCCGGTGACGACAATATTCAAAAGGGATTACCTGCTTGAAGGCTACATTGTGGAGGGCACAAGCCATATCGTTGATGGCATAGACTTCGGCACGCCTTATTATTATACTGTGAGCGGACGCCAGGACGGTAATGTCACATTCGAGCAGGAGATGCCAATGAGGGCCATTCCCGAGGCTGTGTCGGCGCCTGTGGCTTATGCGGCTACCGAAGTGGGCGGTGACAGTTTCACCGGTTCATGGTCGGAATCGGATCTTGCCACTGTATATGCCATGCATGTCGTGAAGGTGCATACCGCGCGTCGGGCTGAGAGTTACGATATAGTGAATACTGATTTTTCATATATACGCACGGAGGGTACCGTGGATAAGCCGCAGAAGGAACTGCAATATCGTCTTGATGGCGACTGGGAGGTAGTGATGCCTGCTCTTGCCCAGGGAATGCTCGGGCTTAACAATCAGGATTTCAGCTTGTTTGATGACGCTATGCTTGTATCGCCCGTCTACGACCTGTCGGTAGGTGGTGGACATGTAGTCATATCGTTCGATGCTATGGGACGCCGCAATATGACAGGTGGATTCGTGGCTGTGGGGCGCTATACTGATGCGGGTGGCGTAGAGTATGTCGACCGTAAGGATTTTGATGTCACAGAGGATATGGCGTCATTTCATTTTGATTTCTATGGAGGCACGGCAAGGTCATTCATTATCGTGTCGTCGGAAATGCTCGGTATGCTCTTTATCGACAACCTGCGGGTGTCGGTCGACATGAATGCCGGAGAGTCGCTTCTTGTGCCTGTGCGCACGTATGACACGGAATATACCTCATGTACGGCTTCTAATCTCGGCCTCGGGCGCGACGATATTGCCGGATACTATGTCACGGGTATCTATCGCGACAATGCCGGGCAGTTCCCCGAAGTAGTGAGCGCGATGTCCAACTCGGTAGTCGTCAGCGGCCTGTCGGGTATCAGCGATACTGATATTGATGCGGCAGATGTTTCCGTGACGGTGGTAGACCGTAATATCCGCATTTCCAATCCATCGGGCTGCTGCGTCGGTGTATGCTCGGCCGATGGTCGCAGGATAGTTTGCGATTGCTCAGGTGCGGCGACGGTGAGCTGCGACGAGCTGTCGCCAGGCATTTATATAGTGACAGTCGGCACACAGGTATTCAAGGTCGTCGTAGACTGAGCGACGCTCTTAGCTATAAAAAAACTCAGCGCCAACCCTTGTTGAGGGTTGGCGCTGAGCCTTTTTAATTTGGGATGTATTATTTCGAGAGATATGCCTTGATGTTGGCAAGTACGGCGTCAACAGTAAAGCCGAATTTCTCGTCGAGTACCTTGTAGGGAGCCGATGCACCGAAATGGTCGAGACCGAACACTTCGCCGTTGGCACCTACGACACCGCGCAGAGTGGATGGGAGTCCGGCGGTGAGGCCGAATACCTTGCCGTCAGCGGGGATTACACTGTGACGGTACTCGGAGCTCTGACATTCGAAGAGTCCGATTGAGGGTACCGACACTACGCGTGCGGCGATGCCTTCCTTGTCGAGTTGGGCGGCAACGTCGACAAGCAGAGACACCTCAGAACCGTTGGCAACGAGTGTCACAGCCGGATTCTCGGCCTGCTTCACGATATATCCGCCCTTCTCGGCTCCGAGAGCCTCGCGGTAGCGGTTGCCCGATGTGGCGGGAAGGTCGGGGATGTTCTGGCGCGAGAGGATGAGGGCGGTAGGAGTCTTGGTGTTCTCCATGGCCATCTTCCAGCATACAGTGGTCTCGGCGGCGTCGCCCGGACGGAGCACGAGTACCGAAGGCTCGCCCTTGAAGTTGCGCAGCTCTTCCATAAGGCGTATCTGTGCTTCCTGCTCAACAGGCTCGTGTGTAGGTCCGTCCTCGCCTACGCGGAATGCATCGTGTGTCCAGATGTATTTCACGGGGAGTTCCATAAGCGCGGCCATACGTACCGCAGGCTTCATATAGTCGGAGAACACGAAGAATGTGCCGCATGCGCCGATAAGGCCGCTGTGGAGGGCGATACCGTTCATTATGGCAGCCATGGTGAGCTCGGCCACACCGGCATGGAGGAATGCACCCGAGAAGTCGCCGTTGGTGAATGCGTGGGTGTTTTTGAGGAATGCGTCGGTCTTGTCGGAGTTGGCGAGGTCGGCCGATGCGACAATCATGTTGCCTACCTTCTTGGCGAGTTCGGCGAGCACGTCGGCCGATGCCTGGCGGGTGGCGATATTAGGTTTGTGGGCGATATTCTCCCAGTCGATTTCGGGGAGTTTGCCTGCGATATAGCTGTCGAGCAGGGCGGCCTTTTCGGGATTTGCCTCGCGCCATGCCTTTTCAGCCTCGCGACGCTCTTTCACGATAGTGCGGAGCTTCTCGCTGCGTGCGTCGTAGAGAGCCTTTACGTCGTCCCAGATGTGGAATGGGTCGGCGGGATCTGCGCCGAGGTTCTCCATTGTCTTCTCGTAGCTTGCACCCGATGCGCTCAGAGGGTTGCCATGGGTCGAGCATTTTGCCTCGTAGCATTCGCCGTCGGCTGTCACTGCTCCACGGCCCATGATTGTCTTGCCGATGATGATGGTCGGGCGCTGCTTCTCTTCGATTGCAGTCTCGAGAGCTCCGGCCATTGCTATTGGGTCAGTACCGTCAACTTCGATTACATTCCAGTGCCATGCGCGATACTTTGCGGCAGTGTCCTCGGTAGTCACGGCATTGACTTCGGTCGACAGCTGTATGTCGTTGCTGTCATAGAACATGATGAGGTTGCTCAGACCGAGGTAACCGGCGAGGCGTCCTGCGCCTTGTGATATTTCTTCCTGGATACCGCCGTCAGAGATGAAGGCATATGTCTTGTGGCTCAGCCAGTCGCCGAAGCGGGCCTGAAGGAAACGCTCTGCGATGGCACATCCTACAGCCATTACATGGCCCTGTCCGAGGGGTCCGGAGGTGTTCTCTACGCCGCGTTCGGGATGTAGCTCGGGATGGCCGGGAGTCACGCTTCCCCACTGGCGGAAGCCTTTGAGCTCTTCAATAGTATACTTGCCGGTAAGGGCGAGTACAGCATATAACATGGGGGACATGTGTCCCGGATCGAGGAAGAAACGGTCGCGGGCAATCCAGGTGGGATTGTCGGGATCGGTAACAAGGAAGCTGGAGTAGAGCACGTTGACGAAATCGGCTCCGCCCATAGCGCCTCCGGGGTGTCCGGATTTGGCTTTCTCGACCATTGAGGCTGCGAGCACGCGGATGTTGTCGGCAGCGCGGTTCATGACTTTAGTGTCCATTTTATCTTTTGATTTAGAGAATGATATGTCTTTCTATCGGTTATGGATATCGCTTGATTGAGAGAAAAGATATATTGTATGATGTACAATAAGTGTTCTGATGGTTTAACGCGCGTTAAACGGATATTATTGTGTGCAGGTGAAATATCCTCTGTTATACAATGCTTGCCGGCAACTTGTGGTAGTGTCGGCAAGCATGGTATTCAGATTTCAGACAGGTCTCCGCAGAGCCTGCTTAGATTGCGATGTAGTGTATCAGGCTGCATTCTGGATGGTGTCGTCAACCGGTATGTCGGTGTTGACATTCTTGCATCCTACGAGGCCGTAGAAGAGGAGGTAGGCGAGCATTGCCACTACGAGCCAGTATGATTCCATATAGCCTACGTTGTCGGCAATCCAGTTCTGTATCAGAGGCATCACGCCGCCGCCTACAACCATCATCATGAATATGCCGGAAGCCTGTGCGGTGTACTTGCCGAGACCCTCAACGGCGAGGTTGAAGATACCGCCCCACATTACCGATGTGCAGAGGCCGCAGAGCACGAGGAAGAGAGCTTTGGTGGGCACCTCTACGATTGAGAATCCTTCATTGGATGCGTAAGAAGGCATGTTGATGGTATAGCTGTCGGAGAGGAAGATTGCTATGCAGATAAATGCGATGGCTGTTATTGACACGGCAATGAGCTGTGTGCGGCTCGATACCTTGCTGGAGATAGCAGAGGAAATCATACGTCCGCAGAGCATGAGGAGCCAGTAGATGGCGGCTACACCGCCGGCTACGGCAGCCGAACCGGTAACGGAGGTCAGATAGAAGATAAGCACACCGGGGATACCGATTTCGATACCTACATAGAAGAAGATGCCGATAACGCCGAGCACGGTGTGGCGGAAGTTCCAGGGAGAATGGGCCATTTCCACTTTCTTGACTCCTTCTTTGCGGAGGTGGGGCTCAGGGATGGCTACAGCCGAAATCACGAGGAATGCGACTACAAACACACCCATGGCGATAAAGAGCAGCGGAGCCACATTGCCCATGGTGGTCTTGTCGGAAACCTCGCCTACGAGCATACCTACTACGAGCGGGGTGAGAGTTCCGGCGAGTGAGTTGAGTGAGCCGCCGGCCTGTACCATCTGGTTGCCCTTGTTGCCGCCGCCGCCGAGCATGTTGAGCATCGGGTTGACCACGGTGTTGAGCATACATACGCAGAAACCGCAGATGAATGCGCCCAGGAGGTATATGATGAAGTTGAGGGTCACAACCTGGTCGCCTACGTTGAAGAGGCCTGCTTCGGCGCCTACTTTGCCGGAAAGCCACTGGAATACGAGGCCGATAAAGCCAACGGCCATAGCCCAGAGGGCGGTTTTCTTATAGCCGATTTTTACGAGGAGATTGCCGGCCGGAATGCCCATGAACAGATAGGCGAGGAAGTTCATCATGTTGCCGAGCATGCCCGACCATGTATACTGGGTCTTCCAGATAGTTCCGATAGGAGCGGCGAGGTTGGTCACGAAAGAAATCATTGCGAAGAGGAAGAACATCGCGATGATTGCAATCAGCCTGCCGTTAGTTGATTTTGTTTGAGCGGTTTCCATTGCTGATCGATGATTTTTCTTGGGTTGTTTTAATTTTGATATTTTAGGTTAAGTAGAATTCAATAGGTAAAATTATAAAAAATATGCTTTACGGCAGTAACAACATGCTGTAAAACATATCTTGATGATTGCTCAGAGCAATGTCGGAGAGTCGGACGCCGCCTCAGCCGGCAGCATGAATCAGGTCAGTACTCGCGCGCGCCGAATATGTCGGTGCCTATGCGCACCATGGTACTCCCCGCGTCGATGGCCATGCTGAAGTCGTCGCTCATACCCATCGATATGGTGTCGAATGTGTCAGCGTCGGCAAACAGGCCTTCGCGCAGCTGCCTGAAAACTCGCGCTATTTCTGCGAAATCCGCTGCTATGCGGTCGGTGTCGTCGGTGAGCGACGCCATGCCCATCACACCGCGTACCCTTACCGAAGGAGTGTCGGCGGGCTGCCATTGCGCCGGGAGCTCGACGAGCAGTTCGTCGGTGGTGAATCCGAATTTAGTCTCTTCCCGGGCCACATGCACCTGTAGCAGCACGTCGACGGTGCGGCCTATGCGTGCGGCCTCACTGTCGACCGTACGCAACAGCCTTAGCGAGTCGATGCTGTGAATCAGACTGGCGTGGGGCACTACCTGGCGTACCTTGTTGGTCTGGAGATGTCCGATGAAGTGCCAGCGCACGTCGGAGGGCATGGCCGGAGCTTTGGCGGAGAGTTCCTGGGCGCGGCTTTCGCCGAAGTCGCGCTGGCCAGCGTCGTATGCCTCGCGAATGGCCTCGACGGGGTGGAATTTCGACACGGCAACCAGTGTCACACCCTGGGGGATGCGGCTTCGTATATCAAGCAGACGTGATGTTACCGACGGCATGGCTGGGTGGGGTGTTATTCGGCTGTCTGACCTTCGAGTTTGGCCTTGTATACATCCATAAGCTGGGTCTCGGCTATCGAGCTTACCTCGAAGTCGGCCATGGTGCCTTTCATCCCTTCCATGAAGTGGTCGAGAGCGCCACGGAAGTCGTTGGCGGCAACAAGGATATGGGAGGTAGTCTTCTTCTCTACGGCAGTCTTCTCGTCGAGAGTGATGAAGCTGACCTTTACGTGATACCACTTGTCGGCGGTGTCGTCCCAGAAAATTTCAGTGAAATTCGTACGCTTTACAGCAGATACCGAGAAGTCGCCGGATATATAGGGAGTCACCTCCTCGATTATACGGGCTTCTGCCTCTGTAAAACTGAGGGCATCAACAAGATAGGGCTCATTTGCCTTCTTGACCGAGCCGTTTTCCTGTATTTTGTCATAGCGCACTTTGCATTCAAACCATGTACTCATAGGTATAAAATTTCTATTGTTGGATTTTACGGACGGCAAATTTACGAAAAAGTTTTGACAGCATATGGATGCGATTTCTAAATATAACTTAAGAGCTTGTTTAATAAGACCCCGTTCCCCAATATTTGTTAACGCTGGGGCGGTCAGTCGTCGAGCAGATTTGTCGCGTATATCCTGGCCGCTTTTCGTCATGTTATATCGCTGGCGTGTTGTATGAAAAAAAGAATGGGAAATCCTTCACGGGCTTCCCATTCTCCTGCTTTTTTTGAATTCCCAATAACCTAAAACAAAAATATTTCCTTTATTAGTTGATTGTCAGTAATTGTATATATAGAGTGTTGGTATTTTACTCTGAATGGTCGACTTTGTGGCGCAGATTGAGCAGCGGGAGGAGGAACGATATTATCGATGCTCCGAGCCAGAATATCGCTACCGGGGTGAAGTTGTAGTGGTTCACTCCGTCGACTACGGTGATATTGTCGTTGATGAGCCATCCCGAGGCCACATCCTGTATGCCCGCGGCTACGTACGAGGCTATTCCTACTACTCCGAGAGCGGCTCCGGTGGCGCGGCGCGGCACAATGTCTACGGCCATCAGTCCGCCAAGGAAGCAGATGAGCACTCCGATGGCGATACCGAAGAGTATCATGGAGAGGATGTTGATCCACATGGCGTTGCCTCCGAACAGGAACAGGGCGAGAGCCGTTGCGTTGAGCACACCGAATATCAGGGCCGGAATCTGGCGGTCGCCCTTGAAGAGTTTGTCGGAGAACCATCCCGAGAGTACGGTGCCGGCGATGCCGAGCAGGGCGTTGATGGAGATAATCGACAGAGCCTCGACGTCGGTAAATCCTTTCTGCTCCTGTAGGAAGAGCATGCCCCAGCCGTTGATGGCATAGCGCGAGATATACATGAAGGCGCTTGCGGCTGCCAGTACCCATACGGCCGGAGTACGCAGCACCATCTTCTGTATATCCTTGGTCGACATCTTGTCGTCCTTCCCTTTCTTTTCGCCGGAAAGTGCCTCGATAGACGGGAGTCCGTGAGCACCCGGATGGTCATGCAGGAAGAAAATCACAAGGGCTATGCCTATGGCGCCGGCTATGGCCGAACCGAAGAAGCCCGACTGCCACCCGGCTACTGCCACTATCGAGCCTACGAAGAGAAAAGAGAAGAACTCACCGAGATTGTGGCTTGCTGAGAAGAAGCCATAGTAGGTGCCGCGCTCTTTAAGCGGGAACCATCGTGAAAGGCTGATAATGGCAGGAGGTGCGCCCATTGACTGTGCCCATCCGTTGAAGCACCACATTATGGCGAAGCATGTACACATTACCGCTCCGGGGATGGCGCTTGAGGCGATGCCCATCATGCCCATGAAGGCGTTGGCAAGGGCCGAGATGATAAGGCCGGTGGCCATGAAGCGCTTGATGTTGCAGTAGTCGGCGATGAAGCCGTTGACAAACTTGCCTATGGCGTAGGCGAATAGGAGCGCCGAGCTGATTATGCCGAGCTGAGTGGCGTCGAGAGCGCCGCTGTCGATAATCGGCTTTTTCATCACGTTGAGCGACGTGCGGCACACATAGTAGAGGCTATAGCCGATGGTGGCGGCGAAAAAAGCCTGTAGACGGAGTTTTTTGTAGAATTTCGTGCGCGCTTCGTCCGACGGGAATTCCCGCTCGTCAGCCGTAGGGCTGATGGAGTAGAACGAAGCTATCTTGGAGAATATCGAGCGAGAGCCGGAGGCTCCGATTGTTGCTGTGTCGGTAGGCATTATTCGTGGAGGTTACGTGAACGTAGATATCCGAGAAGTAGTTGGGGACGGTCGGTCTGGATGATGGTGGCGCCCATGTCTACGAGTTGGCCGTAGATTTCGGCGGGATTGCCGTCGAACGCTGCGTCATCCTCGAGTCCGCCGCAGAGGTTTGACCACAGCGAGTTGACCCACAGTTTGGAGGGCTGGGCCACGATTGCTGCCATGCATTCGGTGACGGCGGGTGTCATTCGGTCCCAGCATACCTCGTAGGCAAGAGGCACGGTGTTGGTTGTCATGTACTCCTTGAAGAGTTTCTCACCCTTGGGCTTGAGGATGTCGATGATAGGCATGTACATCATGTTGTGTTTGTGCGATGCCATTTTCTTGGCCACGGCCTTTACCGGTTTTTTCCCTTTGATGAGCAGCTGGTCGGTCATTCCCAGCGAGTCGGAAATCGGGAGTATGAGGTCGTAGTAGTCGTAGCCTTTGTCGATATTGATTACGATGCGGTCCTTGCAGAGTTCGAGAGCCTCGCGCAGGGTAGGCATCTTGTGGCGGGTGGCTACGCCGTGGCCGCTCTTGAGATTGACATGCGTGATGGAGTCGTAGGTGATGTCGGCGATGAGGCCTTTGCCGGTAGTGGTGCGGTCGATTGTGCGGTCGTGGCATACGACAAGCACACTGTCCTTGGTGAGGGCGAGGTCGATTTCAACAATGTCGGCGCCCATCTTTATCACGCTCTCCATTGCGGCGATTGAGTTTTCAGGATAGTTGCGCCAGTCGCCGCGATGGCATGCCACAAGCACTGTCTTTGATGAGGGGTTGTGGATTTCCCTTATGATAGACTCTGCGCGGTTGCCTCCGGCCATGGCCGATATGGCCATCAGAATAAATGAAATTGCAAGAACTGCCTTTTTCATGATGAGTAGGTGTTGCGGTATTCTTTAGGGTTGGTTAATAATTCTGAAACAAGGCTAAGTCGGATTGGCCTTTGCTATAATGAAACTTCACCCCGGGAAAACTACCAATGCCCGGGGTGAATTTAATTATTTTTAACTAAAAACGGGCTATTACCAGTTGAGTACCCTTACTTTGTACACATCCATATCGGTGATGCTGATGGTGCCGGCCATTGATGATGCTGCCGGGTCGGTGGCATAGCGCAGTGTGTGGGTCGACCACGACTGTGTGCCTTCGGGCACAGTGGCGTCGGTGTACCACAGCTCCGAGGTGAGCGGATTGTAGTTGACCGACTTGAGCTGTGTGGAAGCGGCGAAGTGGGGCATCTCAGTGAACGACTCGGAGTTTACATCAAACAGGTAGGCACGCACTCCGGCCACTACCAGGGTAGTCGCATCGGCAAGGCTTATGTCGTGGTTGCTCCCCTGCGGTGTGGTTATGCTCTTTTCGAGCTTTAGCTTCGGGGCAGAGGTGTCCCAGTCCTGGAGGCTGTATACGTTGATCTGCCTGTTGCCTATGGCATAGAGGCGCTGGTTGCTTTCACACCATGTGACTCCGTGGGCCGAAACCAGTGGCGAGCTGTCGAGCAATACGTTTGACTTGGCTGCGTCATACAGGCGTACCTGATTGTGGTTGCTTGTCGTTCCGTCGCTGCAAGCCACTACTATGCGGTTGCCGGGAAGCAGTTCGGCAGAGTGGGCGTTGGCGCAGTCGAGCGCATGGAACAGTACCTGCTTGGAGGCTTTGTCCAGGAGTACACACCAGTTGTAGGAACTTGACACGAGTATCTTCGAGCCGTTGTCGACGGGCTTGCAGTCATCGATGTGGTCACATCGTGATTTGGCTATGCCGAGTATGTCGGCGGCATCTTCGGCCTCCCAGGTCCATTCCAGGCCGGCCTTGTAGTCGGCTCCCATGCACTGGGCTACATTGACAATGTGCACCTTGTCGCTTCCGCCGATGAGCAGATGTGACGGTTCGGTATCAGAGGCGCTGTTTGTGATGAATATTTCGCCGGATTCGAGTATTGCAGGAGATGACGATGTCACATTGAATGAATGTCCGTCGGTGGTGTTGACTGTAACGGTGTATCCTTCAGTCAGTGTCACCGGAGCTACCTGTACGGCGATTGTGGTACCGTCGAGCGCACAGCTGACGGGGGTTGCCAGATCTACATGAGCTGTTTCGGCATCGGCCGAGAATGCCCATGTGGCAGCGTCGATGCTTACATGGCCGGCCAGTTTCTCTCCGGCGTTTCCTCTTACATCGATGCTCTCTACAGTATAGTTGCCGCGGCTAATGCTTACCATCATCAGGGCCGGGAACTGGCGTAGGGTGATGTCGCATCCTTCGTAGGATGAGATTGCCTGTGTGTCGGCTCCGATGAGCAGGGGAGTTACGGTGCCGTCCTGTATGGCGGGTATCTCAAGGCCAACTTCACCGTTGCCTACCGTTACAGGTGCATCTGTAGGCCAGTAGCTGACTACTGTGGCGGCTCCCGGAGCTTTTACAGTGAACAGGAAAAGCGATGATGTCTGCCCGGGACGAATTGGCGATGCCATGTAGGAGCTTCCGTCGGATGCGAGCCTCAGTATAGCCTGGTCGTCGCTGTTCCATTTAAGCTGTGTCGATGCTCCGTTGGCGTCGAAGTAGCGTGAGAAGCCGATGTTGACCTTCGCTGCGCGTTCGTTCACGGCATCGAAGTCTTTATCGTCATCGTCGGAGCATGCCGTGGCCGAGAAGGCCAGGCATGCACCCATGATGAGGTTGAATATCATTGTATTTCGTGGGGTGAACATAATTATCAGGTTTTATTAGGTTATTTAATGCAGCATGAACCGCACAGGTCGCCGCCGTGGGTCGACCATCCCGGAGCACGGTCGTAGCCTACGCCGATGCCTACGAGCTTGCCGTTGATACCCTTGTCACCTACCAGGGCGCTGTATACTACCCCGTTGAGCAGGTTGTTGCCTCCCATCTGCTTGTCGGCTGCGTCGGTGTCGTTGCCGATGCGGGTGTCGGATATCAGATTGCCGGTGGGGCTGAATACAAACAGTTTGTTGCCTTTCTGTCCGGAGGTGATGTAGAAGTTGCCCTCAGTGTCGACACACGGGTGGGAATAGTTGAAGGCATTGTTGCCGTCGAGGCCTTTGTAGTTCCACTTTTCGTTGAGGTTGCTGTCGAAGCAGTAGGCATAGCTGTCCTTGCTTCCTGCGAATACGTCGCCGTTGGGAGCTACTACAGGCTCATACATGTTGTTGGGGCTTGCGCTGGTGCATACTTTGCTGTCGATGAGCACGGTATGGTCGGTGATGTCGATTTTCGACATGCAGCCGTTGTTTTGAGGCACATACACGGTGCGTTTGTCGGCTGCTACGGCAAAACCGGAGATATCGGTCATCTTCTTTTCGAGGGTTATTTTAGCTGTCTCGGCGCCGGTCTCGGCGTTGAGGAAGAAGATTGCGGTGCCGTTGGTGCCGACTACCAGCTCATTGCCGTTGACAAGCAGGCCGGCGCACTGTGTGCCGAGGCTTACGCCCCACTTCTTGGCTCCTGTGGCGGCATCGATGGCAAATGCATTGCCGGCGCGGTCGCCGATGTATACTACTGTGCCTGCTGCGTTGACTGCCGGGGCTGCCGCCTGCATCGACTGTGCTTCGGTGAATGTCCAGCGGAGGTTGCCTTCGTCGCTTACGCAGTAGAACTGTCCTGCGGTCTGTGTGCCGAAATATATGTCGCCATTTACGGGGTTGACTGTAAGCATGTTGTAGCTGCCCGACTTGGCGGCAGGCTCATATTGCCATTTCTTTGCTCCTGAGGCGATGTCGAATGCGTAGAGTACGGTCACCTTGTTGAAGGTGATGATGTACAGTGTGCTTCCGTCGGGAGAGAATACGGGGCAGGTGCCTTTGAAGCCGTTCCAGTTGGTGCCGTCCTGTACCCATTCGGTGTTCCAGATGGCATATTCGCGCACGTTCATCTCGATGTTCCATTCGCGTGTGGCTGTACCGATCTGTGCGGAGAGTTTCACAATCTGTGTGCCGGCCGAGGTAAACGCGTAGTCAATCTCGTCGCCGCTCTTTACGATGTTGCCGGGGAATGTCCAGGTAACATTGCCTGCGTTGGTGTATGCCTCTCGGTTGAAGGTGAAGTGTACGGGCATGCCCACAGCAGTCTCGGTGGTGCTTACGAAGTAGGGAATAGCCAGTGTAGGCATAGCCTTTACTGTGGCGGGAGCCGATTGGCCACGGTCGTAGTCGGCCACGAGGGTGAATGTGTAGTTGATGTCGTTGGTCAGCTGGTCGACGGTAACGGTTTCGGTGTCGGCGTCAAGGTTCATGGTCTTGACATCAGACGGGTTGTTCTCGCCGGAATATGTGAGAGTATATCCCTTGACCAGGAGCGAGGGGCGTGTCCATGTCAGCACTACCATTTCGCTTGTAGCGTCGGCTGTGAGGTCGGCTACGGGGAAACGCGATGTCGATGGCTTGGCAATGGCGGTTACTGCGCCGGATATCAGTTCGCCGTATACAGCCTGTACGTCGAATGAGTACTGGTAGTCGTTGACGAGCGATGCGATAGTATATGTGTATTCGCTGAGTTTGCCGGTGCGGTATGACACGGTTTCCGACTCCGGAGTCTTATAGGTGATAATGAAGTCGGAGGGATTCCATCCTTCGGGCATTGTCCATGTCACTACGGCCTCTTCATCGCCTGGTACGGCCTTCAGATTCTCGACCTGCGGGCGCGGGGCTCCGGCTTCGACCACCTCGTCGTCCCAGCATCCGGTGAAGCCCACAAGCATCCCTGCGAGCATTAGTATGTTGATAAGTTTTTTCATTGTGTCAGAAATGATTGGTTAGGAATTGTAGCCAGGATTCTGCCAGAGGATAGAGGCGTTGTTGACAATCTCTATCTGATTCTGGGGAATTGGGAAAATCAGATTGTGCTCGTCGAGCGTGAAACCTGCGGCGCGCATTGTCTCGATGGCGAGGCCGAGGCGCACGAGGTCGAACCACCGGTGTCCCTCAAGGGCGAATTCACGTCCGCGCTCGTCGGCAAGGGCTCTGATAAACTGGTCGCGGGTCGATACTTCGGCGGTTGTGAGCTCGGAGAGGCCGGCGCGGGTGCGGGTCTTGTTGAGCCATACCAGGGCGTCGCTTACTGAAGTCTCGGCGAGGGCTTCGGCATACATGAGGGTTATGTCGGCATAGCGCAGGAAGGGGAAGTCGTTGCCTACATGGGAGGTGTAGGTGGCATCGTATTCGTCATACCATTTTTTGAGTACGTAGAGCGAGCCTTGCTTGATGTATTCCCAGATGAGGGGACGGCGCAGGTCGTCGGTCGAATACAGAGCACGGAGCTCGGGCGATGGAGAGTTGATTTCGCTGAGCACGTTGGACTTCTGCGAGTACCAGTGTCCGTGGCCTTCACCGTTGGTCTTCTCGTAGTGGAGCACGAATATGAGTTCTTTATTGAACTTCTTGTTTACGTCAAACACGTCGGCGGGGTTGTCCATCAGTCCGTAGGATGTGTTTTTGATGGCTTCGTCGAGCGAGGCTCTGGCCTCGGCGTGGCGCTTGAATGTGAGCTGTACCTTGGCCAGGAGGGTCCATGCCGCGATATCTGTCACTCGGGCTTTTTCAGCTCCGGCTTTTGCGGGGAGCAGGGAGGCTGCTTCTGTGAGGTCGGATACGAGCAGATTGTACATCTCCTGTTCGGAGCAGCGCGGTATGCTTTTTGCCGCCTCGGGGTTGACTACATTGCGGGCGATAGGCACTACTCCGAAGGCACGGTAGAGGTTGAAGTAGAACCACGAGCGGATGAAAAGGGCCTCTCCGCGGTACTGGCGGTAGTTGGGCAGCGACTCTTTTCCGTCCATATGGTCGAGCACGTCGTTGCAACGGTATATGCCGTTGTACCAGGCTTGCCACACATCGGCGCAGATGCCGTTGGAGGGTACGTCCTGGAAGTGGTCGATATCGTAGCGGTCCTGTGTCGATGTGGCCATGGCCAGGAGGGTGCTCTCGTCAGAGCGGTAGCCGAGTTCGGTTATGTAGTATCCGCTCTGGGTCTTCAGTTTGGCGTAGCATGAGCGCACACCCTGGTTGAAGTCGTCGTCGCTCTGGTAGAAGTTGCCTTCGGTGATTTCATTGGCGGGATATTGCTCGAAGAAGCTGTCGCCACATGATGTGAGCACTGCTCCGCAGAGCATACAGCCCGCTATGGTGATATGTTTGAATTTCATCTTTCAGTGTCAGATAAGGATGATAATATATGAGGGATTAGAGGCTGAAGTTGAGACCGAATGTGACGGTGCGCGACAGCGGGTAGGAGCAATAGTCCTCGCCGGGACGGAGGGCATCGTCGGAGCGCTTGTTAACTTCGGGGTTGTAGCCGGTATATTTTGTCCATGTAAAGAGGTTGGTGCCCTGTACGTAGACGCGCAGGTGCTTGATTCCGGCGCGGCTGAGCCATGCCTTAGGCAGGGTGTAGCCGAGCGAAAGGTTCTGCAGGCGCAGGTAGGAGCCGTCCTCGATATGGAATGTTGAGGTGCAGGAGCCGTTGTTGCCGGTCGACTTGCGGGTGGCCTTGTTGAGCTCGCCGTAGGGGAAGCGCTGGAGCGACTCTTTCATCATGTTGGACGAGCCTTCCATGTTGAGCAGGTAGCGGCGCTCGAGGTTGAGGATTTCATTGCCGTATACGCCCTGGAAGTTGGCGGCGAGGTCAAATCCCTTGTATCCGAGGTTAAGGCCGAATCCGTAGTAGAAGTCGGGCTGATAGTTTCCGACGATGGCGCGGTCGGCGTCTTTTTCAAGGATGCCGTTGCCGTTGACGTCGACAAAGCGGAAGTCGCCAACCTCGGTGGTGGGGAAGTGGGGGTAGGAGTCGAGTTCCTGCTGATTGTGGAATATGCCGTCCTGAATCATCAGGTAGTAGCATCCTACAGGCTGGCCAACGCGGGTGAGGTAGTAGCCTCCGGCATAGCTCGATTCCTTGATGATGTCGGCATCGCCGTCGCCGAGGTGGAGCACCTTGTTGCGGTTGAGCGACCAGTTGGCGTTGAACGAGTAGGTGAAGTCACCGAAGCGGTGGTCGGAAGCAATCTGTAGCTCGATACCCTTGTTTTCCATCGAGCCGATGTTGACGTTGGATGTGTCAAATCCGGATACCTGGCTTACGGGCACGTCGAAGAGCATGTTGGTTGTCTTTGAGTAGTAGGCGTCGGCGGTGAAGCGTACGTAGCCGTTGAGGATGTTGAAGTCGACACCGGCGTTCCATTGCGTATTTTTCTCCCAGCCGAGCTCGTTGTTGGCTATCTGCGATGGGTAGATTACCGAGTTGAGTCCGGCTCCGAGGTCGATGTTGGTCGGCTTGTAGAGGGCGAGATAGGCCGAGTTGCCGATCTGTGCGTTACCGGTCTGGCCTACCGACGCACGTATCTTGAGGTCGTTGAGCCAGGTGGCGTCGCGGAGGAAGTTTTCGTCGCTGACACGCCATCCGAGCGATGCGGCGGGGAAGTAGCCCCAGCGTGTGGCGGGAGCGAATCGCGAGCTGCCGTCGCCGCGGATTGAGGCCGACACCATGTAGCGTCCCTTGTAGGAGTACTGTGCGCGCACGAGCCATGAGGCGAATGTGTAGCTGTAGCGGTTGTCGAGTGTGTTGTCCTGGTCGATGGTCTTACCCTTTGTGGTGCGTATCTTGTCGTCGCCAGGGGTGCCGATGGCGTAGATCTGCGATGTGCGGATAGTCTGTTTTTCAGCCTCCCATACGGCCACTGCGTTGATGCTGTGGTCGTCGAACGTGCGGTTGTAGTTGAGCTGTCCGGTCATTGTCCAGTGGAAGTAGCTGTTGTCCCAGTGGCGCGCTTTGGGCGAAGATGGCTTGCCGTGGTTGGCCATCTTTTTCTCCTCGATGTAGCTCGGGCGGTAATAGTCGCGTGTATAGCTGTAGAAGTCGCCGCCGACAGTGAATTTGGCTTCGAGGCCCTTTATGATTTCGTAGCCTACATATATGTTGCCGAGCAGGTTGATTTTGTTGCGCTTGTCGTCGATTTCATTTGCGAGCAACACGGGGTTCATACATTCGTTGTACTGGGTGTCCCACGGGTCGAGGCGCAACAGGCCGTTCATGTCCTGGTTGTAGCTGCCGTCGCGGTTGTACACGGGGAATATCGGGGCGCTCTGCAGGGCGCAGGCGATTACACCGTCGTCGTTGTACTGGGCGTCGGCCGACACATAGTTGGTCTGGGAGTACGACGGGGAGAAGCTGATGCCGTACTTCAGTTTGCCGCGGTTGCCGTCGATGTTGGCGCGTGCGCTGAAGCGCTCGAAGTCGCTGCCGATGATGGTACCCTCGCGGTAGAGATAGCTTCCGCCTACATAGTAGCGTACTGACGGGGTCTTGCCCGATACGCTGAGGGCATGCTTGGTCGATATGGCTGTGCGGAATATCTCGTCCTGCCAGTCGGTGTTGGTAAGAGTGCCTGTGCGGTCGTCGAGGTAGGCCTGTATGATGGGGTTGACGCGCTGGTAGCTTGATGGGCGCGAATCGTAGGGGTCGCCGATGCTTGCTCCGGGAGTCTGGCTCAGGTATGCGCCGTCGCGAGCTTCCTTAAACATTGTCGCGAATTCGTAGGCGTCGAGCATGTCGATTTTCTTCGACACGTTGGACCATCCTACTTGACCGTCGTAGGAGATGGTCGGCTTCTCTTCCTTACCGCGTTTTGTGGTGATGATTACTACGCCGCAAGAGCCGCGCGAGCCGTAGATGGCGGCAGCCGATGCGTCTTTGAGCACCTCGAGGCTCTCGATGTCGGAGCTTTCGATGTTGGCGAATGCGCGGGCGTCGGAGGGCACACCGTCGATTACGTATAGAGGGTCGTTGCCCGATGTGGCCGACTGGATGCCGCGGATACGTATAGATACGTTGCCGTCAGGCTGTCCGCCGAGCGAGAGCACCTGTACGCCGGGCATCTTGGCAGCCATGGCGTCGCGGAAGTCGCTTGTGGGGGTCTTGGCGAAATCCTCGGCCTTTATCGAGGTGATTGATGTGGTGACGTCGCGCTTGTTCTGCACGCCGTAGCCCACTACCACTACGTCGTCGAGCATTGTAGCCTGTGGCTGTATGTTGAAGTTGATGCTGCTCTCACCTGAGGCGAGCTGCTTCTCCTCGGGCTTGTAGCCTACGTACGACACTACCAGTGTAGGGCGTGTCGACGATACATTGAGCGAGAAGTTTCCGTCGAAGTCGGTGGCTACGGCTTCTTTGGTGCCCTTGACGGTGACGGTGGCTCCGATTACCGGCTCGCCGGCCTCGTCAAGCACCTTACCTGATATCTTGCGTCGCGCCGATGCCTTGTCGGCCTCCTTTGTGTCGGCGGCATTGTCGCGGGTTATTACGATTTTATTGCCGTTGATGCTGACTTTTGCACCGGGTATGGCTTCGGCCACGATTGAGGCGATCGAGCGGTCGCTGGCCTTTATGGTGACACGCTTGCCGGAGCTGATATCATCGTCGGCATATGCAAATGTATATTTGCTGTTGGCCTCGATGGTGTGGAGCAGCTCTTTTACGGTGACGTTTTTCACGTCGATGCTTACCGTCGGGGCCGCGGCGAACGCCGGTACCGAGGCAGCACAGAAAAGCACTGCCGGCAAAGCATGCCGTATGACGCCTTTCATTACGCTATTTGCTGTCATATGATCAGATGTAGGGTTAGGGATGATTAAGGTTTCGTTGTATTGGGTGCCGCCAAGGCGGCGGAGTGGGGGAGAGGAGCCGGGTGGAGGTGGAGGAGAACTATGGAGCCGCAGGGTGGGGAG
>NZ_JAIDKI010000170.1 GCF_029051885.1 Muribaculum sp.
CTCCCTCATCACAAGCGAAAATCTGCTCGACGATTGACCGCCCTGACGGTAACATTTATTATTAAACAAGCTCTTAGTATCAGCCCGAGGCAATACGCCCGATGTCATTGCGGATTGCCTCTGGAAATTGTAGATTGCATATAAAGTCAATTACATCATATATGTGGCTGAGCCTATGGCCATGAAAATGGACTTAAGCCTCACCACACTCCCTCTTCTGAGACAAACAAACCTTAACTCATCACAAAAACTCAGTACATAGGATGCGAATATCATTCAAACATCTGTCACGGCTCTCGGCATCGGCCGCTCTGCTGGCAACATCACTGGCAGGACAACAGGCATGGGCACAGAGTCTGTCGCTCAGCGGTACCGTTGTTGACCAGGATGGAGAACCGGTCATCGGTGCTACCGTACATGTAGCAGGTACAAATCGGGTCACCTCCACCAATGTCGACGGCAAATTCTCCATAAAGGCCGACAAGGGCGAAAAGCTCCAGATCAGCTACGTAGGCTATCGGCGTCAGAATATAACAGTAAAAAATGCGGGTGCTCTCAACGTAGTGCTCGTAAATGACCAGAACCAGCTCAACGAGGTGGTTGTGACAGCGCTCGGTATCACACGCGACGCCAAGTCGCTCTCCTACGCGCGTCAGTCAATCGACACGGAGCCGCTTACCGAGGTGCGTGGCTCCAACCTCATGGATATGCTTACCGGAAAAGCGGCCGGTATGCAGGTAATCTCCGGAGGTGGTCCCACATCTTCGACCCGTATAGTGCTGCGCGGTGTCAACTCTCTCACCGGAAACAACCAGCCGCTTATCGTAGTCGACGGAGTGCCCATCATCAACAACATGGGTGAGGACGGCGACCTTGACTTCGGCAACCCCGCCAACCTTATCAACCCCGATGAAATCGAGGACCTCGAGGTGCTTAAGGGTGCCAATGCTTCGGCTCTATACGGTTCCGATGCAGCCAACGGTGTGATTCTTATCACCACCAAGAAGGCCACCAAGAAAAAAGGTCTCGGCGTAACTTACGGCTTCAACCTTATGCTCGGCTATCTCTACAACTATCCGGCCTATCAGAACTGGTATGGCGCAGGACAGTCATGTGCCTTCGAGCGTGCCAATCAGGGCCGTAATTTCTATGGCAGCCAGGGTACTGCCGGAGGATATGACCCCAACCTTCCTTACGGCATATGGAATCCCAACAATGCCGGCCAGGACCAGCGCTCGTGGGGTATGCCGATGCTCGGCTTCGACGTTGTTGGACGCAACGGCCAGGTGCGTCAGTATTCGTCGCACCCCGAGACCACCAAGGCCATGTACGGTACGAGCCATATGTACACCAACTCACTGTCAATCGACAAAGTGTTCGACGGAGGCACATTCCGTCTGAGTTACACCAACATCATCTCCGATGACGTGCTCAAAGGTGTGAACGATCTCGAACGACATACCTTCAACCTCCATACTACCGCCGACATAGCCAAATGGTGGAATGTAGACGTTTCTACCCGCTATGTCTACGAAGAGGTCGAGAACCGTGCGTTCCGCAACTCCTCCGACCGTAATCCGGTGTATCTTTTCGCCAATCTGTCGCGCGATGCCTCTATCGAAGAGCTTGTCCCCTGGAAGAAGCCCGACGGCACAGCTTATAATTTCAAAGGCTTTACCAATCCGTTCTGGTCGCTCAACGAGTGTGACAACTCCGACAACAAGCATTGGTTCATGGGCAACGTCACATTCAACTTCAAGCCCTATAAGATGGTCGACGTGCGTCTGCGCGCCGCTACTGACCTTCAGGTGAGCGAGGGCTGGTCATTCACCAATCTCAATACTCCTTTCGACACCGACGGCGAGTATATGCGCTGGAAACGCGACTGGCGCAATACCAACTACGAAGCCCTTGTGATGTTCCACAACGGATTCTGGGACAATCTTCTCAATGTCAACGCCAGCATCGGTGCGTCGGCCCAGTCGATACATGGCTCACGCATGTACTCCAAGGCTTCTCAGCTCCAGTTCAAGGACATGCGCTCGCTTTCCAATGCCAAAGGCCTTGTGAGCGCTCTTGAGGAGAGTGAAGGGAAGAAGAAGCAGGCAGTGTACGGTGCACTTTCTCTCGGCTTTGACGGGTGGGCATACATCGACGCCACAGCGCGCAATGAATGGTCGTCGGCTCTTCCCAAGAACAATAATTCATATTTCTACTGGTCGGTAGGTACCGGTCTGGTGATTTCCGACCTGCTCAAGCTCGACCAGCATCTCTTCCCGCTCGTAAAGGTGCGCGGTTCTTATGCCAAGGTGGGTAACGACACCGGTTACGACCGTCTCATCTCGGGATATTACAAGGCTGAGGACGGCTCATTCCTCGGTATACCTTATTTTACCGGCGAATCCGTGCTGAAGACTCTCGGTCTGCGTCCGGAGATGACCAAATCATGGGAGCTCGGTGCCGAACTCCGCTTGTTCGACAACCGCTTCTCATTTGACTTCACATATTACAACAAAGCTACTACCGACCAGATTGTAGAGGCCGACGCTCCCCTGGCATCAGGTTATCAGCGCGAGATTATCAATGCCGGCAAGATGACCAACAAGGGTGTCGAGCTCAGCTTTTCGGTGACTCCGATACGCACACGCGACTGGACATGGGAGATACGTGCCAACTGGGCGAAGAACAACAATATGGTTGTGGACCTCGCTCCCGGTATCGACCGTTTCGAAATCCGCGGACGTGACAACATAAAGTCATATGCCGAAGTGGGCAAGCCCTATGGCGTGTTCTACGGCAACGACTACAAGCGCGACAGTGACGGTAATATATACGTAGGCCGCGACGGAAAGGCCGAGTATGAGCCTGACAAGTATCTCGGTTCGATTCAGCCCGATTGGATCGGTGGAGCCGGAACAACTCTCCGCTGGAGGAATCTTTCTCTTGGTGCGGCCATCGACTTCAGCCACGGCGGTAACTTCTGGAGCTACACCACATTCCGCGGCGGTATCGACGGCAACACCGTGAACACTCTTGAAGGCCGTCTGGAAAATCAGATTTCACGCCTCGTCTACGGTGAGAACGACCGCGAACGTCAGGGTGTGCTCGAATCGCAGTATACCAATGTACCCGGCGCCGATCCAAATAAAAATCCTGTGATTTATCCCGACTGGCAGCGTCCGAAGGGTGTGTGGGTAGGCAATACCGTATACTCTGAAAGCCTTGAATATTGGGGCGGCAAGCAGTCGATGACATGGGTTACTCCTACCGACCACTGGTGTCACAATGGCACTTCATCGGCCTCACGCTATATCTATTCGGCGTCTTATGTGAAGTTGCGCGAAATCAGCGTAGGCTATAGTGTGCCTCAGGAATGGCTGCGCAAGTCATTTATCCGTTCGGCCAAGGTTTCCGTAGTAGGCCGCAACGTGGCGATTCTCTATCAGAATTGTCCCAAGGGCATGGATCCGCAGGCTACATCCTCCACCGGCAATGCCCAGGGCTTTGAGGAAGGCTTCACACTGCCGCAGGCCACATGGGGATTCGACATCAAAGTCACATTCTAAAAGACCAATTACCGTATGAAACTCAAATATATCATTCCTTCTGTCGCGATAGCTGCTGCCGGACTCGGTTTTTCTGGCTGTACCGACGATTTCGAGGAGATAAACACCAATCCTCACAAGGTCTACGACGTTGAGCTCAACGATGTGTTCGCCGGAACAGTACAGCGTACAGCCAACAACTGGGCCGAGATGAACTACCGCCGTTTCCTCAACTTCTCGCGCCTTACGATTGTGATGTTCTGCTGCAATCCAAGCCAGGACACCGGCGACGGATATTTCCGCAACTACTACGTCAATGTGCTCCGCGACCTTATCAAACTTGAACGTGAATATGCCGCCAATGTCGACGATGAGGGGCGCACTATATATCCCAAGAATATGGCCATCGTCAAGACATGGAAATCCTATGTCTACTATGTGATGGCATCCTGCTGGGGCCCCATCCCCATGAGCGACGCTATCGTTGTCGGCAACGAAGGCAAGCGCTATTACAAGTATGATTCGGAGGAGCAGGTGTATACCCAGATTCTCAATGACCTCAAGGAGGCTGTCGACCTGCTCGACCATACTCAGAACGCATCGGCTCTTGACGCCCTGCAGAACGACCCCATATTCGGAGCCGGCGGTATCGGAGCTCCCGATATGGACAAGTGGCTCAGATTTGCCAATACCCTTCGTCTCAATGTGGCAATGCACTGCCAGAATCTTAATTCCGACCTGTCGCGTGAGCATGCTCTCGAAGTGCTTGCCGACGGCCGTCTGATGGCTTCCAACGACGATAATGCCGTAATGCAGTGGGGACTCGACGCCGATAAGTCGTCGAGCTACTACTACCGCTCGTTCCAGAAGGACCACAAGGCCGAGCAGGGTGGCGAGGCTCCGATATGGCCTTGTCTCAACGAGTACGGCTACATATACTTCGCTACATTCAATGACCCGCGTATCGGGAAGTATGTACGCAAGATGAACGAGCGCAACCCTAAGGCCAAGCCGTTCCTTGTCACCGACACTCTTACACGTCCTCATTCGGCTTACTGCAAGAATTCCGACACGAAGATGACAATCAACGGGCAGAGCGTGGTAGTAGCAACAAAGTGTGCCAACTACACACAGCATCGTTCGCTTCCTACTGCCGTTAAGAACACTCTGCGCGACTCGATTATCGTACGCTATACCGTCGACTATGCCCCCTATCAGGAGCAGTGTGATATACCTAACTCATGGCGTTATGCCACCGTGCCGGGTATGACATATACCTACCACGATGTACTCGGGTCGGCCCGACAGGACGATTACAACCATTCGGTGGCGCAGCCTTACTTTGTAAGCGAGGACGCCCACTGGGTAATACTCACCTATGCCGACGCATGCTTCCTGCGCGCCGAAGCCGAACTTATCTACAACAATAATCCCGGCCGGGCCAAGGCTGCCTATGAAGAGGGTATCGATGCATCGATGGCACAGTGGGGTGTAACCGACTATGCCGACTTCAAGGCGCAGGACGGAGTGAAGTGGGGCACATCTAAGCAAGGCTACCACGACCGCCGTCTCATATACCAGGCAAAAATCATGGGTGGTGACAACGGCAACGACGGCCTGCTCGAGCAGATCTATAAGCAGCGCTCTTTCGCCGACTACTTCAACGGTCTTGAGATATGGAACATAGAGCGCCGTACCCGCACATTCGACTGGCCTCCCACATTTACAAAAGACCAGTCGTCGGGAGTGCTTGGCGCAAGCCCCGACTACAACTACTGGATGGAACGTCTGATATATCCCGAGGCCGAGACTACAAAGAATGGCGCCGCCAATGCCGAGGGTATCGCGATGCTCCAGTCTGTATCTCCCTTTGTGCGCACCGAACGCTGGGGCGACAATATCTTCACATCTCTTGGCTTTGCAAAGAAGAATCCGCATGTAGAGGATGCGAGTCTGTGGGGTACACCGCGCGAGATTACTCCAAAGATGGAATATTACGAGCACTACTACGGCGATACGTATGAGAAGCTCCTCGCACGCGCCAAGGAAATCAGCGGTGCACGTCTGGAGGCTGCCGCCCTCGGAGCTGTTGCTTTCGAGTACCAGAGCACCAAGGCCTATGGCTACAACCTCACGACCGGCAAGTGATTCTCCCCCTCCTGCATACACGAACACTATTAAACATATACTGAAACCGACATGAAAAAGAATATATTATGGAGCCTGGCTATCGCTCTCGGACTGTTCGCCACTGCGTGTGTAGAGGATGACAATCCCGATATTTCCGAACATCCCTGGAACTACAAGCTGACTCCCGTCAACGTAGGAAAGGTGCCCACAGGTATACTGATGTACAATCCTTCGAGCTGGTGGTCCGATGCTCAGATTATGCGTCGCCTTGAGGAGGAATATGATGCCGAAACCGGTAAATACGGTCCTTACGTAAAGGTTGCGGCCGGAAGTTATGAACTTTTCGGCACCAACCGCGACTACCACGAAGAGTATGCACAGAATCTCGGAGTCATCGTGGAGAATGTGAAGAAAGCCAAAATCGACTATATCATCACTCCCCACATATCCGAGGACCGCAACAAGATGTTCCCCTACAATATCAGCGCCCAGGACACTGTGTTTATCAATATGCTTTCGGGCCATACCGATACTCTTCAGTGGAAGAACGACGGGTCGATGAGATTTGCGATACGCTTCAACGCACAGAATGTTGCCGATGGCCTCGGCTGCAAGGACAACAACACTCTTCTTGAGGATTGCTCGCCTCGCGAATACCGCCTTGACAACGGCCAGACAGTGCAGGTGCCTGCACGTGAGGTGTTCCTCAACTTTGTGCGCCGTCTGTCGTGGTTCATGACCGAGTCCACATATTTCCATTTCAATGGCCGTCCCGTGCTGGTTATCGACGGTTTGCGTCAGCTTTACAGCCGCGATCCTCGTGCGCTTTACGACAACATGCGCTCCATAATCAAGAATGAGGTAGGAAAGGATGTGTATATCATCGCGCGCCAGACACAATGGACACCCCCGGCACGCTGGCAGCACTTCTGGATTGAGGGTCATGCCGATGCTGTGGTTCCCGAGAAGCTGACCAACCTTGAAAACGGTATCGGATGGGACCGTTTCGACCTCCATAATATTCTCATAAACGAGCATCTGAAGGTCAACCGCGAGTATTATGCCAACTGCGGTATAAACTACATACCTTCGGTAAGCCCCGGATTCTCATTCTATGTGCAGGACGGACGTTGGGACTATCCTATCATCAAGCCCGATCCTCAGGACTTCCGCGAACGCTGCTGGTCGGCCAAGATGCAGCTCGGCGCACAGCCTATGGTGATTGTCGATGCATACAATGAATGGAACTTTGTCAATGCCGTAGAGCCTACCGACCCCGAGTATGGCAATGGCTGGGGTGATACCTATCTGAATATTATCGCCGAAGAATTCGGACAATAAATCTAACTACAATCAATATGAATAAGATAACGATATCCATATTGGCGGGACTATTCCTGGCGGCGACTCCGGTTGCCGCCGGGGCCGCGACATATGAGCGCAAGCCGCAGGTTGTCGACAATCCCGAATATCCCACTGCCGATGTCAAGGTAGTCGAGATGAACATCCTCGACTACAATGCCGACGCCAACAAGGGAAATACCAATGTGACAACACTTATACAGCAGATGCTGAATGCCCTGGGCGACGCATCGTCGTATCCATCCGGCGATCGGCAGGCCTACCGCAAGACGGGCGGTACTCTGTATCTCCCGGCGGGTACATACAAGATTGACGGACGGATTACCATACCCCGCGGAGTATCCCTGCGCGGCGACTGGAAGAAACCTGTAAAGGGCGAGAAAATCGAAGGCACGATTCTGAAAGTATCAAGCAAATATGCCAATGATACAGTAGAGACAAATTCATGTTTCATCATGGAGCCGTCGACCGTTGTCAGCGATGTGGCCGTATGGTATGAGACACAGCGCGCCGACAATCCCATCCCTTATCCCCCGACAGTAGTCATGGGCAAGAAGGGATACTTCGGAAATGATTATTGCAATGTGCGCAATGTGACACTTGTCAATTCGTATATCGGAGTAATATTCTCGGAGCTTAACGGTGGTGGATGTCCCAATATTTTCGGTCTTTACGGCACTCCGCTCCATAAAGGTGTCACGATGGACAATATTGCCGACGTAGGCCGATTCGACCATATCGACTTTTCTCCGAAATACTGGGCCGGTTCCGGTCTGCCTGATGCGGCCGATGCCACTTCGTGGACTTATTACCATGCTACAGGCTTCGAGATGCGCCGCAACGACTGGTCGTACTGCTGCAACTACTCTGCCGAAGGCTACAACCGAGGTTTCTGGGCCAAGAAGTCTCCGACACATATGGCGGCGCAATCTACCGGTTCGCCCAATGGCCACAATTACAATCTTACCTTCACCGATTGCCGTACGGGTGTGTACATGACCGAGTCGGCAGGATGCGGATGCATGTTCACACGTGTGACTACCCCCGGCTGTGAAATCGGTCTTGAGCAGGCTGCCGGCGACCTTGGTCCGTCGCAGTTCCTTGCCTGCGACTTCACCGGCTCGCGCTACGGCATATACACCCATCCCGATGCTACCCAGACCACTCAGCTTCATCAGTGCCGGGTAAGCGGTATCGTCAATTTCGAGGGCGGACAGCTGATAGCCGATCATAATACATTCAACGGCAATGTAGAGGTCGGAGCCATGGCGCGTTGTATATTTGTTGGCAACAAGTTTGCCTCCGGTCAGTTGGTCAACAACTCGCTGTATGACTGTCAGGTGTCGGACAATGCATCCTATGCCGCAAAGTCAGTGCCTGAATATCCCGCCGAGATGATGGCCGTGAAGGAGACACGCCCGGCCAAGACCGACCTCTTCCTTGCAAGTGCTTATGGTGCGGTGGGCAACTACATCTCGCCCGAGGACACATCCCATGGCGAAAATTCCTCACACGATAATTCTACAGCGATACAGCAGGCTCTTGACGCTGCCGGCGCCAATGGTGGTGGTATCGTATATCTTACTCCGGGCCACTATCGCTGTAACTCTCCTCTGTCGATACCCGCAGGTGTAGAGCTTCGCGGAGCCTCCGATATGGCCAGTGTGCCCCGAGGCCAGGGTGCGGTGCTTGAAGTATATTGCGGCGAAGGCACCGACAACGGCACTCCGTTCATAACCATGGCCCCCAAGTCGGGCATACGTGGCATATCCATAAATTATCCGGCACAGGACGAGTCGATATTCACCGATGTGGCCGGAGGCATGGTCGACGGTGTGTTTGTACCAGCACATGCTGTATGCAAGCCGAAAAAATATCCGTACGCAGTGAGAGGAAATGCCGACACATATGTGGTGAACCTCGCTGTACGCGCATGCTATCAGGCTGTCGATATGTTCACCAACAAGTGTGACAACCATTATGTAGATTACATATCGGGACATTGCTTCAAGAATGTGATTCGTGTAGGCGGAATGTCGGAAAACGGAACTATAAGCAACATCCAGTGCAACACTATCGGATATGCTGCCGGCGACGAATGGAAATTCGGTCTGTGGCCCAACTCGCTCCACAACAAGAACAATCTCCATCAGGAAGCCTGCTATCAGCAGAACTACGACGAACTCGACTTCTTCATCATCGGCGACTGCCGCGACGAGAATCTCTACAACAACTTCCTCTTCGGCTCGGCTACCGGTATGCTCTTCCAGAGCGACGGTCAGGGCGGCGCTACCTTCAAGTCGCTCGGCAATGCGGTCGACGGCGTAGTAAAGACATTCGTATTCAAGGCTGCCGCAGCCGATGTGGTCATGACCAACTCTCAGCTTGTGGCCCTCAACAACGGCCATTCCGCGAGCTTCTTCACTACTGAACCGGGATTCAACCGCACTGTCGATATGTTTGCCACCAACAACTGGGGCGGAGGCGACACATTTGCCGACATCAAGGGTGGAAATGTCAACTTCATTCTCGCCGCTCTCCAGCAGAATGGCGATAAACAGACATTCCTTGTCGACAACGGAGGCAAGTTTGCGATGAACAATTTCAACGTGCGCTCCAATAACAAGAATGCCAACGGCAACAAGAATGTAAGTCTTTACTCAGGCGTATTCACTCCTCTTACCAATGACGGAAAGAATGCATTCGACACGTCACTGTTTGCGACCTACAGCTATATGCTCCCGATGGCCTGGAACATGAGCAACCGCAGCGGATTCAAGGACCGCGACGGATGGCATGTGATTGCATTCAACGACATGCTCGGCAAAATATATGACGAGAAAGGCAACCTCGTGGAGGGTAGCTCGCTTACCAACTATGTGGAGGGTAGCACACTTCAGGATCTTGACCGCTATGAGGCCAACGAGTTCTATGAGCGTAATCCCGGCGACGCACGTGCAAGCCGTGCCACCGACGATGATATCAAGACCCGCTGGTCGACAAAAGGGGGCCAGAATCCGCTTGAATGGTATGACCAGAACGCCAACGACGACACCAAGCCTCAGCAGGCCTGGATGACACGTGAGATGCAATGGTTTGCAGTATATTTCGACCAGAATCTTCTTGACCTTAAGAAGACCGAGCATATCAACGCTCTCATCCTTGATGCAAGCAACGACCCTAATGACGGTCCGGCTTCTTGGCAGCTCCAGGTGCTTGACTACGACAGCGAGGAGCAGATTGTAAGTCCCGAGCAGACTCCGCAGGATGCCAAAAACTATTTTAAGAATGAGTTTGGCATTGAACTTGACGATTATCTCATATGGGAGGATGACCGTACCGACGAACTTTACGGACATCGCTGGCGCACAGTCGCAACCGGAAAGGGCGCAGGCTCTCTGCTTATAGCTCCGTTTCCTGAGGAGGATGTGCTCGGATTGCGCATACTCCAGACCGGAAAGAAGGGCAACTACTGGTCGATCGACGAGATTTACGTAGCTATGATTGAGGGCTTGAATTCCGACGTGAACGGTATCGACGATGTGACTGCACTCAATCAGGAGAAAACCCTGTTTTTCGCAGAGGGCACTCTCATTATAGCGGCCTCCCTTTTTGATGCCGACGGTAAGGCCAATGTCGAGATTTTCAATCTCTACGGTCATAAGGTCAAGGATTTCACTGTCACCTCAGGCCAGGTGGCTATCGATGGTCTCGACTGTGGAGTGTATATAGTGCGCGTAGGTTCCGCTTCCCTTAAATTTGTCAACAGGAAGTAAGTTTAGCTGTTATAGAGCGGTACTTATAGATAATAAGGTGTATCGTACATGTCGGCGGTACACCTTATTTTTTTGTAGGAATGGGTCTTATATATGCCGCAATTATACTAACTTTGCAGTCAGAAAATCCCCTCCGATTAATATTTCTATGCAACAGAAAATCATTATCCTCGATTTCGGAAGCCAGACCACTCAGCTGATTGGCCGCCGTGTGAGAGAACTTAACACTTATTGCGAAATTGTACCTTACAATAAGTTTCCCCACGATGATCCTTCCGTAATTGGCGTTATCCTTTCAGGAAGTCCGTTTTCGGTATACGACGAGAAGGCGTTCCGCATGTCGCTCGAAGGTATCCGTGGCCGTCTGCCCATACTCGGTATCTGCTATGGCGCACAGTTTATGGCCTATACCAACGGCGGTACGGTAGAACCCGCCGGAACACGCGAGTACGGCCGCGCCCATTTGGAAAAATTTGATGTAGCTAACCCGCTGCTTAAAGGCCTGGAGCCTTCTACTCAGGTATGGATGAGCCATGGCGACACCATCACCTCCATCCCTTCCAACTTCAAGATTATCGCATCGACCGATAAGGTTGCCGTTGCCGCCTATCAGGCCGAGGGTGAGCAGTTGTGGGGCGTGCAGTTCCATCCCGAGGTATACCATTCGGTGCAGGGTACCGAGCTTCTGCGCAATTTCGTGGTAGATATCTGCGGTTCGCGCCAGGACTGGAGTGCCGCATCGTTTATCGAATCGACTGTAGCCGCTCTCAAGGAGCAGCTTGGCGACGACAAGGTTGTGCTTGGCCTGTCGGGAGGTGTAGATTCCTCTGTGGCAGCCGTGTTGCTCAACAAGGCTATCGGAAAGAATCTTACCTGTATATTCGTCGACCATGGCATGCTCCGCAAGAACGAGTTTGTCAATGTGCTCCACGATTACGAGTGTCTCGGACTTAACGTAATCGGAGTCGATGCCTCGGCCGAGTTCTTCGCCGAACTTGCCGGAGTGACCGACCCCGAGCGCAAACGCAAGATTATCGGCAAGGGATTCATCGATGTATTCGACCGCGAAGCCCACAAGATAAAGGATGTGAAGTGGCTTGCCCAGGGCACTATCTATCCCGACTGTATCGAGTCGCTCTCTATCACCGGCACCACCATCAAGAGCCACCATAATGTAGGCGGTCTGCCTGAGAAGATGAATCTTAAGCTCTGTGAGCCCCTGCGCCTTCTCTTCAAGGATGAGGTGCGCGCCGTAGGCCGTGAGCTCGGCATGCCTGAGCATCTGATTAAGCGTCATCCTTTCCCCGGCCCCGGTCTCGCCGTTCGTATCCTCGGCGATATCACTCCCGAGAAGGTAGCCGTGCTCCAGAATGCCGACGACATATTTATCTCTGCCTTGCGCGAATGGGGACTGTACGACCAGGTATGGCAGGCAGGAGCTATTCTCCTCCCCGTGCAGAGCGTGGGCGTGATGGGCGACGAGCGCACCTATGAGCGTGCTGTAGCGCTCCGCGCAGTTACCTCTACCGATGCTATGACAGCCGACTGGGCCCATCTGCCCTACGATTTCATGGCCAAGGTATCCAACGACATTATTAATAAGGTGAAGGGTGTCAACCGCGTCTGCTATGACATCTCCTCCAAGCCACCGGCAACCATCGAGTGGGAGTAATAAAGGCTCTTTCAGACCCCTCTGAACTATAGCCGATTACATCACTTTTCGACAATCCATACTGGCTGATACCAGCCACTTACAAGCAATCCACGGTTAACTCGCTGAGCCAGCCGTGGATTGTCCTTTATGCTTGTTTTGAGAGAAATAATACTCGTTATTACTCTCCGTTAATAGGATATTTCTTGTGAACTTATATTAGCCTTCTTTAAATAAAAAAGAAGGCTGTATAGCGTGAATTTTTACACGTTCTTGTGCTAATTCACAATATTCAGTCGAAATATCTATACCGATATAATTTCTTTTTGCATCTAAAGCTGCTACACAAGTAGTTCCACTTCCACACATAGGATCTAATACTAAATCACCTTGATTAGTCCAACTAAGAATATGGTCTAATGCCAACTGATAAGGAAAAGGTGCTGGGTGTTTTTTTGCTTCTTGGTCTACAGCATTTTTCCCCACAACATATTCCCAAATATTACCTTTTAGTTTTTCGGATTTTACAGGGTTAGCCATCTTTCCTCTGCTTTGCTCTCCTTTGGAATAGTTTTTATACGTAGTGCTTTTTAGTTCTAATCCAGCGTGAAGACAGGGAATTTTTATTCCGTTATGCAGTTTTACTGCACCTTTTGAAAATACAAACATATACTCAAATACGTTAGTATATCTCTTTCTGTAAATTTGAGGTACTGGATTTGTTTTCTGAAATATCATAGTATCGTGAAGATTAAAGCCTATTTCCATAAACTTTAACGCTTGTTTGAAACTAGTTCCGGTTTCGCTTCCGTTAATTGTAGCATCTGATACAACCCAAACAACAATACCCCCAATTTTTACGATTCTATATAGCTGTTTTACTATCTCGTCAAATGGGAAGATATATCCTTTATAAGTCCTAAGATTATCATATGGTGGTGAAGTTACAACTAAATCCACAGAATTTTCAGGGAATTCCTTCATGACTACTACACAATTCCCATTAAGGATTTTATTTGTGTATTCTTCTATCATTTATCTAAGTATCTTTCGTTAATTTGGTTTATGAATCCATTGATAGTCGCGATTTTACTATCTAACTTCATGCTTTTTAGAAGTTCTTCAATAGCATCTTCTCTATTTAATTGCTTTACACGTTTAATTTCTTGCTCATAATACTGAATTTCGTTATAACCACGCTCCACTATAATATTCTTAAAGATGTTGAAATATTTATAGAATTTTGCAGGCGTTATTTTAATAAACTCAGATATATTCTGATTTTGTTGAGTAAGAAAACAACTTTTAGAGTTTGATACAGTAGTAGTTTTGCTTATAATATCACTCTGATTCCAAAGGTCTGATAGATTAAATGAATCTGATTCCCTGATACCTTCTTTAAGCAGTATATAAAGATATTCCCAACTAAATAAAGCTACATTGCCACCAAGGGCTTCTTTGTAGATTTGGCTCTTGCTTATTGGATATTGAAAATAAGGGCAAACTAGCACAGAATATTCACAATCTCCCCTCCATATAGCCATTGAATTTACTTTATAGTCTTTAGCATTTCTCGCTGTCCTACTAAGTCTGAAAGCCTTTGCATCACCTACTAAAGAATATTTATGATAATGGCTTTGTGCTACTACATCTGCACAATCAGCTCTTTGTGTCAGCACCTTAGCATCCAAGTTCATTTCAAGCAGAGATTTAGCTAGAAGAATATCAGAGACTTTTGTATATAATTTTTCTTCAGTAGAGTCGTGTCCAATATCTTCAGGAATGGCACCAATTTGAGAGATAAGTTGTAAAGTGTCTGCTTTGTTCAGTGCAAACACAATTTCTTGCAGTTTGTCAGAAGCAGCTATAAAAGAAAGCTGCTTACAGCTATATATAACGCGTTTTAATTCTTCAAAAGTCATTTGAAAAGGAATTTTTGCATATTGCAAAGTTAGCAAAAAAAACTGTGAATTAGCCACTAAGGAATCTCTGCTATTTATGTAGCCTTTCCTTTCGTCAATTCAGTAGAGTAGTATATGTCCGTAATGGATTCATTAGAGTATTCTTCATAATCCCGCTGTCGTATAATATAGGTAATATAGGCAAAGACTTCGGAGCATTTCGGAGTCTTTGTTTGTTTCTACACCTATGAGATAAGATTTAATAGTGTTTTGCTGCTGACACGGTCTGGCGACTACTCCCATTACTGCTACATCTATTTGTGTTGTTGTTATAGCATTCCCATTGGGGCGCATGGCACAGGGTGGGTGGG
>NZ_JAIDKI010000171.1 GCF_029051885.1 Muribaculum sp.
CTCCCTCATCACAAGCGAAAATCTGCTCGACGATTGACCGCCCTGACGGTAACATTTATTATTAAACAAGCTCTTAATAATATATGTTGCTTTCGCCATGCATTCATCATGCCGGCTTCAGGCGCCGGGCTATGTCAATAGCCTCGTTTACGGCCCGTAGGCGCAACACGCATGCCCCCGTTATATATAATGTAGCGAAAATTACTGCCTGTATGGCCCAGTGCAGATTGATGCCGAGGCTCGGGAGCGACATAAGGGCGGCGAGCAGGACGGTGCTCAACAGCCCGGCGGGCACTACGGCGCGCGCCATCGCGAAAATGCCTATGCCGACCCATTTCCTTGACAGGAGGGCATTGGTAAGGAAAATGTTGACGTTGCTCGCGACGATTGACCATATGAGCGCGGTCATGCCGAAGTTCATTCCAATGAGGAGAAGCGCGAGCAGTACACCCCATTTATAGAAACTCCATATGAAAAGGTCGCGTGAATGTCCTACGGCCGCCACTCCATAATAGTTTATGTTGGTGAGGCACATGAATACACTGCCCACGCAGAGTATGCGGAAATATGGGGCGGCAGGGAGCCATGCCTCGCCGTAGAGGAATTCAATGAGAGGCTCGGCTACGAGAATCAGTATGAACAGCAGGGGGAAAATGACAAAGGCTATCACCCGGAGATTCATCAGCATGGTGGAAATAAGCAGCGGTCGGTTGTCCTGGATACGTGAGTAGACGGGATACATCACCTGTACGATTATCTGTGGCAGTGTATAGCCTGATATCGAGTTGAGCTTGTCGGCCTGGGTGTAGTAGCCCATCTGTGATGCCGAGAAGCGCTTGCCGATGATGATTCCCTGCACGTTCTGACACACTGTCTGCAGCAGGTTGGCGCAGAAGAGGTAGCCTCCGAAGCCGAACAGTCGGCGAAATGCCTGTAGGGAGAATTCGGGTGACGGCAGCCAGCGTGTGACACAGTAGAACATTATTATCTTGATTGTGCTCATCGAGAGCATCATTCCTACCAGACTCCATATTCCCAGGCCGTAGAGGGCCATGACTACGGCTGTGGCCCCTCCCAGGAGGGATGATACGATGTCGATGGCCGCCAGGCCGGCAAACGACAGTGCTTTCTGCAGGCGGGTTGTCTGGATGGAAATTATTGCGTTGAGTATGAGTATCGAGCCAAGCACACGCAATACGGGCTGCAATACAGGCATGCCGTAGTATCCGGCAATCATAGGTGCTGACATGAATATCAGCAGATAGAACAGTGCCCCGACGCCTATGTTCCAGAAAAATATCGTGGAGAAGTCGGTCTGGTCGGCATCCTTGCGCTGTATCAGCGCCGAACTGAATCCACCGTCGACAAATACCTGGCTTACCAGGATAAAAATCATAATCATGCCTATCGCACCGAAATCGGCCGGGACAAGCAGGCGTGCGAGTATCAGGTTGACTGCAAATTGCAGTCCCATTGACCCCAGTCGGTCGATGGTGGCCCATATCGTGCCCTTTATAGCTTTGTTTCCTAAATTTTCAGCCATTGGCTCCGGGCTATTGGATAATCTCGAGAATCTTTGTGGCAAACAGTACGTCGTGAAGCCCGAGGCCAATATTATAGGCGAGTATGCGCTCGGTGTCGGATGTGCGTCCCGGGCGGTTTCCTTTCAGCACATCCTCCAGCTGTGAGAAATCGCGGAAGTCGTTGAAGTAGCGGAATCCCTCGACGTGGGCGCGGTCGTCGGCTACAACGCGGTCGAATATGGTGTCGCAGTTCTGGAATCCGCGTGTATGCACGGGCACCACGAGCACTCCGGGCTTGAACATCGAGGTGTCGTCGACCACCAGTCCGTCGGCATCGGTAATGCACGACACTATGACATCGCTGCCGTCGGCAAATGCCTCGACGGTATCTACGATGGTAAAGCGTACGTTGGGGTGGGAGGCATATTCTGCCGCGATGCGCTCGGCCTGGTCCTTGTAGCGCATCAGCCTTATGTCGAGCACGGAGTCGGGGTTGGTGGCTATAAGGCAGTCGAGGGTGGCGCGGGCCATGGCTCCGAGTCCGATAAACGAATATACCGATGCATTGCTGCTCCTTAGGGTGGAAATCGCCAGTGCGGCCACGGCGCCGGTGCGCATGGCTGTAATCCAGTCGGCGTTGACGAGGGCAATCATTTCTCCCGAGCCTGTGTCGAACAGCATCAGTTCACTTTTCAGAGCCGGGTGTGAGCCTTTTACTCGTGACACGACTTTGCATCCGAACCGGCCGTATTCCTCAGGGAGCAGGCATGGCATTGTGTTGAAGAAGTCGTTGCCGCGCGGATGTACCGATAGTTTTGCCGGCAGTTGGCAGCGGTCTTTCATCAAGAAGGCTTCGCGTACCCATTCTACGCATTGGCCGGGAGTGATGCCGAGCGAGGCAATCTCAGAGCTGGTTATTATCTTCATTTGGTCAGATGGATTTGAGTATGGCAATCAGTCGGTCGTTGTCGTGTTGGGACCTTACTGCGAGACGCACGAGGTTTTTGTCGCCCATGTTCTTTTTTCTGGCGCAGTTGCTTACGAACACATCATGGTCGAGCAGTATGCGTGTCAGCTCGGTTGATGTGAACCGTGCGGTGATTTCGCACAGGAAATAGTTGGCCTGCGAGGGCATTACGTGCAGGTAGGGAATCTCCTTAAGCAGGGTGTAGAACCGGTCGCGTTCGGCGATAAACTTGTGGCATGCCTTAATGTAGTCGGCCTCATACTTGCCGTAGATCTGCATGTAGTATTCTGCGAATGAGTTGATGTTCCATATGGCGACATCTTTTTTCATTGCCGCGATTGTGGTGGTGTCGGACGATGCAAATACACCAAGGCGCAGGCCTGGCACTCCGTAGCTTTTGCTTATCGACTTCATCACGCTCAGATTGGGGTTGGATTGGAGAATATCGTTGTGCAGCAGCGAATTATGCTCGAATCCATGGGTGAAGTCAACGAAGCTCTCGTCGACAAGGAGTGCGCAATTGCGCTCGCGACACCATGCAGCCAGCCGGAGTACGTCGGCTACCGGGATGAAATTGCCTGAAGGATTGTCGGGGTTTATGAGCAACAGCAGGTCGGGTCGTTTGTCGGCGAAGTATTCCATCAGGTCGTCGGCTGTGTATCTGAAGTCGGGCTTTGTGGAGATATATGGTATTATCTCGGCATGGGGCAGGCGGTTGGGATATTCGTCGAAGGTAGGGTATATTACTCCGATGCGTTCGTGGGCATGGCTTTCTGCGAATGATTTAATGAGCTCGGCCGCTCCGTTGCCTACTATTATGTATTCCTGGCGTATGCCGAAATACTTGGCGGCGAGGAGCGAGTTGACATGCTGTCCCGATGGATATTCAGTGAGCAGGGTGGTGAAGTTGGCCTTCATCTCGTCGATAAGGCGCTTGGGCGGGAAGAACGGGTTGACGAGATAGCAGTAGTCGAGGAGGGAAGGGAAGCGCCAGTAGCCACCGTATCGCTTGTGGTACTCGTGGTAGCGTGTCTCGTTCTGTGAGAAAATGGCCGAGGCTATGTCGAGGTCCTGTATGTCGTCGATTTCATACCATTTCTCGTTAGCAACTGGCAGGGCTTTAAGTGTCGAGTCGTGGAGCATGGTGATTACGCGGAGCACCTGTTCGTAGTATTCGTTGTTGCCCATTACCTTGGAGTATGCGTCGAGAAACGGCACATATTCGTTGCGCGAGAATTCGCGTGAGAATTTGTAGATGTTGACGGTTTTGTAATATATGTCGGCATCTTCATATCGGAATGCCTGTTTGGGCACGAAGTTCAGGATGTTGCGCTCTGAGTCGATTGTCACCATCGTGCCGTCCATCCATGTCTCGTATTTTGCCACGAGGGCGAGATTGGGGTCGGGGTGGTTGACAATCATTTCAAGAATGCGGTCTTCGAATATTAGGTCGGACTCGAGCAGGATGGTGTCATCCTCACACAGCTTTTCTTTTGCCAGCGCGAGGGAATATATGTTGTTAGTCTTGTCGTATATCGGATTGTCGACATATTCGATGTCGATGACTCCCTTGTAGCGGTCGCCGATGTATTCCTTGAGGCGTTGGCCCCGGTAGCCGACAACAAGCACAAGGCGCGACAGGCCAAGGCGCGACAATTGGGTGATGACTCTGTCGATAAGTGTCACTCCGTTTACTTCGACCATACATTTTGTATGTCCTTTTGTCAGGTCGCCCAGTCGGCGTCCCATTCCGGCCGCTAATATTATCGCTTGCACAGTGTGATATAATATATATGTATGTATTTTTGAAAAATTAATCTACGCCGGGTGCTATTCGCAGAGGCGTATTACTCTTATGCCGGTGGCGCTTCTGTTTTTGCGGAAGTAATCGGCCAGTGGAGCGGATTCGACCACAACCTTGCCGGCGGCAGAAGATGCATGCATCAGGTGGGGGACGCCGTTGGAGTCGATTGATATTATGCCCATATGCTGCACGTCGAGTCCCGGCGTTTTTGTGGTGATGGCTATTATGTCGCCGTCGCGGAGCTGTGAGGTGACATTTTTGCTGCCCACGCGCGAACTCTTTATATATGGGAACCTGTGGTTGCGGTATCCCAGTTCCATATTTTTTATCCCGGCCAGATTGGCCGAGTCGTTCAGCGCCGGATATTTGTCGTGATGTGCGCTGATGAAGTCGAGTGTCTTTACCGTATAGTCGGCCTCTGCAAAGCTGTTGGTCGCTTCCTTGAGGTTGCCACGGTGTACATTATCAAGTATCCATGCACTTATATAATGTAGGCGTGAGGCATATCCGTTAATTTCGCCGCCATAGTAGCGCATGCGTTTCAGATTGTATACGAAGTCGCGCCAAGATGTGCGCCCTTCGCCTAATGTGAAGGCCAGAGCGACCACATTGTCGATGAATGTTGTGCAGTCGACCTCGTCCATGTTGACGGTCAATACCTCTGTGTCGCCTTCAAGAGTTCCGGCAACATATGGTTTGTCGATAAACATTTTTGCGATATATGCCACGCGCTGCTCAGGCTTTGCATCCTTTACCTTGGCGGCTGCTTCTATCAACATATTATTTATTGTCGAGGTGTCGGTCGCCTCGTGTTTGAAGCGTATGGCCGGGTTTGCCGCCTGGATTGCGTGGAAAAACAACAGTGAAGCGCATAAAGAAAGTAGCTTCTTTTTCATTTTTATGGGGTGATTGGTAAATAACGATGCTTTTGCACAAAAATACTCAAAAATCCTCAGATAGCGGTCAGATTCATTCCTCAAATTAGGATGCAGGAAAAATGTGCGGAATGTCAATTGTGAACAAAAGTTAAAGTGCAAATGTTATTTGTTTGAGGGATAGAAGTATAGTTTAAGAAGTATGTTTTACAGCATAAATTTCTTGTTGTAAAATTTGGAGGTAATGCAGAAAGTGTCTAACTTTGCACTCGCTTTTGAGAAACACCCCACGGGGCTGCG
>NZ_JAIDKI010000172.1 GCF_029051885.1 Muribaculum sp.
CATTTATTTCAAATTCAGCAAGAGATTGAGGAATTATAAAATTACCGGTTGTTTCGTATATCTTGGCCGCTTTTCGCTCTGTTCCTCAGTCGTGTACATAAAGTACACTCCTTCATCACATGTCGAAAATCGTCTCAAGCTATACGACCCTGGCGGCAACATTTATTATTAAACAAGCTCTAAATAGCTGCTATCGGGAATTTCCCGATTGTTTTTAATTTAAAACAAGAAAGGAGCGGGTATGGTTCTCTGCTAATGCGACAGGGATGGTGGAGGAGCGTAGATGCTGTGTGCGCCGAGATAATCAGGGTAGGGGCATCAGCATCCGAGGGTGATGCGTAGGTTCTCAAGCTGAGATATCCATAAATCGCGTGCGTCTTCAATCTCAGAGGGGACGGCAAAGTCGGTGACAAGCAGAGAGGTAGAGTCGGTCATCTCGCCTGACAGTATCTTGAATTCGAAATAATGGCGCATTAAGTCGCCGCTCCAGCGTAGTCTCAGCGACGATTCGGTGCGCTGCGCTACGATTGAGGCTGTCTGCTCGGCGCCGTCATCCCAACGGAAAGTGAAGCGCTTTCCTTGGAGTGTCACCTCATCGGCAAACCATTCTTTCAATCCCGACGGAGTGGATATATATGACCATAACAGAGCCGGAGGAATGCTCTTGAGGTCAAACTCAATCTGAAATTTTATTTTTTCCATGGGCTAAGATTTTGTTACATTCGCAAATATATAGTAAATTGTGCAAAAATAAAACATGGAGGCCGAGGATTACGTTACTAATTTAGATAGCATATCTATAAAGTTAATATATAACCAAACAAAACAATTAAGTATATGAATACAAGTTATGTCTTTCTTGCCGAGGGCTTTGAGGAAATCGAAGCCCTGACGGTGGTTGATGTGATGCGTCGTGCCGGTATGGAGGTATCGACAGTGTCGATTACCGACAAGCTCAATGTAAAGGGCGCTAATGGAATAGAAGTGGTGGCCGACAGCCGCATTTCCGACATAGATACCACTGATGCCGAATGGCTTATCGTGCCCGGCGGCCTGCCCGGTGCCACCAACCTTGCTGCCTGCGACGCAGTAAACGACGCTTTGCAGAAGCATTGGCTGAAGCAGGGCAAGATAGCCTCGATATGTGCCTCTCCAGCCGTGGTGCTCGCTCCTCTCGATATCGTAAGGGGCCAGAATGCTACATGCTATCCTTCATTCCGGGCCGACCTTGAGAAGGGTGGCGCTACATATGTCGACATGCGTGTGGTAGAGAGCGGCAATCTGATTACCTCCAACGGTCCGTCGTCGGCCCTTGTATTCGCTTTTGCGATTGTAGCCGCCAGCCTGGGTGAGGATGTGGCTTCTTCTGTAGCCTCGGGTATGCTTGTGTGATTTCATCATACTCTGACGATATGGGCGCAGTGTCATGACCGATACTGCGCTCTTTCGTTTTATCGGCGTCGGGTTTCGTTTCGTTTTGGCGGAGTGGCAAAAAGTTGTATCTTTGCGTGAATAATTAACCAAATTTTTATCACTAAACACAATTAAGCTGTGAAACTCAAGAGTTTTGTGGCGGCTCTACTCCTCATTGCAGCCGCTCTCCCATCGGCATTTGCCGCAAAGAATCAGACAAAGTTTGTACCGGGCAAGGACCTGACACTAATCGGCAAGGTGCTGCCTACGCCCGACCGTTATGCGCGTGTCGATACAGTGAAGTACGACGGATTCACTGACTATCAGCGTCGCCATCTCAATCAGGAATCATCCGGCCTGGCCCTGGTATTCAAGACCAACAGCGACCGCGTGGAGGTCAATTTTGACTACAAGAAGCGCCATCATGCCTACAATGGCACAGATGTTGCCTCAGCCGGCGCCGACCTCTATATAAAGCGCGACGGCAAGTGGGTATACGCCGGTTCGGGCGTCCCCTCGGCCAAAGGCGAGCCTGTGGCGCTGGTGTCGGCTATGGCTCCCGGAGAAAAGGAGTGTCTGCTCTATATGCCTTTGCGCAGTATTATAGATGAGGTATATGTCGGTATCAGCCCCGACGCCACCATCACTCCGATAGAAAATCCTTTCAAGCACAAGGTTGTATTCTGGGGCTCGAGCTTTACCCATGGAGTTTCGGCCAACCGCTCCGGCATGGCTTATCCCCTGCAACTTCAGCGCGCCACCGGCCTTGATATCCGTTCGCTCGGAGTGAGCGGCAACTCCAAGCTCCAGCAGAGCTATGCACGCGTGCTCGCCGACACTGATGCCGATGCATTCGTGTTTGATGCTTTCTCCAATCCGCAGGCGCCCGAAATCAGAGAGAACTTCGACGAGTTTGTAAAGACCATACGCGCCAAGCATCCTGTCACCCCGATTATCTTCCAGCAGACTATTTACCGTGGAAGCCGCAATTTCAATACCGACAACGACCAGAAGGAGGCTGCCAAGATGGCCGCAGCCGAGGAGATGGTGCGCAAGGCCATGAAGACCGACCCCAACATATATCTCATCTATCCGGCAGCTGATACCGACGGCTCTACATGTACCGACAAGACACACCCCTCTGACATGGGCTACTACAACTGGATGGAGTCGATACGTCAGCCTATACTTGATATCCTGGCGAAGTATAACATGAAATAAATACCGGTAGCAGTATCGTAAACTATATATATGATATATGGCGGCACCTTTCGTTCGGGGGTGTCGCCATTTTTAGTTACCTTTGCGAAAACAGCAGTTCCTCATGAAGATAGATACAGTGACTCCGCGCGAGTACGGGATGATGTTTCCCCGGCCGCCACACATATTCAACAGTGTCGCATTCTCGGAGCACAACCGGCACAAATGTGACGGCGGAGATGTGCGTTACCTGTTTGCGGGCGACAGTAAGGTGCGCGGAGGTATAATCCTCGGACGCCGCGACGGTATGCTTCATTCCCCTTTCTCGGCACCTTTCGGTGGACTTACGGTGAACCGCTCCCAGCGCTTCGAGGCAGTCGATGGGATGTGGAGCGAGATTGTGGAGTATTGCCGTGCCGAGGGGATGGGACTGCGCGTCACGCTTCCGCCGGAGTTGTATGCTCCCGAACTGACTGTGAAGTCGGTCAGCGCTCTGTCGCGTCTGGGACTCACGCCGACGCTTGACGTGAGCTATCATCTCGACCTCACACGCGGCAACTTCCGCGACGGGATAAGCCGCAGTTGCCGGAAACTCTTGAATCAGGCCTCGGACAACGGACTGTCGGTAACAAAGGTGGCGCCCGTGCCGGAAAATATATTGAGGATATATAATATCATCCGTACCAATCACCTGAGCAAGGGTCGCCCTATGTGGATGGAGGCCGACGATGTAATCTCGACCGCCATGCTCGTCAAGGCCGATTTCTTTCTGCTTGTGCATGAAGGGGTGGACATTGCCGGTGCCATGGTATATCCTGCGGCCGACGGTGTAGTGCAGGTGGTGTACTGGGGCGACATGCCCGGATTCGGCGAACTGCGGGCGATGAATCTGCTTGCGGAGTATGTCTATGAGTATTACCGCCGGGCGGGGATGCGTCTGCTTGACCTCGGTCCTGCGACCGAGACGGGTGTCCCCAACTATGGCCTGTGTGTGTTCAAAGAGAGTCTCGGCGCCGAGCCTGGTCTCAAGTACACGATGATGCTCAAAGGGTGAACTGTCGGGCTGCATGTGATTTCCGGCAGCCCGGAGGCTGATTACTCGATGTAGAGCTTCGGGAGGGCTGTGGAGTCGACCTCTTCTTTCTGCCAGAATGTGGCGCGGTCGATGGAATCTTTTTCGACTTTCGAGCCATGCGAGCCCCATTTGTTGGCTTTCATCTTGCGAGCCTTTTCTTTCTTGGCTTTTTTGTCCTGCTTAGGATTCTTTTTGGTGGTTACGCCTACCTGTCGTCCTGCTTTCTTGGCTTTGTCAACCTGGGCCCCGGTGATTACCTGTGAAAAGTCGGGTATTGCCTTGGGATGGTTGGGATCGGTAAGGTCGACTGTGATGGGGAGGAAGTCACTTTCGGCAAGGAACTCGCCCTTCTTTCCAGGGTCGGCATACAGCGACAGCTGGGCGTAGATGCGGTATTTGTGGCCGTTGTTGAGGTGAAGCTCCCTGACGGGTATGAAGAGTTCGAAGTCGTTTACTTTCATGTCGCTTTCCGCAGGGCGGAAGTAGTCGAATGCTGCCACGTAGTTGAGCGATGGCGACAGACGGTACTTGTCGTTTTTGTCGCGCAATGCCCATCCGCCGGGGCGGCTGTAAAATATGGCCTGCACGCCTACGAGGCGTCCTTTGGCGTTGGTGAGGTTGAAGTCGACATGTAGCGACAGACCCTCCTGGTCATGTTTCATCACACCGGTTTCCACCCATGTGCGGTTGAGGCGTGCTGTTGTAGATGCTGCTGTGGGGATTATTGCGACGATAGAGAGCAGAAAAGCAAGTATAATTGATTTCATAGGTGTGTATTCTGTTTTGTCAGAACAAAGTTACATATATTTTTCTAACAGGGTCAAAACATCTTGCACAATGTATGCGTTTAGCGTGCATATCAGTTCAGTTTTTAGAAAAATTGAGTAACTTTGTGACTCTTTGACGTGAATAAAAGAAAGTTATGAATCATATACAAGAAGTGGCGGCACGCCTGCGCGGACTTCGCGACGCTCTTGAACTTACGGCAGAAGAGGTGGCACGCCAATGTGAGGTGTCGCCCGAACTGCTTGCCGCTTATGAGAGCGGTGAGTCCGACGTGCCGGTGAGTTTCCTACATCGCCTTGCCGGGGCTTACGGAGTGGAGCTCACGGCTCTCCTTTTTGGCGAGGAGCCTACGATGAATTCTTATTTTGTCACCCGTGCCGGCAAGGGTGTGAAGGTAGAACGCACGGCGGCCTACAGCTATCAGGATCTCGCTGCGGGCTTCCAGCGTAGGCTTATGGCTCCGTTTCTTGTCACAATAGAGCCCACCGACTCTCCTCTGACGCTGAATGTGCACAGCGGGCAGGAGTTCAACTATGTACTTGAGGGCGAAATCGAACTTTCGGTTGGCGGACACGTTACACGTATGCGTCCCGGCGACAGCATAATGTTTGATTCTCTTCGTCCCCATGGCCTGCGTGCCATTGGCTCAACGGCAAGGATTATAGCCATAATTTCGTAGACTGTTGTTGCCCGATATCATCAACCTATTATTTGCTTACACATGCTTGAAAAGTTTTTAGATAAGACCGAATTTGAGTCTTATGAGGATTTTATGGCCAACTTCCATGTCACTGTGCCCGACAACTTTAATTTCGGTTACGATGTGGTTGACGCCTGGGCCGAGAAAGCTCCCGATAAGCCGGCTCTGCTATGGACCAACGACAGGGGTGAGAAGATACAGTTTACGTTTGCCGACATCAAGCGCGAGAGCGACCGTACGGCTTCGTTCTTCCAGTCGCTCGGCATCGGACATGGCGACATGGTGATGCTGATACTCAAGCGCCACTATCAGTTCTGGTTTTCGATTATAGCTCTCCACAAACTCGGAGCCACAGTAATCCCCGCTACCCACCTGCTCACCGAGCACGATATAATCTACCGTTGCAATAAGGCCGGCATAAAGGCCATTGTATCGACAGGCGATGAGGTGGTGCTTGGTCACATACAGCGCTCTATGGGCGAATGTCCTACCGTTGAGGCTCTGATATCGACCGGGCCTGTGGTGCCCGAAGGATGGTACGACTTCAACAGCTCGATAGCCGGTGCGGCACCTTTCGTGCGCCCCGCGGTCGCCAATGCCAACGATGATATATCGCTGCTATACTTTACCTCCGGCACCACCGGCGAGCCCAAGATGGTGGCCCACAATTTCACCTACCCCCTTGGCCATATCATCACCGCCAGCTACTGGCACAATCTTGGCGAGGACAGCCTGCACCTTACACTTGCCGATACCGGCTGGGGAAAAGCAGTGTGGGGCAAGCTCTATGGCCAGTGGATAGCCGGTGCAAATGTATTTGTCTACGACTTCGAGAAGTTTGAGCCTGTCGATGTGCTCCGCATGATTCACGACTATGGCATAACCTCTTTCTGCGCGCCGCCTACGGTGTTCCGGTTCCTTATACGCGAAGATTTGTCGAAATACAATCTGTCGACCCTGCGCTACTGTACCATTGCCGGCGAGGCGCTCAATCCGAGTGTTTACGAGCAATGGCTGCAACTTACCGGCATCAAGCTGATGGAGGGTTTCGGCCAGACCGAGACAACTCTTACCGTAGCCACTTACCCCTGGCTTGAGCCGAAGCCAGGCTCGATGGGCAAGAAGGGGCCGGAATATGACATTGACCTTGTCGACGGGCAGGGTGTTCCCGTAGAGGATGGCCAGCAGGGCGAGATTGTGGTAAGGCTGCCTGAGGGTGGCCACCGTCCGCTCGGACTTTTCAAGGAATATCTCAACGACCCGCAGCTCACCCACGAGGCTATGCACGACGGTCTGTATCATACGGGTGATGTGGCATGGCGCGACGAGGACGGATATTTCTGGTTTGTAGGCCGTATCGACGACGTAATTAAATCGTCGGGCTACCGTATAGGTCCGTTTGAGGTGGAGAGCGCTCTGATGACTCATCCCGCTGTAGTCGAGTGTGCCATCACCGGCGTCCCCGATGATATCCGCGGCCAGGTGGTCAAGGCCACCATTGTGCTGAGCAAGGAGTATGAGGGACGAGCCGGCGATGAGCTGGTAAAGGAGATTCAGAATCATGTAAAGCGCGTTACTGCCCCTTACAAATATCCCCGTGTGGTGGAATTTGTAAAGGAACTTCCAAAGACTATCTCCGGAAAGATACGCCGTGTGGAAATCCGGCGTGACGACACCAACAAAAATGCCTGACAATTTGTTGAAAATTATTAAAAAGCTCTTCGTATGCCAACACCACGCTTTAAAAGTATTGCCGTAAAAATCGGCAGTAATGTGCTCACACGACGCGACGGTACTCTTGACGTGACCCGCATGTCGGCTCTTGTCGACCAGATAGCCGAGCTGCATTCGGCAGGGATGCGTGTGGTCATTGTGTCGTCGGGAGCTGTGGCTGCAGGGCGCAGCGAGCTCCGTGGCATACAGGGACTTGACTCCGTGTCCTCGCGTCAGCTGTATTCGGCCGTTGGGCAGGCCAAGCTCATCAACCGTTACTACGACCTCTTCAGCGGACGTGGACTCGCCTGCGGCCAGGTGCTTACGACAAAAGAGAATTTCGCCACACGCCGCCATTACCTCAATCAGAAACACTGCATGGAGGTGATGCTCGACAACGACGTCATACCTGTGGTCAATGAGAACGACACCGTTTCGATGACCGAGCTGATGTTTACCGACAACGACGAGCTGTCGGGGCTTCTTGCCACGATGATGGGCTGCGACGCGCTGGTGATTCTCAGCAATGTCGATGGTGTATACACCGGCGACCCTACCTGTCCCGACAGCCGGCTCATACCGGTGATAGGGAGCGGATTCGACGCTTCGGGTATGATAAGCGAGAACCGCTCGTCGCTCGGACGCGGCGGCATGGCTACCAAATACCGTACCGCCACCAAGCTCGCCTCCGAGGGGGTGGCTGTTATCATAGCCAACGGCAAGCGTGAGGGTGTGCTCACCTCACTGATGGGACTCGGGCCCGAGGTACCGCACACGCTTTTCAGTCCGTCGGCCACTCCGGTTACAGGTGTCAAGAAATGGATTGCCCACAGCGAGGACTTCGCCAAGGGTGCCGTGCGTGTCAACCGCGGTGCCGCCGAGGCTCTGTTGTCGCCTGTCGGCACGAGCCTGCTAATGGTGGGTGTCGACGCCGTAGAAGGCGACTTTGAAAAGGACGACATTGTACAGGTGATTGATCCCGACGGCAATGTCATAGCCTGGGGGCGTGCCGGCCTCGATGCGGCTCATGCCCGTGCGGCTGTAGGCGGACGTGGCAATCGTCCGCTTATCCATTGCGACTACCTGTATATCGACTCGTCGGTAAAGTCGCCGTTCCTCCCCTGACCGGCCCCTGCTTTCTGAAAATCACACACACATATATCTATTATCTATTGTATCTATTTTTATTTATTATGAGAAAGTTATTCAGACACACATTGCTCATGGCAATAGTGTTGCTCGCCGGAGCATCGACAGCCGGCGCGCGTGAAAAAATGACGGGTGTCAACGGCATACGTTTCGGTTGGAAGTACGACAAGTGTGTCGAGGCGCTCGGCGACCCTCAGCGCTCCGTTACTACCGACCCCATAAACGAGCAGCGTCAGTACTCTTATGCCCCGGCCTCGTGGGGCACTGTGGCATGGGACAACGGTGTGCTTGACTTCTACAAGGACAAGCTGATGCAGGTCGGCTTCTCCCGCACTACGACTACGCCCGACATGTCGGCTTTCGAGGGGGCACGCAGCCACCTTACCGACCTCTATGGCGAGCCTGCTAAGATACGCGACACAGACAACAACCTTCTGTGGCGTGCCGCCGACGGCAATATCGCAATCCTGCAATATGTGGCCGTAAGCCCCTCGCAGGCCGAAGCCCGACAGGCGCCGAAGAAATATACCACACTGCTATATTTCATAGACAACAAGGAGGTGGCCAAGAAAGCCAAGAATGCCGAAGGCTACCTGCGCTCTCTGATAGAATAAAACAAGATTTTAGAGCTTGTTTAATAATAAATGTTGCCGCCAGGGTCGTATAGCTTGAGACGATTTTCGACATGTGACGAA
>NZ_JAIDKI010000173.1 GCF_029051885.1 Muribaculum sp.
CTTCTTATCAACTGCTTTTTCTCAAACATTCTCAAAGGAGGGATATAACTGGAGCAAGTGCTTACTTAGTAAGAACTAACCAAAATTTTTCCATCAACCAATTGCGATGTCAGACAATAACAGTTCAAATACCCACCCCGTTCCATGGCACAAGGCAATGTGGCGACAGCATACAACGTGGTTTGTGATATTCGCAATGATTGTATGTGGTGTGGCATGGGTTGTGATGTCGTCAGCCAATGCTTCGCTGAGAGATTGTCACCAAAAGATATTGGCGGCATATGAGCACCGCACCCACAGTACCGACTCGCTGATTGCTTCATACCGCAGCCTCGTGGCCGACTCAAGCATAACCCCACTTACGGCTATCGTTCTTAACCAGGCGCTATCTCAGGCATCGGAATCACTCGGACAGCAGGAAGCTGACCAAAAGACCCTGCATCTGCTCGAACTCGAATTTGCCAAGATACAAAACGAATACGAGGTCCTCAACCTGTGGTGTGCCCTGCTCACTATCGTGTTTCTGATATTCTCGTTCTTCTCAATATTCAAGACAAACGAGATGACGCGTCAGGGCGAAGAGGCATTGACAAAGCTGGGTCAGACGGCAACCGAGGCTAAACTGAAATCCGACTCAATCGACACAAAGGTAAAAGAGGCAGAGGCACGTGTCACCAAAAAGACGACAGAACTTAGCGATAACGCAACAAAAAAGTTTGGCGAGCTCGATGCCAAAGTATCAGAAACGACAGGCCGCCTGAATGCAGTGAATACGAGTCTATCGGAAAATAGCTCCCGACTTACAGAGCTTAATACTCAACTATCTGAAAAGCAAAAGGAACTTGAAGAGATTATCAAACAGAAGACCGTCACAATTGACACATATATACAAACTCATTTCGAAGAAGAGAAACGCAAATTTTTTACCGGAATAGAAGAGAAAGTGAATGGTCTCTCACAGGAGTTCAGGATGCTTCAAGACAAGATAAACGCAACACCGGCAGTTCGTGCGGGCTCTTCCCTGCCCGACGCATCGTCGTCCGGGGAGAGAGATGAGGACGAGGAAGATGATGACAATTCGGAACAGGAATGATGGTATGTCGACCAACAGTGTAATAAGAATGCAGAGTCGTGTTACGCGTAACGTCTCGTTACTTGCAGGACGAATGCGTAGCTTTATCGATGTTGAAAACAATCTGGAAGAGATTGAAGATAAAATCTCGTCGCTCAACCGCTCGGTTATCCTCAGACAGTCGATGCCTGACGATTTGATTAGCACGGTATCATTGCTGGACTCTTACAGTTTTTATATCAAGCGCAAATCGGAACTGTTACGTGACATCGACGCAGCATCGGCCAATATAGCGGGAAGCCTTTCGTTTCTGATTGACGTTTGCTTTGAGAATAGAGACTCGAATCTCAAAATATGGATACGAGACTGCATAACCGATCTTAATGAAATACGTGAGGTAGAGGTACGCGGACGATATCGGAAACCGCTTCCTCTCCCGACAGTAAGCGGTCTGCTTATACCATATCTCGAAACGACCAGACAAGGGGAAAATGCAGCGTGGTTTGCGTCGGTACGCAATGCCATCCGCTCTATTATCAGCTGACAATCACTCACATACTTTGAAGTAACACACGCCATTCCAGATATAAATCGGGGATTAGCATTTCACGCTTAAAACATATGGTGTATCTGACCGGGCCAATATGCCTGTCGGCGACATCATGCATTTCCATATATCAATGCATACGTACTTTAATATTAATTATGAATTTGACCGAGAGCAAGTTCATAGGGCTATTGCTGCCCATATTTCACAGAATAAGGCAAGTTATATCTGTGTTGCCGACGGTGTGGTAATGAACACTGCCAACCGCGATCCGCAGTATCGTGAGGCCGTAAACGGAGGCATGTTCTCAGTGTGCGACAGCAGCTACGTTCCGCTCTATCTAAAATGGATATATTCTACTGATTATCAGCAATACTGTGGATGTGAAATATTCCGCGATATAATATCATCCTGTAAATACCGTATGGCATTTTTAGGGACATCACAGGAAATACTTGATGCACTGAAAGGAAATCTGAAGGAATTAAATCCTGAGGTTGAGTCAATGATGTTCTACGAACTCCCGTTCTGTAGTGTCGACAAGTTTGACTATCCGGAAATCGCGAGAATGATTGAGGCCGACAAGGCTGAGATTATATGGGTAGCTTTAGGCGCGCCAAAACAGGAACTATTTATGCACAGCCTTAAGCCTCACCTTAAATCGGGAGTAATGATTGCCGTTGGCGCAGCATTTAAATTCATGAGTGGACTTGAAGTAAAGCGTGCACCCAAATGGATGGTCAACAATCATCTTGAATTTGTATATCGTATATTTTCCGAGCCTAAAAAGCAGCTAAAGCGTTGTGGATGGATAATAGCGACTTTGCCCGGACTCTTGCTGAATGAATATAAACGCGCACGCCGGAATAAGACAACAGTCAAAACAGCACATATAAGCTAATAAATAAGTCCTATACACCTCCATGAGTTACGCCGCCAATATCCATCAAGGGTATTGGCGGCGAGTTTTTATAGATATTTCAAATTTTGTTGTACCTTTGTCTGCATCAGCCATATTCCATGATTATCAACATGAAATGGCCAATATAATCATGAATTACAACCATAGAGAATGACAACCCAGATATACAACGGAAAGATTCTAATACCGGGAGGACGCTGGATCGACGGCGGTTCGGTAGTAATAGCCGACGGTAGAATTGACGATATATATGCCCACAGCCGGATATTCGACAATATCGACAGGGCCATTGATGCCAAGGGCGGATACGTATTGCCAGGCGGTATTGACCTGCATGTGCATGGCGGAGGTGGAAGCGACTTCATGGAGGCCACTCCCGAGGCTTTCCGCACTGTCATAGGCGTGCACCGCAGTCACGGCACCACGTCGCTGTTCCCCACCCTTGCATCGGCATCCGAAGCCACAATACGACAGGCAGCCGCTACATGCTCGGAGTTTGCTTCAGACCCCGAAAGCGGAGTATTAGGGCTGCATCTCGAAGGCCCGTATTTTCATCCGTCAATGGTAGGCGGCCAGATTCCTGAAAATATACGTCTGCCCCACCCTTCGGAATATGTCGGGATTATCGAAGATTTTCCGTGTATCAAACGATGGGATGCTGCCCCCGAGCTGCCCGGAGCTCTCGAATTCGCCCGATTCGCATCCTGCAAGGGGATTGTAGCCGGTCTCGGTCACACACGTGCCGGTTATGCCGAAGTTGTCGCGGCATATGCCAACGGCTATACAATGGCGACACATTTTTATAATGCTATGACCACATCCCACAAAGAAGGAATCTATAAGCATGAGGGCACCGTAGAGTCTGTATTTCTGATGGATGGTATAAATGTAGAGGTAATCTCCGATGGTATCCATGTGCCTCCTGTAATACTTAAGCTCATACATAAAATCAAAGGATACAGCCGTATGTGTCTTGTCACAGATTCACTGGCAATCACCGACTCGGCCGACGGCAGTTCGTTTGATGACCGTATCATGATTGAAAACGGAGTATGCAAACTGAAAGACGGTTCCGCAATAGCCGGCAGCTGCGCTACGATGGACCGCCTGATACGCACTGCGGCTCTTGAGGCTGCGATACCGCTCGAGGATGTTGCACGCATGGTGTCGGAGACCCCGGCAATGATAATGGGTGTATACGACCGCAAGGGCAGCATTGCAAAGCATAAGGACGGCGATGTAATAATAATGGACAAGAGCTTAAACTTGACCCATGTCATTGCGATGGGAAATGAGATACCGATTGCCGTCTCTCAAGCAGAGCATGTATAATGTACGACTTTGATACTCGACATGGCCTGTCTATTCCTCGTCTCATGATGTATGACAAACATTCAGGTCTGATTAAACGTTAATAAATATGAAAGCAATAACTTTCATTTTGAAACCACAAATCAAAGCCATATATTTGCATACTGACCCCTTCATCCATAACCAAATCAACAAATCAATAGCCAAGCCGATATGTCGCCAGCATCGCCTACATATACTCCTGAAAGGATACAGAACGACCTCCGTGTGCTCGAACTGTTATCAAACAACTTCCCGAATGTAAGTGCAGCCTCGACCGAAATCATCAATCTCGAGGCGATACTGAATCTACCCAAAGGAACCGAACATTTCATTGCCGATATCCACGGAGAGCATGAGGCATTCCGGCACATACTGAAAAATGCTTCGGGAAATATCAAGCGTAAAGTAAAAGAAATCTATGGCAACTCTATGAGAGATGATGCCATACGTAGCCTCTGCACGCTAATATATTATCCGGAACGCAAACTTGAACTTCTCAAGGCTGATGAAACCGATCTGGACAATTTCTACAACATCACACTCCACCATCTGGTGAGAGTACTTCAGTCGGTATCTTCAAAATATACACGCTCAAAGGTTAGAAAAGCCCTACCAAAGGAATTCGCTTACATTATCGAGGAGTTGCTCCATGAGTCACCATCCGACGACGACAAGCAGGCTTATTTCAACCGTATCATAGAGACAATCATTTCGACCGGACAAGCCGACGCATTTATCTTGGCGATGTGCAACACTATCCAGCGTCTCAGCATCGACCAACTACACATACTCGGCGACGTATTCGACAGAGGTCCCGGTGCGCATATAATAATGGATACCCTTTGCGAATATGGACGCTTTGACATGCAGTGGGGCAACCATGATGCACTATGGATGGGTGCGGCCGCAGGCAACAATGCCTGCATAGCCAATGTACTGCGCCTATCATTACGATACGGCAATATGGCTACTCTCGAGGACGGCTATGGCATAAACCTCGTGCCTCTGGCTACATTTGCAATGGAGACCTATGCCGACGACCCGTGCGCCAACTTCACTCCTAAACTTAATAACAACGATATCCTCTATGATGACAAGACGCGCCGTCTGCTCGCACAGATGCACAAAGCCATTGCCATAATACAATTCAAACTCGAGGGACAGCTTGCCGACAAACGCCCGGAATGGGGCATGCAAAACCGCAAACTTCTTGATAAGATTGACCGGCAACGCGGCATACTGACAATTGACGGAAAGAGCTATGAGCTAAAAGACAACCTATTCCCTACCGTCAATCCAGATGACCCTTTCCGTCTGACAAACGAAGAACTGGAACTGGTAAACAAACTTCATCACTCGTTTATCATAAGCGAACGTCTGAAAAAGCATATACAATGCATACTCCTGAACGGATGTATGTATACAGTATGCAATTCCAACTTGCTGTTTCATGCTTCAATGCCGTTGAATGCAGACGGCACACTTAAGGAAGTGGCTATTGGTGGAAAGCGCTACAAAGGTCGCGATTTGTTCAACCACATAGGCATGACCATGCGCGCGGCGTTCAATGCAGAAACCGATTCGGAAGAAAAAGACTTTGCCATTGATTACTATTGGTATCTATGGTGCGGCCCCGACTCTCCGCTTTTCGACAAATCAAAAATGGCGACATTCGAGCGATATTTCCTGAGCGATAAGGAAACACATCGCGAGGAAAAGGGCAACTATTATGAGTTGAGAAACCGGGAAGAAGTCTGCGACATGATTCTCGATTCATTCGACGTCGAGGGTGAACATCGCCATATAATTAACGGCCATGTGCCAGTGCGTATAAACAAGGGTGAGACACCCATACGTGCCAACGGCAAACTGATGGTAATCGACGGTGGTTTTGCTAAAGCCTACCATGATACAACAGGAATCGCAGGTTACACGCTGGTATATCACAGCCGCGGTTTTCAGCTTGTGCAGCACGAACCATTCAGCTCTACTGAAGAAGCCATAAAGAATGGAACAGATATCGCAAGTACTACACAGATTGTCGAACTCACAAATCATCGCATGCGTGTAAGAGACACCGACAAGGGACATGAATTATCCGCACAGATTGACGAACTGATGGAACTACTGTACGCCTACCGGACAGGTATTTTAAAAGAACGCACCAATGGCAAACCAATCAGTTGATTTAAGAATCTACCTTTTGATTAGAGGTTACTGATTTACCCATACTTGCGATACTTGCACCGAATATTATAATAGCATTACAATGAGCTGTAGTCGATTTATATTAAATCAACTGCAGCTCCTTTTTTCTATGTCCATACCGTAATATCACGGATTCTGCGTATCTTTGCAATACTATGCCACAACCAAAACGAACACCCAAAAGACGTAAAAAACGCTCGGCCGACAAAGGACTGAGCATAAATGCCCGTCTTATGATGATTGGCTTTCTTACATTGTCCGCGATTGCCATCATAATGTCAGCGGGAAAATTCAAGGAATCTAATAACGATAGCTATATTTCCGGACGCTATGACAGCCTTGAGCACGTAATTACAAACCCTAACATGCCGGAAGAAATAATACACTATACCGGTATGACTATATCGTATAATCGCCGTGCACATCTTCCCAACTGGGTAGCATGGGAACTTACACGTGAAGAAACTCTCGGAGATGAGCCCAGAGCACAGAATTTTGTGACAGATGAAAACGTAGAAGGATGTGCTGACCCATGGGATTATAGCTATTCAGGATACGACCGCGGACATATGGCACCTGCCGGTGATATGAAATGGAGTCAGCAGGCAATGCGCGAATCATTCTACATGACTAATGTGTGTCCTCAGGTCAAAAAGCTAAATACAGGCACGTGGAAACGTCTCGAAACAAAGTGCCGCACATGGGCGCAGGTCGACAGCGTCATTTACATAGTATGTGGTCCTATACTTACCGATACTTTGACCGAAACAATCGGCGACAGTCATGTAATAGTGCCCAAACGGTTCTTTAAAGTAATCCTGTCGCCATATGCGGATCCACCTCGCGGCATAGGATTTATCATGAACAATGGCTATGTAAAAGGTGGCATGCAGCAAGCAGCCGTATCAATTGATGAGGTCGAGGCTGCTACCGGACATGATTTTTTCTCATCTCTCCCGGATGATATTGAGAATGATGTCGAGTCGCAATGCCGTTTCCACAATTGGTCAGTGCTAAAATAATCTCAAATTTAATTACTTTATAATACTCAGATGTCTACGATATGCGCAATCTCTACCCCAGGAGGTGTGGGAGGTATTGCAGTAATAAGAATCAGCGGTCCGGATGCCATATCTATTGCCGACAGACTTTGGCTTGGCAAATCTCTGAAACAATGTGACAGCCATACAGCCCATTTGGGATGGATAACTGACTGCAACGGCGACAGACTTGATCAAGGAGTAGCAACACTGTTCCGAGCTCCACGCTCATTTACCGGCGAAGATACTGTTGAATTCTCAGTACATGGTTCTCTATACATACAGCGCGAATTACTCAATTCGCTGATTGTCAATGGATGCAGAATGGCAGAAGCAGGAGAATTCACTCGTCGCGCCTTTACATCAGGACACCTTGACCTGGCTGAAGCCGAGGCGGTTGCCGACGTGATAGCATCAACATCAAGAGCATCACATCGACTTGCAGTAAGCCAAATGAAGGGAGACTTCTCCCAACGGATAGAACATCTGAGAGAAAGTCTGCTTGAACTTGCTTCGTTACTTGAACTTGAGCTCGATTTCTCAGATCAGGAGGTGGAATTTGCCTCAAGGGAATGCCTGATGAAAATCGCTATCGAAGTAAAAAGTACAGTAAATACCTTGGCGGGCACATTTCATCGAGGTCAAGCATTCCGCACTGGAATACCTACCGCTATCATAGGCGCAACAAACGTAGGAAAATCAACACTTCTCAACCGTCTGCTCCATGATGACCGGGCAATAGTAAGTGATATACATGGCACAACTCGCGATACGATAGAAGACACAGCTGAAATAGGCGGTGTTATATTCCGCTTCATCGATACGGCTGGATTGCGCGACACATGTGACACAATCGAAGCCATGGGCATAGACCGCTCATTGCAACGCATCAGGAATGCTTCAATAATAATCCTTGTAGCAGACTCCACACGCCCAGAAACACTTGGAGAGGCATGGCATAGAATCGAGGAGACCTTGTTGGACAGAACATCTGCACCACACCCCTATCCTACCTTGTTGCTCCTATGGAATAAATCCGACATAGATAATAATCAACCAGATATCACATCAAAAGAGTCACAAGAGGATACCGGAAACCATAGGCATTCTGATACAATTGTTGAAAATGGCCAGAACAAATACGAGCCTACACTAATCGAAAAGCAGATTAGAAATTTCTGTGATGTTAACAACATGGAATTGTATCAGGCTCATTACAGTGCCAAAACAGGAGAAGGATGTGATATAGAGTCCTTATTGATGGACTGTGCCGGAACCGACATGTTGGACAATTCTGATATAATAGTCACTAATGCTCGTCACTATCAATCATTAATCAATGCCAGCGACTCAATATCCCGTGTGATTGACGGACTAACCCATAATATTCCTCCTGAATTTGTTGCTCAGGATCTTCGCCAAACCCTCTCCTACCTCGGTGAAATAACCGGCACCATATCCACACCACAAATTCTTTCATCTATATTCTCCCGCTTTTGCATCGGCAAGTAAATGCTTGATTATCAATGCTTTACATTGATAGCAATTGACTGTTACTGAACGATAAAACTTAATTCTTACAAGAACGCCTAATGCTG
>NZ_JAIDKI010000174.1 GCF_029051885.1 Muribaculum sp.
GTCAGATTACGAAGCACACGGTCGAGTCCGGTGGTCCGTAGGTGGAACATGGCAGCGGCGGCCTCGCCGACACCCGGGAAAATCACCTTATCGGCAGAGAGCAAAGTCTGTTCGTCGGCAGTCAGAACGAACTCTACGCCAAGGCGATTGAGCGCACACTCTACGGAAAACACATTTCCGGCGTTATATCTTACTACTGCTATCATGAATTGTGTCGGATTGTAAAACCTGGCGGTATAACCGATGCTTGTTGCAAAGAGCCAATCAGCTGAATACCACAGTCTTGTTGTTGTATGTAAGTATCTTTCTCTGGATGTGCTTCTCTACTGCACGCGACAATACTATTTTCTCAAGGTCCCGACCTTTTTTTACCAGGTCGTCGATTGTGTCCTTATGCGTTATGCGCGTGATGTCCTGCTCGATAATCGGGCCGGCATCGAGGTCGGTAGTTACATAGTGTGATGTAGCCCCAATCAGTTTCACGCCTCTATCGTAAGCGGCGTGATAAGGCTTGGCGCCAACGAAAGCCGGAAGGAAGGAGTGGTGGATGTTTATTATATGGTGGGGATAATGGCCGATGAAGTCGGAAGAGAGTACCTGCATGTATCGTGCGAGGACTATAAAGTCGATGTTGAGTTCACGCAGCAGAGCCATTTCCGCGGCTTCCATCTGCTCTTTGTTGTCCTTTGTAATGTGGAATACTTCATATCTTATGCCGAACTGGCGTGCCACCTTCTCCATGTCGGGATGGTTGGAGATGATGACCGGAACTTCAACGTCCCATTCACCGGCCACAACGCGAGCGAGTATGTCATACAGACAGTGTGACATTTTGCTGACGAAGATAGCCATGCGTTGTTTCTGTGAAGAAAATTTCAGAGAATAGCTCAATTCATACCGCTTTGCGTAAAGTGTATTGAAATAGTCGCTTATCTTCTCTTTCGGGATGATAAATCCATCAAGATCCCACTCCACGCGCATATAGAAAATTCCGTTGGCCTTATCTACGTACTGATCCAGGTACATGATATTGCCGCCGTTTACGGTGATGAAATCGGTTATCACCGCTATGATTCCGGGCTGATCAGGGCAATTCATAAGCAGAATTGCCGTATCTTTTTCTTTCTTTTCCACAGTTTTTGTATTGTTCTGACGGCAAAGGTAATGAATTTATATCAAAATGCAAATAGACGACACTAATGTGCCGTCTATTTGATATAATCGGGAATGTTAGTTTCCAAGTTCGGAGAGGAACTTGATGCGCACCAGTCTTATTTCTTCTTCGCTGTACTCATTGCCGAGCTCGTCGATGGCGGCTTCAAGGTCGTCGCTCTCGCTCTCTTTGAAGTATTCGAAAATGTCGGTCTGGCGATCGTCATCCATTATCTCGTCGAGGAAATAATTGATATTTATTTTTGTGCCGGAGTATACGATAGCTTCAACTTCGTCAAGAAGCTCGGAGAATTCAAGACCTTTGCTTTCCGCAAGAGAGTCGAGACCAATCTTGCGGTCAATGCCTTGAATGATTGATATTTTGAGCTTGCTCTTGTTTGCAACGCTACGTACGCGCAGGTCCTCAGGGCGCTCAATCTCGTTTTCCTCTACATGAGCCTTTATTACTTTGAGGAAGTCCTCGCCATAGCGTTTGGCTTTTCCGGCTCCCACACCGGGTATGTTCTGAAGTTCATCGATAGTAATCGGGTATGTTGTCGCCATCGCCTCGAGTGAGGGATCCTGGAATATCACGTAGGGAGGGAGCTCGAGGCGTTTGGCCATCTTCTTTCTCAAATCCTTAAGTATGTTGTATAACTCAGGATCAACTGCGCATGCTGCGCCGCTCTTCATTATCTGCTCTTCCTCTTCTTCGCTGAAGTCGTTGTCTTCCACTACCTTGAAAGATGTCGGCTTCTTGTAATACGCCTTGCCTTTTGCTGTAAGTTTCAGAATGCCGAAATTCTCTATATCGCGGTCGAGATATCCGGCAATCTGTGCCTGGCGTATGATTGTAGAAAGTGTACGTGAATCACTGCCCTGCAGACAGCCGAATACTTCGAGTTCGTCCTGGGCATAGGTCTTGACAGTCGAGGTGTTTTTCCCAAGCATAACATCAATAATCTGCTCGGGCTTGAATTTTTCTTTCAGTGCGCTGACGGTTTCAATTACGGCACAAAGTTCATCTTTAGCTTCCACGAGTTTCTTTGGGTTTAAACAGTTATCACAGTTCCCGCAGTTTTCTTCGGTGTATTTTTCGCCGAAGTAATGCAACAACAGTTTCCTTCTGCACAGTGACGACTCTGCATATGCCGCAGTCTCAAGCAATAGCTGCCGACCGATTTCCTGTTCGGCCAACGGCTTGCCCTGCATGAATTTCTCCATTTTCTGGAGATCCTTATGCATATAGAATGCGATGCATTTTCCTTCTCCTCCGTCGCGTCCGGCACGTCCGGTCTCCTGGTAATATCCTTCCAGAGATTTCGGTATGTCATAATGGATGACAAATCTTACGTCGGGCTTGTCGATTCCCATGCCGAACGCTATAGTAGCGACAATTACATCGACTTTCTCAAGCAGAAACGCATCCTGGTTGGCGGCTCTTGTGCTCTGGTCGAGTCCGGCGTGGTAGGGGAGGGCACGGATGTTGTTAAGACGGAGTATCTCCGCAAGCTCTTCGACTTTCTTACGGCTGAGACAGTATATTATACCGCTTTTTCCGGGCTGCTGCTTGATAAAGCGTATTATGTCCCTGTCGATTGTCGAGGTCTTGGGGCGCACTTCATAATAAAGGTTGGTGCGGTTGAACGACGACTTGAAGAGAGTGGCATTCTGCATGCCGAGATTCTTCTGGATGTCGTGCTGTACTTTTGGGGTCGCGGTTGCCGTCAGGGCGATTACCGGGCGTGGGCAGATTTCATTTATTATAGGTCTGATACGCCGATATTCGGGACGGAAGTCGTGGCCCCACTCCGATATGC
>NZ_JAIDKI010000175.1 GCF_029051885.1 Muribaculum sp.
CCTTCGTCACATGTCGAAAATCGTCTCAAGCTATACGACCCTGGCGGCAACATTTATTATTAAACAAGCTCTAAGTTCATTTGTCGAGGTATTTTAGAAAGCAAACTCAGGCATCGGACTCAGGCGCTGGGCTCAGCCGAAGAGGAGTGCAGTGCATCGTAGATGATTCCGGCCCGCGCCTTACCGGTGATTTCGGCAATAGCCTCGATAGAGGCCTCGCGCAGACGCTTTACACTCTTAAATCGTTGTAGCAGAGCTTCTTTCGTCTTTTCTCCGACACCCTTTATACCATCTAATTCGCTGACTATCTGCCCCTTGCTGCGTCGATTGCGATGATGGGTAATACCAAACCTATGAGCTTCATCGCGGAGTTGCTGCACGATACGCAATGACTCACTGTTCTTGTCAATATATAGCGGCACACTGTCGCCCGGGAAGTATATCTCTTCAAGTCTTTTTGCAATGCCGACAACGGCGATTGTGCCGCGCAGTCCCATATCGTCAAGAGCCTCAACAGCCGCGCTCAGCTGTCCCTTTCCGCCATCGACAACTATCAGCTGAGGCAACTCTTCTCCCTCCTCCATGAGGCGCGTATAGCGACGTGTCAGCACCTCCTTCATCGAGGCGAAATCATCGGGTCCCTCAACCGTCTTAATGTTGAAATGACGATAGTCGCGCTTGGCAGGCTTTGCATTTCGGAACACCACACACGAAGCCACAGGATTCGTGCCCTGTATATTGGAATTGTCAAAACACTCGATATGCCTCGGCAATTCCGACAGGCGGAAATCCATCTTCATACGCTCAAGAGTGCGCTCAACACGTTTCTCCGGAGCATGCTTCTCCATCATCTTCAAAGCGTCGATTTTATTCTGACGGGCATTGCGCGCAGACACATCGAGCAACTTCATTTTGTCGCCACGCTTTGGCACAGTAAATGTTGCTCCGGCCACCGGAGTCTCGGGGATTTCCGGCACAACAATCTCGTCATACTTTATATCGAAACGTGCGGCAACCTCCGCAATCGCATAATCGAGCAACTGGGCAACAGTCTCGTCAAGGCGGCGCTTGTACTCCAAAGTTATACTCCGCACGATAGCCCCACGCCTCACATGCATGTAATTTATGTAGACCTGGTCGGTATCATCGTCGACACCAAACACGTCGACATCATCGAGCGTCTGGCTTACAATCACACTCTTCGACTGATAACGGTCAATGAGCATATACTTCTCCTTTATCATCTGGGCCTCCTCAAAACGAAGCTCCATACTCAGCCGCTCCATCTCGCTGCGCAGATAATCGAGCAATTCCTGAGTATCGCCACGGAGTATCTGCTTTACATGGTCAATCATCCCGCCGTATTCAGTCTCACCGATGCGTCCCGTGCAGCATCCCATACAGTTCTTGAGATGAAACTCCAGACACAGCCTGCCCTTGCCTTTCGCTATATATGCAGGAGTGATGGCATGACGGCATGTGCGCACAGGATACAGTTCACGAATAAGATTGAGCACGGCCTTGGCAACTGCCGTGTTGGTATACGGCCCGAAATATTTAGAACCATCCTTCAGACGAGTGCGCGTAAGAAATACCCTTGGATAATGCTCCTTCGTCACGACAATCCACGGATAGGATTTATCATCCTTCAGGAGCACGTTATAGTGCGGCTTATACTCCTTGATGAGGGAATTCTCAAGATTGAGCGCATCCTCCTCGGTAGGCACCACGATATACTTCATATCGGCGATATTGCGCACGAGCATATTGGTGCGGATACTATCGTGCGTGCGGTTGAAGTAAGACGATACTCTTCTTTTCAGATTTTTTGCCTTACCTACATATATCACTGTCCCGGCTGCATCATAATACAGATAGCAGCCGGGAGTATCGGGAAGGATTGAGATTTTCTCCTTCAGTTCTTCAGATTTGTTGTGCTTTGCCAAACCTATTTAAGAGCTGAGATTGTGCATCAATATACGATCAGCGAAGTCACTTCGGCATCCTTGGGGAGATTGTCGCGTCCGTGAAGATCGCTCAATTCAACTATAAAATTTATATAGACCTTCTTCGGATTCATCGACTTCACCAGCTCGTAGCAAGCAGCCATAGTACCGCCTGTAGCGAGAAGGTCGTCATGAATCACCACCACATCATCCGGAGTGATAGCATCGCGGTGAATCTCGATAGTGTCCGTACCATACTCCTTGGCAAAGTCGGCGCGCACAGTATCGGCGGGGAGCTTGCCGGGCTTACGTGCAGGAACAAATCCCGCTCCGATTTCATATGCCATGATAGCGCCGCCGATAAAGCCACGCGACTCTATACCCACTACCTTAGTAACGCCTTTGTCGCGATAAAGTTGAGCAAGATCCCAGCCAACGATATGCATCGCCCGGGGGTCCTTAAACATTGTGGTAAGATCACGGAAGATGATTCCGGGTTTGGGGAAATCATATACATCACGGATTTTCTGACGAACGTATTCCATTTCTGTTTCTTGAGTTAAAAGGGTGTATTATATTTACTTATATCTGTTCCACGTGAAACAATCATCGTCCGAGCATCAACAATAGAATATTGATATCGGCGGGTGAGATGCCCGGTATGCGCGAAGCCTGGGCCACGGTCTCCGGCCGGATTCTGTCCAGCTTCTGACGGGCCTCGGTTGATATAGCCTTGATTGACGAATAGTCAAACCTATCGCCCAGCCGAAGATCCTCAAGGCGTCTGATTTTATCGGCGGTGAGACGTTCGCGGTCAATATAGCCCTGATATTTTATCAGAATCTCGGCAGCCTCCACTATCTCATCGCGGCGGCATTCATCGACCAATTCGATTTTATCTTTAAGCTGAGAGAGCACGGATGAAAGCATATTTATATTGAGCTCGGGCCGTGTGATAAGATCGCGCAGCCTGATACCCTGCCGTAGCGGTGAAGAGCCGATGCTCTCAAGATACGGATTTACATCGGCAGGATGAACGGTATACGACGCAGCAAATTCTATAAGCATATCGCGCTGGCTACGCTTCGACATCATCAATGCATAGCGGTCTTCCGAGGCCAGTCCGACAGCATATCCCAGCGGCGTCAGACGCATGTCGGCATCATCCTGACGGAGAAGAATGCGATACTCCGCACGCGATGTAAACATACGGTAAGGCTCATCGACACCTTTGGTCACAAGGTCGTCGATAAGGACTCCGATATATGCGTTATCACGGGCGAGTGTAAACGGGTCGCGCCCAAGCACACGGTTGGCCGCGTTTATACCGGCCACCAGTCCCTGCCCTGCGGCCTCTTCATATCCGGTCGTGCCATTTACCTGCCCGGCAAAGAACAGGCCCGACACAAGTTTGGTCTCAAGAGTGTGGCGGAGTTGTGTGGGGTCAAAGAAATCATATTCGATGGCATAACCCGGCCGATATATCTGCACATCGGCGAGCGCCGGAATAGAATGCAGAGCCTCTACCTGAATATCGAGAGGTAGCGACGAACTGAAGCCATTGAGATAGAATTCCTGAGTATCCTCACCCTCCGGCTCAAGAAAGAGCTGATGCTCGGTCTTGTCGGCAAATGTTACAATCTTGGTCTCGATACTGGGACAGTAGCGAGGCCCGATACTTTTTATCTGTCCGTTGTAGAGCGGAGAGTCAGGCAGCCCGCGGCGCAATATGTCGTGGGTTGTCGCATTGGTATAGGTAATATAGCAATCACGCTGACGCAACTCGCGCTTTACCTCCGGAAGGTAGCTGAACTTATGGAAATCATTGTCGCCACCCTGTGGAACGGTCATTTCAAAATGTACCGAACGTGCATCTATACGCACCGGAGTACCCGTCTTCATGCGGTCGGCACGGAATCCCAGCTCTACAAGCTGCTCGGTAATGCCATGGCTCAGGGGCTCGCTTATGCGTCCGCCGGCCACCTGAGCCCGCCCCACATGCATAAGTCCGTTAAGGAATGTACCTGCCGTAATGACAACACTACGTGCACTGAATTCCACTCCCAATGCAGTACGCACACCTTTCACAGCGCCATCCTCGATTACAAGCGAAATCACGCTGTCCTGCCACATGTACAGGTTGTCGGTATTCTCCAGAATCCTGCGCCACTCCACCGAGAATCGCATACGGTCGCTCTGTGCGCGCGGACTCCACATAGCAGGTCCCTTGCTGCGGTTGAGCATACGAAACTGTATGGCCGTACGGTCGGTCACTATGCCCGTCATACCGCCGAGAGCATCAATCTCCCTTACAATCTGCCCTTTCGCGATACCCCCGATAGCAGGGTTACAGCTCATCTGGGCTATTTTATTCATATCCATAGTGATCAGAAGAGTGCGCGCACCTATCACAGCCGCAGCATGTGCAGCCTCGCAACCGGCATGTCCGGCTCCGACCACTATCACATCATAGTCAAATCTCATTGTAGAATAATATTTCGCCACATATCAAGAGCGGCATTCTCATTCGCCTCCATCACCTCACGTTCTCCGGGGCCTTTGTCATTGATACCACACAGATGCAGCACACCGTGGATTATAACCCTCATAAGCTCCTGCATGTATTCCACGCCAAGCCCTTCGGCATTGCTGCGGACAGTATCGAGCGAGATAAACATATCACCGCTCACCATACGCCCCCGGGAATTATCGAATGTGATAATGTCGGTATAATAATCATGTTGAAGAAACTGTCGGTTTACCTCAATTATACGCTCATCGTCGCAGAACACATAAGCGAGCGGACCGAGAATACGGTCATGCGAGGCAGCCACGTCAGAAATCCAGGCTTCGACAAGGCCATAATCAAGTTGGGGAAGAGCTACCTTCTCAGAGGTCCATATGAATTTTTCCATTGCTTTAAGAGCATGATGTAAGCATGCAAAAATAGGAAAAATCCCGAACATTGGCAATAGTACAGACTGGCGCCGGACAGCCCCCGGTCTTTGCCGACAGCCTGCACCGGTTGCCTGACACCCTCTCAATGAAAGAATACATAGGCCGCGATTACTCCGGCCACAGAACCTGTAAAGTCGGCCAGCAGAGCATATGGCACGGCATAGCGGGTCTTTACCACTCCGACGCTGCCAAAATACACGGCAAGAATATAGAATGTAGTATCGGTACTGCCCTGAATGGCCGCCGACACGCGGGCCACAAAAGAATCGGCACCATAAGTGCTCATCAGGTCGACCATCATGCCCCGGCTACCGCTGCCGCTCAGAGGCTTCATCAATGCTGTAGGCAACGCCCCTATCCAGTCGGCATCCATACCCAGAAATTCAGCACAGGAAGCCATGGCCGATGTAAGGACATCCATAGCCCCGGAGGCGCGAAACATTCCTATGGCAACAAGTATAGCCACCAGATAAGGTATAATCATCACGGCTGTCTTGAATCCTTCCTTGGCACCTTCGATAAAAGCGTCGTACATATTAAGCCGCTTCCGCAGACCGCTTATAATAAAGAACACTATAACACTGAACAACAAAACATTAGCAAAAAATCCGGAATACAGCTCAACCTCTTCTTTAGGCAATGTGGAGAAGAACCACACTATAGCCGACACTACAGCCGCCAGTCCGCCGAGCCAAGAGAGCAACACTCTGTCCCACAGGCGTATACCCTGCTTAAGACACATAGCTATAATGCCTACCATAGTAGAAATAAATGTAGCAAGCAGTATGGGCAGAAACACATCGGTAGGATTAGACGCACCGGCCTGGGCTCGGTACATCATTATACCTATAGGAATAAAGCATAGCCCTGAAGCATTAAGCACCAGAAACATGAGCATGGCATCGGTAGCACGCTCCTTCTCCGGGTTAAGCTGCTGGAGTTCCTGCATGGCTTTAAGGCCGAGCGGTGTCGCCGCATTGTCAAGTCCGAGCATATTGGCCGAAACATTCATGAATATCGAACCCATAGCCGGATGATTCTTGGGGATGCCCGGAAAAAGACGTGTGAACAGCGGACTTATGACGCGGCCGAACAATTGTATCACTCCGGCACGCTCACCGATTTTCATCAGCCCCATCCATAGCGACAGTACACCGGTCAATCCGAGCGCAATCTCAAATGCCGTAGCAGCCGAAGTGAATGATGCACCCATGATGTCACTCCATATGCCAAAATCACCGCAAAACAGTGTACGACCAACAGCCACGACAAAGGCTACAAGAAAAAATGCAATCCAGATATAGTTAAGTACCATCGCAGAAAAATTACCGGTTCAATAAATGCCATCTTCATGGCCACTTCATCACAAATTTACAAGCATTTTCAGAGTTTTTTATTATTCCGAAGATGAATTTACGCTCACCGTTCTATTTCATAGAAAACGCCGCACAGCCAAAAAGAGCATTATCACACTATAAATCACCAATTTAACCCACAATATAGTGCTCTGAGATTTTAATATTTCAAAACACCCCGTATCCTAAGCAAGGATTTTTATTTCTCAACTCGAAATTATTTGTATCTTTGTAGTGTTCGCCTGAGTCAGAAATGAACTCAGGGATATATGACGACTCAATCACTTATCACGAGCACTCCCCTACCCTACCCCACCGACACAGTCGAAAAAAAAATTCGGGGCAAGAGACAGACAATACCATATCAAAAGAAAATATATGCACATAATCCATCTGGTAAGCAACAACACCTGGGGAGGCGGCGAGCAATATGTGCTCGACCTGTCACAGGCCATGGTTGCCGACGGACATCATATAGAAATAATAACGCGCCCGGTAAACGACGTCATCGACCGCTTCACCAGATGCGGAGTGTCGCCGGTAGCGAAGATGCCATTGCGCGGAGCCATCGACTTCATTTCGGCAGTAAGGCTGGGTGCTCGGTTGCGCCAGTGCGATGAGGTGATTATACATGTCCACAATTTCAAAGACGCGATTGTAGCCACACGGGCCCGCTCTCTCTCAGGCAACGACAAGGTGCGCATAGTGCTTACCCGCCATCTGGTAAAAGCCGGACGCACCTCGGCAATGTACCGCGACCTTTATGCGCGGCTCGATGCCGTAATCTTCGTATCCGACCTTGCAAGAAAAGAATTCCTCAGCAGCAATCCGCCAATCGCCCCAGAGAAACTTCATGTGGTGCACAACAGTATCGCCGTGCCGCGACATACCGTCGTGCCCGCCGATATATCGAAGTCCGACGTTCCCGTAATAATGCACCACGGACGCATCTCTCCCGAAAAGGGTCTTGACATACTGCTGGACGCCCTCTCCACCCTCACCGACATCCCATGGATTTTGCGCATAGCCGGCGAAGGTACTGCCGGACACGTCGGGCCACTCAAGCAACAGGCACGACGCCTCGATATCGACAAGCGAATCGAATGGCTCGGTTTCCGTCCCGACGTACACAGCATCATACCGTCGGCCGCCATCGGAGTAGTGCCATCGACATGGCGTGAACCATTCGGACTTGCAGTGCTCGACTATATGTCCTGCGGAGTGCCCGTAGTGACCACCGACAACGGTGCGCAGCCCGAATATCTCACTTCCGGAAAAGATGCCATTCTTGTGCCTCCCTCCGATTCCGCAGCACTTGCCGCAGCATTGCGCACTCTCCTTACCGACAATGCCGTCCGACAGAAGATAGGCACTGCCGGAGCCGACACATTCAATCGCTCGCTCTCCTACCCGCGTTTCCTGCAACATATCTATTCAATATACCAGTCAGTACGATAAGTAATCTATTCCCAAAAATCCTTCAACAATGCCATCCTACCATATCCATGTAAGCGCACGCTACACCAAGATAAAACCCGAAATCGAGAAGATAATCCGCCAGGGCATCCCCGATGACGCCACAGTAATATATAAAGCTCGCAACACCGTATACCGTCTCAATGTTGGCGGCACAGACCTTGTGATAAAGGCCTTCAAGGTACCCAATATATTCAACTCTCTTGTCTACACCCATCTGCGCAAAAGCAAGGCCATACGCTCGTATATGAACGCAAAAAAACTCCAGGAACTCGGATTCCACACCCCCACCCCCATTGCTTATGGAGAAGTAAGGGAGGACGGACGCTTGCGCCAGAGCTACTATATATCGGAAAATCTTGAAGGAGAAAACATGCGCGACTGGGAGCATTACCATGATTGCGACGCACTTCTCAGAGCCTTCGCGGCTGATATCGTGCGCCTACATCGCGCAGGGGTGCTGCACAAGGATTTCTCTCCGGGCAACATTCTGTTTACACGAGAAGAGAACGGCGCCTACCGCTTCCACTACATCGACCTCAACCGCATGGAATTCGGTGTGCGCTCACGCAAGAAACTCATGTCCATGTTCCGGTCGATAAATCTTGACACAGCCCAGACCCTGCGCCTGGCAGCTCTCTACTCCATGTCGGCCAAAGAAGATATGAAGCAGGTATGCGACGAGGCAGCCGAAGCACAGTCGGAGTACCTCCAGTTTCAGCGTCGCAAACGCCGGTTCAAAAGCCTCTTTTCCGGCAAATAACAATGGCGGAAACACTTCTGATGACCTGACATCTCTGACCGTAATAACATCCATATCAGAGCCGGTAAGATTTATTATTAAACAAGCTCTTCTTACCGGCTCTTAATTTGTAATCCTAACAAAAATAATATATATTTGTAAAATACATTTTTTCAGTCACTTAACCTTATAATTACAGTTAATCACTTATGACACAACAATTTACCCCCCCCCCATTATTTCAGCCGCCAACCGGTAGCGCCAACAG
>NZ_JAIDKI010000176.1 GCF_029051885.1 Muribaculum sp.
CCTTCGTCACATGTCGAAAATCGTCTCAAGCTATACGACCCTGGCGGCAACATTTATTATTAAACAAGCTCTTAATATAGCAGGCACCGGCCTCATCCTGTAGCAAGACTCTTTTCAAGCCTGCGACGACGCAAGAAGCGTCCTATAAACCCTATATGGCGCATCATTGTCGGGAAAAAGCCGTAATAATAGCTCATTATCCTGAAGCGTTCGATCAGCGATGCGCGCCTGTTGCTCGTTGTCATACCCTCCGAGAGATAGTCAATCATCACCTCATTGTCAGGGAGGGCGACATTGCTGCGCGAGCGTTGCAGGCAACGTATGCACCATTCATAATCGGATGAAAAACGGTACTTCAGATTATAAGGCTGAGCTATCTTGCGCAACACCACAAACGCCTGATGGCACACGACCATCCCCTCGGCGAAACTCTCGAGAGTCAGTTCTTCAGGAGCGGCAAGATGACGCGGGGCAAGATAGCGGCGCGACGAATCGACCACACTTGTCTGGCCGTATACGATTCCGGGGAAATCATTGTCAGTGATAAGCCTGGCAAGATGCTCGAGAGTGTCAGAGCTATGAAACGCATCTCCGGCATTAAGAAATATGAGATACTGTCCGGTAGCAAGCTCCATGGCCTTGTTCATAGCATCGTAAAGCCCCTTGTCGGGCGACGAGTAGATACGCGCACGCGATATACCGGCGTCGATGGCAAGTTTGAGAGTACGGTCTGTCGACACTCCGTCCATTACGATATACTCATACATGCCACACGTCTGCTCCTTCACGCTTGCCAGAGTGGCAGGGAGCGTATCGGCGGCATTATATGTAACGGTAATGATAGAAAACAACGGAGCCATATTCAAAGTAGACTTTGTCAGTTCTGCAAATGTAAAGAAAAAAGCTAACTTTACAAAAAAAAGCGCTACCTTTGCCAATCTAATAGTTTGTTTAAATAATAAATGTTGCCGATAGGGCCGTATATCTTGAACGGCGACCAATGAGCGTACATGCAAGCACTCAATCGAGCAACATGACGAGAGAACATTTATATCAAACAAGATTTAAATCAAAAACCACGATATGAAGCGTAGCATTACTATTCTTATTGTATTTTTGGTGTTCTGGGCTACAGGGAGCCAGGCACAGATTGTAGATCCGGTACATTGGTCGACCGAGTTGAAAATGACAGGCGACGCACAGGGCGAAGTCGTGATGACCGCCGCTATCGATGCCGGATGGCACATGTATTCACTTGAAGTAGACCCCGATGTAGGTCCGCAGCCTCTTGCTATCGAATGGACTGCACTCGACGGTGTAGAGCTTAAGGGACACCCGAAAGCCGACAAGACACCCCACAAGGAATACGACGAGATGTTCGGAGCCAATCTGAGCTGGTGGACCGAAAGCGTCACCGTGACCCAGGCATTTACCGCCACAAAGAGCAAATTTGCCATCGAGGGACTTATACGGTACTCCGCATGCAACAACGACAACTGCATCCCTCCGGCCAAAGAATCGTTCAGCCTGAGCGGCAACGCTAAAATAGCAGCAGCTATCGCAGAGACTCCGGTCGACACCACAAAGCCCGACACCGTAGCCGCAGCTCCGGTTGTCGCAGCCAAAGCAGAAATTTCCGATGCCGACCTATGGGCACCTGTCGATACCACATCGGCCGAGGATAATACCGATTACTCCACCACATCGCTATGGTACATATTCATAGCATGCTTTGCCGGCGGATTCCTCGCTCTGCTCACCCCATGCGTGTGGCCGATGATACCGATGACCGTAAGTTTCTTCCTGAAGAAAGGGAAGAACCGCGCACGCGCTATTGCCGACGCCATGACCTACGGCCTGTCGATAATCGTGATATATGTGGCTCTCGGCATACTGGTGACTGCAATCTGGGGCCCGGCAAAGCTCAACGACCTGGCTACAAGCGCCATCTGCAACATCATATTCTTCATCCTCCTCATAATATTCGCTATAAGTTTCTTCGGTGCGTTTGACATAAAACTGCCGTCGAAGTGGGCCAATAAGATGGATGCCACAGCCGACAAGACTACCGGCCTGCTGAGCATATTCTTCATGGCCTTCACCCTCACTCTTGTCAGCTTCTCATGCACAGGCCCCATCATCGGCACTCTGCTCGTAGAGGCCGCAAGCACAGGCGACAAATTCGGCCCTGCAATCGGCATGGCCGGCTTTGCCCTCGCTCTGGCCATCCCGTTCTGCCTCTTCGCTCTGTTCCCCTCGTGGCTTCAGAGCGCACCTAAATCGGGTAGCTGGATGAATACTGTAAAGGTCGTGCTCGGATTCCTCGAGCTTGCCCTGTCTCTGAAATTCCTCTCGGTGGCCGACCTCGCCTACGGATGGCACATACTCGACCGCGAGACATTCCTCGCCCTCTGGATAGTAATCTTCGGACTGCTTGGAGCATATCTGCTCGGAGCATTCAACTTTGCCCACTACGGGCCTGCCGACCGCTCTGTCGGTACAGTGCGTTTCTTCCTTGCGGTGGCGTCACTGTCGTTTACCGTATATCTGATTCCGGGCCTGTGGGGAGCGCCTCTCAAGAGCGCAAGCGCATTCGTGCCGCCACTGTACACCCAGGATTTCAATCTCTATGGAGAGAGCTTCACTGAATATTCCGACTACGACGAAGGGATGGCTGTCGCAAAGAAAGAGGGCAAACCGGTGTTGCTTGACTTCTCGGGCTACGGCTGCGTAAACTGCCGCAAGATGGAGGGTGCTGTGCTCGACGAGCCCGATGTAAAGGCCATGATTGAAGACAATTTCGTGGTAATCAAACTGATGGTCGATGAAAAGCGCGAACTTCCCGAGCCTGAATACGTAGAAGAAAACGGCAAGCAGGTGCGCCTCGACACATACGGCGAACGCTGGAGCTACCTTCAGCGCTATAAGTTCCAGGCCAACGCCCAGCCCTACTACGTGATACTCAACGACCGCGGCGAGCTCCTTTCAGGGCCATACGCATACGATGAGAGCATACCACGCTTCACCCGCTTCCTCGAAAAAGGAATCAAGGCGGCGGAATAACACGCCCTCGCGACAGTCCTGACTATCGCACAGTCCCTATACAATGAATCCCGCGTCTTAGCCATGTGCCAGACGCGGGATTCATCGTATGTGAGCATTTACTTGCCGCCTACGAGTTTCCAGAAAGAACCGGGAACGGGAGTGTCGAAATTCATATCGCGACGAGTAGTCGGATGCACAAACCTCAGTGTCTGAGCATGCAGGGCCAGACGATGGATTATCGACGCCTTCGCTCCATAGCGGCGGTCGCCGGCTATAGGATGGCCAAGCTCCTTCATATGCACGCGTATCTGATTCTTGCGTCCTGTCTCAAGCGACACCTCCACCATCGTATGGCCGAGACCGCGCTTTACCACCTTATACCGTGTGACAGCGAGCTTACCCTCCTCGGGATTATTGGTAGAGTACACCTCATGCTTGCTGTTTTCAGCAAGATAGCTGCGTATCTCGCCCTCATCTTTTTCGACATATCCCTCCACCACACACACATACTTGCGGGAAATCACCATATTGTTCCAGTTGTGCTGCATGGCTTCCTTGGCCTTCTCGTTCTTGGCCATCATCATAAGGCCCGATGTGTCACGGTCAAGACGGTGCACGATGAAGAGCTTGTTCTTGGGGTTCTCCCATTTCACCCAGTCGCGCATGATTGTATAGGCCGTGCCGTCCGACACCTTGTCGTTGCCCATCGACAGCAGACCATAGCCCTTTTCGATTACCAGCAGGTCGGCATCCTCGTAGACGAGCTTCACACGACGGTGATGAAACACCTTGAACTCGCGCGTAAGATTGACCTTGACTGTATCGTCAGGGGTGAGAGGAGTATCGTGCTGTGTGACAGGCATGCCGTTCACAGCCACCTGGTTGTATTTAAGCAGTTCCTTTACAGTAGTCCTTTTGCGTCCCGGCATCGACTCGATAAGAAACGGCAGCAAGGTAGTGTCCTGCTGCGGAATATAAGTCTCGATGACATCAGGTCGGAAAGGCGACTTCTGCGCACCCGGACGGTTGGTAACAGGCGATATACGTGCCATATTTTATATCTCTTAGAGAATGTTTGGATTTGACTTATGTTAAGAGCTTGTTTAATAATAAATGTTACCGTCAGGGCGGTCAATCGTCGAGCAGATTTTCGCTTGTGATGAGGGAGTTATGGGGTTCCATAACGACCGAAGAGCAGGCGGAAAGATGCCGGCGATTGACCGACTGGAGGTAATTTGTTTAATATCGTTGATATATTTTTGCATTTATTT
>NZ_JAIDKI010000177.1 GCF_029051885.1 Muribaculum sp.
AGGTCTGGCTCTATTGAGAGCGTGGAATTTAGTCGTTCATATTCACCGTCCACAGTGATTTTTATTATTATGGCACATTTGCCATCCTTATTCACTTGGTTTCGACGAATCAAGAACAAAACTTTGAAAGTGCTCTTTTTCATCTTACGTTGGATTTAGTGTCATCATTTCCGTTTTTTAGGCGGTGGATGCAATGATAACGAGTGAAACATTAAGATGGATTGGACACTTTTGAGAACAATAAGCGACAAATAAGCGACTTAGGTTGATTTTAACATTGAGGGCATTTTCAAGACACTATATAATTCCATACTTTCAAAAGAATTAAACCGGAATATCGGAAATAGTGTCGGACATCCATTTTAACACCTACTTTACGAGCGGTTAAAATGTCGCCGATTTTCCGACTTTCTTCCGAGTTATGTCTTTGTAAGTATATGGCATTAAGATTATTAGATGCGTTTTAGGCACTATTTAGGCACTAAAAAGATTTTTGAAATCTTAGTGCCTGGTTAGTGCCTAAACTCTGTCCGGGGATGTCCTTTTTGCGTCTTTTTTCGGTCCTGAATCGAAAGGATTAGATAAAAGAAAACCCCGGAACTACTTGATAGTCCGAGGTTTGTCTCGTTAAGTCCGAATTAGTTCGGTAGTACATAGTGGAGCTGGAGGGGATTGAACCCTCGTCCAAACGTGGAACTAATGAGCTTTCTACATGCTTATTCGCGACTTGGTTGTAGGGTTGTGACAGGATCGCGACCACCAATCGCAGCCTTAGCCTTTAAGATTTCAGCGCCGGCTCAAGGCAGGCCGTCGCCTATTCCCGATTTAACTGCACCGCCATGTCGATCCGTCTCGGAAAAAGGACAATCGGGCGATGTCTCGTCCTCCGCAACTGTTGCGGGGATAAAGCTAATCTACTATACTTCAATTAGGCAGCGAGAGCGTAGTTGTTTTCGCCATTTAAATTTTTGATGTCTCTGATTAAAGAGCGTGGGCATCATCGCTCTGCATGCTTACACACCACCTCTACACGCTGTCAAAGCCAGTCAGCCCCATAGATTGATGATATAATCCTTGCAAAGATAGATGTTTTGCCGGAAATGTGCAATTGTTCGTCGATTATATTGCGAAAAATCAAATGAAAAATAGTGTGAAAATGTGTATCGGAATATGTCTTTAGCTCAAAATTCACTCAAAATTGCCGGACTGAATGCTGATAGGCAGCGGCCACTTGTCAGTTCGTTATAAAATAATACCCGGCTGTTGGATTTGGGAGCCGGGTATTAAGAGTCAGTTTATGAGAGATTATTGTAATTTCGATGAATATTTGGTTATGTAGTTGGGGGAGTGCTGTCAGAAATTGTATCCGAGAGATACCTCAAAGTAATTCTCGTACATAGTCGAGTATTTTATGTCGCTCATGTTGAGTATGCCGATTCCGCCGCCGATTCCGAGGTAATAGTGGTCGTAGGAGAGTCCTGCTCCGAATTTCCAGTTGCAGTTGCAGCGGTGCATGGCTATGATTGCATTGTCACCGTAGGCCGACGGGGCTGCATGCAGTTCCTGATTGGCCACGCTTACGGTCATATATTGGTCGTTGGAGAATCCAACGTCAAGTTCGGGGCCTGTAAACACGCTTACCTTTATATCGGGCGTGAAGTCGAAGTGGTAGCCAAACATCAGTGGCACTCTGAATCCGAATTTGCGCATCGATGCATGCTCTACATCAAAAAGGCTCCATCGGTGTCTACCATGCTGCCCATGGCTTTTATCGACTCGGTGTTGTAATAAAGAGTGAGACCTGGCTCGATATAGAGATTGGCAACCATCGGCACATTGTATATCACACCGACTCCTACGCCTGAACCCTTGCCGAGCAGACCTATTTTGCCTACGTTGTCAAATTTCATATCGCCGGGACATTTGAGGTTGTACATGGCTCGTATACCAAAGTATGCCTCATTGTCGGGATTGTTGAAGATGGTGCTTTGGGCGCTTGCGCCGGCAATGGTGGCAACTGTGAGGGCTGCCGTCAATAGTAGCTTCTTCATAATTGATGTATGGGTGTTTTATTATACGGTTTGAATATTATAACAACATGTCGGGCGGATTTGCTCGCGTCATTGTTCTGTTTGTGGAGGATGTAAAATGGCATGTTGAACTTAATTTAAAGAATACCAAGGTGTTTCATGTGTGGGTGTTGAAAATTAACATTTTTTCACTCTGATAAATTTGCAGCGAATGTAAAAACACGCTAACTTTGCACTCGCAAAACAGAAATATCGCGGGATGGAGCAGTGGTAGCTCGTTGGGCTCATAACCCAAAGGTCGCAGGTTCGAGTCCTGCTCCCGCCACTAAGATGACAGCCCCGAAGGCAATAGCCTCCGGGGCTGTTAATATGTATGGGCATTTTATTGCCTATGAATGCGGAAAGCATTAACTTTGCATAAATAATTTATACAAGATATAGATGGGCTTTTTCAATTTCTTCTCAAAAGAGAAAAAGGAGACTCTCGACAAAGGGCTTGAACGCACCAAGCAGGGGGTGTTCTCAAAGCTGGCACGTGCCATCGCCGGCAAATCTAAAATCGACGACGAGATTCTCGACAATCTCGAAGAGGTGTTCATAACATCCGACGTCGGTGTGGAGACCACGCTTAAGATTATCGAGCGTATCGAAAAGCGTGTAGCCCGCGACAAATATGTCAACTCGTCGGAGCTGAATGCGCTCCTTTGTGAGGAAATCACCGACCTTCTTGCAGAAAATAACAACGAATCGTCGCTGCCCGACTTTACTGTCCCGGCCGACCACCAGCCCCATGTGATAATGGTAGTCGGTGTAAACGGTGTGGGTAAGACCACTACTATCGGCAAACTTGCCTCGCAGTTCAAGAAAGCCGGCAACAAGGTGGTGCTCGGCGCCGCCGACACATTCCGCGCCGCCGCCATCGAGCAGCTTGATGTATGGGGAGAGCGTGCAGGTGTGCCGGTCATCAAGCAGAAACTTGGCAGCGACCCGGCATCTGTGGCCTACGACACCCTGCAGAGCGCCAAAGCCACAGGGGCCAATGTCGTGATAATCGACACCGCAGGCCGTCTTCACAATAAGAAAGGTCTGATGGACGAGCTTACCAAGATACGCAATGTGATGCAGAAGGTTGTGCCCGACGCACCCCACGAAGTGCTCCTTGTGCTTGATGGCTCTACCGGACAGAACGCATTTGAACAGGCGCGCCAGTTTGTAGCAGCTACATCGGTAAATGAGTTGGCCATAACCAAGCTCGACGGCACAGCCAAGGGCGGTGTGGTAATCGGCATCAGCGACCAGTTCCGTATCCCTGTTAAATATATAGGTCTTGGAGAGGGCATTGACGACCTTCAGGTTTTCCATAAGAAAGAATTCGTAGAGTCTCTCTTCGGAAATGCCGGATGATGACATACGGCATGTATCCATTAATGAGAAAAGTCCATTTCACCACGGTGTAAGAAATGACATCTGCAAAAAACAGAATTGATGTAGTGACGCTCGGTTGCTCCAAGAATCTTGTCGATTCCGAGCGGCTGCTGGCAATGTTGCGCCGCAATGGTTTCACACCGCGTCACGACCCGCCGGAAGGGAGCGCCCCGGCTCCCGTTGTGGTAATCAATACATGCGGTTTTATCGGCGACGCCAAAGAAGAATCGGTCAACACTATTCTCGAATATGTGCAGGCCAAGTCGGAGGGACAGCTCCGGAAGCTATACGTTATGGGATGCCTGTCGGAGCGTTACCGCGACGAGTTGCGGACCGAGATTCCTGAGGTCGATGAGTGGTTCGGCAAGTTTGACTGGGCCGGTGTGATTACCCGTCTTAACGGCGAGCGCCCGGCAGCCTCCAGCTACGACCGCATTATCACCACACCCTCCCATCATGCCTACATAAAGATAGCCGAAGGCTGCAACCGCTTCTGTGCGTTTTGCGCCATTCCGTTGATTACAGGCAGGTTCAAGTCGCGCCCTGTCGACGAGATACTCGCCGAGGTCAGCGAACTTGTGGCCCGCGGCGTCAAGGAGTTCAATATAATCGCCCAGGACCTCTCGAGCTATGGAACCGATTTCCCTGACGGGCACATGGCTCTTCCCCGGCTGATTGACCGCATGGCCGATATCCCTGGGGTGGAGTGGATAAGGCTCCATTATGCCTATCCGGCACAGTTCCCGATGGAGATAGCCGACGTGATGGCCCGCCGTAAGAATGTATGCAGTTATCTTGATATCGCACTACAGCACATCAGTGACAATGTGCTTGCCAATATGCGACGGCATATAGATGGCAAGACTACCCGACAGCTCCTCGACGAGTTGCGTCGCTGTGTGCCCGGCATACATATACGTACTACTCTTATGGTCGGTTTCCCGGGAGAAGGTGAGGCCGAATTCGAGGAACTGCTTGATTTTGTCAGAGAGCAGCGGTTTGAGCGCATGGGAGCATTCGCCTATTGCGAGGAGGATGACACATACGCGGCCCGCAATTTCCGGGATTCAATACCTCCCGAGGTCAAGGAGGAGCGACTGTCAAGGCTCATGGCAATCCAGGAAGAGATTGCCTATCAGAGCAATGCCTCTAAAGTCGGCAGTACACTCCGCGTAGTCATCGATAGGGAAGATGCCGACTACTACATAGGCCGCACGGAGTGGGATTCGCCCGAAGTCGATCCCGAGGTGCTTGTCAAAAAGACATGTACACTGCATCCTGGTGAATTTGTCAATGTTACTGTGAACGAGGCTCTTCCTTTCGAATTGATTGCAACGCCCAATGTCTGACTCTCTTAAAGAATCGGTAGGCAGCGCATTGCGCCGCCGTGTTCCGATGGCTCTGTATGCATTCCCCGGAACCGATGAGCCTTACTGCTTCTTTGAAGGTGTCACCGGCAACGCTCTTGTCGATGAGGAGCATGACTATGGTTTTTTCTATGCTCCGTTTATCAGCGATGGAGAGGCGCCGCGCCTTCTTACCCCTTGCAATAATACGGATAAGAGGGCGGCAGCCGGCATCGTCGGCGACATATCATTGCCGGCATCTACAGAAATTGGCTCATACGAGGAATGTGTTGCCGCTATTGCCGCACATCATACGTCGCAGGCGGGCGGTAAGACTGTGTATGCGCGCCGCATATCCGATGCATCAGCTATCGTCGACTGGCCTTCGATGGCTTTCGACTATTTTGGCGCTTTTCCCGACACATTCAGGTTTATGTTTTCCGCTCCTGAGACGGGATGTTGGCTTGGTGCCAGTCCCGAGCTCTTGATTCGTCGCGATTCCGGCAGTTCCACGATTACTACAATGGCGCTCGCCGGTACTTTGCGCGACACTACCTCGCAGTGGGATGATAAAAATATAGAGGAGCATGACTATGTGACGCGTTTCATTCTTGATGTTTTCGAGTCGTTCGGTATAAAAGCCACTGTGTCAGATGCCGAAGATGTGCGTTTTGGCTCTATACGCCATTTGTGTCATCGCATTACCGCACACTATTCCGGCCCGGTTGTCCCCCTTCTCAATGCATTAAGTCCCACGCCTGCGCTTTCCGGATTTCCGCGTGCCGAGGCCCTCGATATGATTTCCGCGCTTGAAGGGCCCCGCAGTCTTTATGGCGGATACGTAGGCGTGAATTCTCCGTCAGGCATTCGTGCGTTTGTCAATTTGCGCAGTATGAACTTCAATCCCGGAGGAGGGTACTGCCTGTATGCCGGCGGAGGCATCACATCATTGTCGCAACCATCTGATGAATGGCTTGAGACCGAAGCTAAAAGTGCGGTTCTCCGCAGGTGTATCTCGGCTCATACCGTTAACACTTCGTCTGGCATATCTGAATCCGGCCTATGAAACACTCTCAAGATCCTGGCAAAGCCTCTTATATATTACTGGTCTCTCTCTTTATTGTTTTTCTTGTATCCCAGTTGCCTCTCGGCAGGCTATCGGGCGGTGTTTTGCGCGATTTCTCATTAATCGACGACATACTGTCGGAGCAGCATCGTACTGACATGGGCGATGTCATGGCCGATGAAGCCCCTGTCGACAGTGCTCTTACTGCCATGCAGCGTGAACTTGAAGCCGAGGAGCGCGCCGCGTCATCCAATCCTTACACTCTGACCATACGCGACGATGAGTATGTCGATTCGGTTTTGCCCGAGGCCGATACTGCCGCGGTGCAAGTCCCGGGAAATGTTCCGGTGCCCGCTGTGCTACCTCAGCCTATTGACCCGCGGCGCGACGGCTATGTAGCGATCGAGGATTATACACCTGACGGCGCCGGAATATCGCGCCTGCGCAATGCGTTTTCCCGCAGTCGCGAGCGTTGTGTAAGGGTTGCTTTCGTCGGCGACTCTTATATCGAGGGTGATATATTCACACAGGATGTGCGTTCGCAGCTCCAGGACAGCTATGGCGGCAGTGGAGTAGGGTATGTCAACATGTATAGCGAATTCCCCGGCTTCCGTCGCTCAGTACGCCAGAGCGGCAGCGGATGGAATGTGCATGTCGCAGGCCGCAAAGGATTCAAGCGCCGTTATGCCTGGCTTAGCGAGCAGTATTCTGTGGCGAAAGCCGGTGAGGTTGCCACGGCAAGCTATTCGGGCGTGAAAAAGGTGGCCAATGCGTCGGCATGGTCGCGTTCTACGGTGGCATTCTGGGCTCCATCGGGCGGTACGGTAAGACTGCGGTCAAACGGCGGCCCATGGGAGACACATACAGTAGATGCGTCAGAAAGTATCCGCACACTCAGTGTCGACAGTGCGACGGTCAGGTCGTTTGAGGTCAGTGTACCCTCCGGCAGTGATATCACTGCGCTTGGCGTATGGCTTGACTCATATTGCGGCATAGCGGTCGATTGCATGTCATCGCGCGGCTTCTCAGGGGTTACGCTTCGCGATATTTCTCCCGAGGTGTGCCGCGGGCTCACCGATGCCGGCCTGGGCTACGACTTTATCGTGCTTGAATTCGGTATCAACGCCATGTCGGCCGGACAGACAGATTATACTTCCTATGGAAAACTTATGACTAAGGTCGTAGAGCACATAAGGATGTGTTATCCGCAGGCCGTGGTGATGCTGATGGGTATCGGCGACCGCGGACAAAAACGTGGTGCCGATGTACGCTCGATGTCGTCGGCTGCCTATATGGTGGATGCACAGCGCCAGGTAGCGCGCTCTACCGGCATTCTGTTCTGGGACACACGAGAGGCCATGGGTGGCGACGGAGCAATTGTATCGTGGGCCGGTGCTTCGCCACCACGTGCCAACAAGGACTATATCCACCTCAATCATCATGGAGGTGCGGTGCTTGCCTCTGAATTTGTAAAATCACTTAGAAATGCACTCAATCCTTAGATATATATTATGTGTGGCTATTGCAGTCTCGGTCCTGTATTTGCCGGGAGCCGCACAGCAGTCTTCACCGGCTGTCTCCGACGACGATGATGCGGATATCCGTATCAATCCCGAGGTCGACTATCAGCCATCGGCCGCCGATGAAGAGAAAATCGAGATACCTTCATTCATAAAAGAAGATGCCGATACCATACGCATGAATGGTGCTGACTGGAGCGTGCTGAGGCACAGGCTTGCCCATGCCGACTCCTCACGTGTCAGTATAGTGCATATAGGCGATTCACATCTGCAGGCCGACATGGCGACTTCTGTTGTGCGGCGTCGGTTGCAGTCGGTATATGGCGATGCCGGACGCGGACTGGTGACTCCATTGAAGATGGCCGGCACAAACGAGCCGAGAGACTATGCGCTTAAGGGAGTCGATGGTGTGTGGGTGGCGTCAAAACTCATGAAGCGCCCGTGGGCTACCCGTATGGGATTTACCGGTGTTTCGGCCACGCCGATGTCGGGAAAAGGCTCGGTGGAGGTGTCCACACTGTCGCGTACCGATACTCCGCAGTTGTTTGACCGTGTACGACTCTTTCACAGTGCCCGTCCTGAAATCGAGCCCTCCGTACCCTTCGTGGCCGATGCTATAAGGGGCGATTCTCTCGTGTCGGTAGTCACACTTCCCAAGCCGGTATCTATTGTCGGTCTTGACATCAAGCTCCCTGCCGATGAGGCTGTTTACGGTATGTCGCTCGAACGTGAGACACCGGGCGGTCTGCTTTACCATGTCATCGGAAACAATGGAGCAGCCTATAGCAGCTACAATAGCATAGATGGATTTGGCTCAGGTGTCGCTCTTCTGGAGCCATCTCTGATTGTGATAAGTCTTGGCGCCAACGAGGCATTCAGCCGCATGACCGCCGATGAGATGTACAGTTCCATCGGAGTGATGGTAAGGGGCCTTCAGCAGGAATGTCCCGGCGCACAGATTCTCCTTACCACCCCGATGGAATGTCAGCGTTCTACCCTGGTGAGAAGGAAAGGGCGCCGCAGGCGTGTGCGCTCTTATGCTGTCAATCCGAGGGTATCCGCAATGCGTGAGGTGATACTGCGTTACGGGCGTGACCACGGCATACCTACCTATGATTTCTATGAAGTGGCCGGAGGCGCAGGTGCGTCGGCAAAGTGGATTTCTGACGGCATGATGGCCCGCGACCGCATCCATAATTCCGCAAAAGGCTACAGTGTGCAGGGCGAGTTGCTTTACGAGGCCCTGAAAAAAGCATTTTCGGCTGAGTAGAGCTGATAATTTAACTTAGAGCTTGTTTAATAATAAATGTTGCCGCCAGGGTCGTATAGCTTGAGACGATTTTCGATATGTGACGAAGGAG
>NZ_JAIDKI010000178.1 GCF_029051885.1 Muribaculum sp.
ACATCGTGGCCTCCTCTGCCGTACTCACATGTAGCACATGTAGACGACTCCCGTATTTTCGTGCTCGTCTTATGGCATTCTGAGTGCTGAGTATACAAGCCTCCCGTGAGCGGATTTCCGGGTGAAGAGCAACAGGAACGCCCTCCGGATGCTCGGCAGAAATACGTTCACGATTAGCGCATATGGTAGCTTCATCCTCAGAATGTACGGCAATAACAGCCGGAACCCGCGCAAAAATCCTGTTGAGAGCCTTCCGGTTATCCACAAGCATATTGCCTGTCGATGAGCCAAGAAACAGTTTCACACCTGGACATCTGGTAAAATCCGTATTCAGGAGAGTATGCAGATTGTCGTTTGTAGCTCCAATGAAAAATGCATAATTCACCGCCGACACTTCCCGACCACGCATCAGTTTGTCCTGCAATGCATCAGCAGTGACTGTGGGTGGTTTCGTATTTGGCATATCCATAAAAGAGGTGACACCTCCGGCGGCGGCGGCCTGCGATTCAGTGGCGATATCCCCCTTATGAGTCAGCCCAGGATCGCGAAAGTGTACCTGGTCATCAATAACACCGGGTATTACAACACATCCATCGGCATCAAACGAGTCATTGCAGCCTGCAATAAGTTCATCAGCAGGGATACCATGGCATACTTTGCGTATTATTCCATGATTATCGAAAATCAGATACCCTTTGAAACTATGACCTTCGTTTATTATAGTTCCATTATATATTATTGTATCACTCATTTTCCAGGATATTTTTTGAACCAACTGTCAACTTTAAGGCGAATCACACCAAACATAGCCTCAGAGAATATTCCAGAACTCATCTTGCTCGTACCAAGTACTCGATTCACGAATATTATAGGCACTTCTTCGATATGAAAACCCATCTGCCTGGCGGTAAATTTCATTTCAATCTGGAATGCATACCCCTTGAAACGTATTTTGTCAAGTTCCATAGCCTCAAGCACACGCCTCCGATAACATACAAATCCGGCAGTTGTGTCATGTACCGGCATACCTGTAATCAGACGGACATATTTCGAGGCGAAATACGACATCAGCACTCGGCTCATAGGCCAATTTACCACATTAACCCCGGTAACATATCGCGATCCTACAGCAACATCCGCACCATTCGAGCAAGCGGCATGCAACTTTTCCAGGTCAAGAGGATTATGCGAAAAGTCCGCATCCATCTCAAATATATATTCATAACCATGTTCAAGAGCCCATCGGAATCCGGTAATATATGCTGTGCCAAGTCCGAGTTTACCGGAACGCTCAATCAAATGAACGCGTCCCGGATGCTCAGCCTGCTTGCTCTTCACAATGGCGGCAGTACCATCGGGCGAGCCGTCATCAACCACAAGCACATCCATCGGAATTGCCAATGAAAGCACGGCCTCGATTATTGCTGCGGCGTTCTCACACTCGTTATACGTAGGGATGATTACTACCGAAGTGGATTCTGACATTGTTATAAACTTATATATTTATCAGTTAGGTAATGGATAAGTAGGATTGTCACTATACGACACCTGTCAATGCCGGCAATCTGCTATACCAAAAGGGCAAGCGCGCTTTTTATGCGCTCCATTGCTTCTCGGATATTGTCGTCGGATGTAGCATAGCTCATGCGGATATACCCGGGCGCACAGAACGCAGACCCCGCAACAGTAGCCACGTGTGCTTCCTGAAGCAGATACATAGCAAGATCCGAATCGTTATTGATGACATAATCACCGTTACGTTTGCCAAAATAGCTTGAGACTTCCGGGAAAAGATAGAACGCACCCTGAGGTTCGTTGACTTTCCATCCGGGGATTGTACGTGCGAGTCCGACAATGAGATCGCGACGGCGCTCAAACGCCTTGCGCATATCCTCCACACACTGTTGCGGTCCGGTATATGCAGCCTCTGCGGCCTTCTGGGCAATAGAACATGCACCTGATGTATACTGACTCTGCAATTTAGACGTTGCCTTTGCAAGCCACAGCGGAGCTGCAAGAAATCCTATACGCCATCCGGTCATCGCATATGCTTTTGACACACCGTTGACAATCGCGGTACGGTCGGCAATCGCCTCAAACGAGGCCATAGAGGTAAACGAGCCAGTAAAGTTGATATGTTCGTAAATCTCATCCGACAGCACCAGTACATCAGGATAATCTGCAAGGACATCGACAAGAGCCTTGAGCTCCTCACGGCTATACACACTTCCTGTAGGATTGCTCGGGGAATTGAACATTATCAGACGTGTCCGGGGAGTTAACGCTGAGCGCAACTGTTCCGGAGTAATCTTGAAATCATTCTCAATGGTGGCAGGAACCTCGACGCTCTTTCCTCCGGCAAGGTTGACCATCTCCACATAGCTTACCCATGCAGGAGTCGGGATTACCACTTCGTCGCCAGGATTTACTACTGCAAGCACAACGTTGCACAGCGACTGTTTTGCACCACCGCTGACAACAATCTGTTCCGGAGCGAAGTCAATGCCATTCTCTTTTTTCAGTGTTTCTGAAATTGCCTTACGCAATGACATATATCCCGGAACCGGAGTATAAAACGAGAAATTATCATCAATAGCCTTGACGGCAGCAGTCTTGATATGGTCGGGAGTATTAAAATCCGGTTCTCCTACAGAAAGGTTGATTACATCCACGCCCCGGGCCTTCAGTTCCTGACTTTTCTGCGACATGGCAAGTGTCTGTGAAGGCGCCAACGCATTTACACGGTCTGAGATATGTTCCATCATTTGCTATTGTTTATGTTGTTATTTTTCTATTTATATTAAGACATTGCGTGCAAAAATATGAAATCCCGCGCAGAATTCCAACATTTTGCCATCATATACTTCAATTTTCCATCTCCGGCAGCACAGTTTTCTTTGCCCCGCGTTGCAACGGCAGAGTATAACTCACTGAAAATGCTCCTGAAAAAAGTGACCCTTCGGTACCAAATCCAGGTATATACCATGGATCTCCATAAGGATGCGCTCCCTGATGCAGTAATTTATGCACACGCAATTCCCAGCCAAGGGATATATTACGCCATATCTGCACACGTAAGCCGAAAAGAAACTCAAAATAGCCTGCAGTAGCATGCTGTGAAGGCACATTCAATGACGTTGATTCGTCCCAATAGCCATTTACAGCAGTAACGTCCTCAACTCTATAGCTGAAAGAAGAGATACCATAACGAAGGCCAAGGTATACCGAATAATCGGGAGTCGAATTATACAGGAAATTGTAGTTAAGACCTATTTTGAAGTATGGAGCCATACCTGATTTGTAACGGTAACTCTCATCTTTCGGCATATAGTCGGCCATACCGAGACCAAACTCAACCATTGGTTTAAACCAGTTATGTATACTGAGTTCGGCCCAGACACCCCCTACTCCATATTGTTGGCCTGTAAGACGCGCAAGAGCGTCCCAGACATTTACTCCGACAGATACTGCTGTGAATCGCGGATAAACTGTCGGAGGATCTTTGACAGTTATGGTGTCGTGATATTCCACTCCTGATATGGTATCGACAAGGACCACACGCCCCTCAATGTCGCGTGTTTCAATCACACTGGCCGGACGCTGAGGTGTTTCTCCCGGTTTTACTTCTTTTACCGCAGGAATCTCAGTCTCCGGACGTTTATTTTCCGGATTGGCTACAGGCGTGATACGACGTTGTGCCATGGCCGTTACGGCAAACATAGCACACATAAGTATCAATATGTGGCGTATACTGCTCATAGCATATTTCTATTTTCTGAATCAACAGAATCATCCGCATTCCCGGAATCATCAGTATCATCGGAGGAGTCATCGGAATCTTCCTCCGGCGGCTCAGTATATGTCCGGAAGAATATCCTTATTGTCTCACGGTCGGCATTGGTTATATTAGTGTCGAGCAATGCGATGGAATCAATGAGATGATAAGTAGTAGAGAATTCCTTAATCTCATATTTATACATTGCACCACATTCCTCCGACGCGAAATATGGAAGACGGTCATAACGGAATGTCAAGGTATCGTTGAACGCAGGATCGTCAATACCTCTTGAATGATAATGTATGTAAAACTGAGTCTCATCGTATTCGGCACGAAATGGCAGATACACCTCTGATGCCGACGAATTATTAATAATCAAGGAATCGTCAGGAGCATCTACTCCCCCCAGCGATATCTTGTTTACGGAAATCGAAGACAACGTTGTGTACGAATAGAATCCGGCCAACGGTATGGAACTCTTATTATCGGTACATCCGGAAGAGTTACATCCCGTCAGTAAGAACAGTCCAAAAC
>NZ_JAIDKI010000179.1 GCF_029051885.1 Muribaculum sp.
GCTCCCTCACTGCGCGAACACATCTGCACGACGCTTGACCGCCCCAGCGTTAACAAATATTGGGGAACGGGGTCTTACTTATTACATAAAAAACGGGGCAGTCATGCCCCGTTTTTTATTATCTTTGCATAGTTAGTGCAAATTCAGTAAAAGTAATATATAAATAATAATGTTCAGCAAAGAAACATATACGGAACGGCGCCGCCAACTTGCCGAAAAGGTAGGCGGAGGCCTTATACTGCTGCTCGGTAACGACGAGTCGGGCCGCAATTTCGAGGATGCGCCATATCCTTACCGTCAGGACTCGACATTCCTGTACTATTTCGGACTACCTTATGCCGGGCTGAATGCGGTAATCGATGCCGACAGCGGAGAGTCGATACTTTTCGGCGATGAGCTCTCGATTGACCATATCGTGTGGATGGGAACTCAGCCCACTCTCCATGAGAAGGCTCATAATGTGGGAGTGGAGCATGTGATGACTTCCGACAGTCTGCGCGGAGTGCTCGACGAGGCCCGCAAGGGTGGCAGGCAGATACATACCTTGCCGGAATATCGTGCGGAGCATACGCTCAAGCTGTGGCGTCTGCTCGACCTGAAGCCAGGTGAGCACAAGGCGTCGGTAGAACTGATACGTGCTATTGTAGATCAGCGCAACCACAAGAGCGCGGAGGAGATTGAGGAAATCGAGCGCGCGTGCAATGTGACTGCCGACATGCATATCGAGGCGATACGCTGTGTTCGTCCGGGCATGTACGAGTATGAGGTGATGGCTGCTCTTGAAAGGGTGGCTGCCGCCAACAACTGCACTCTGTCGTTCAATACCATATGCACCATCAACGGACAGACTCTTCATAATCCGTACCATGGCAATCTGATAAAGTCCGGCGATATGGTGCTGGTTGATGCAGGAGCCGAGACTCAGATGGGTTATGCCGGCGACATGACTTCGACCATCCCCGCCGACCGTACATTTACTCCGCGTCAGAAGGCGGTATACGACGTGCAGGTGGCCGCACATCAGGCTGCGGTTGAGATGTTGCGTCCGGGAGTGCCGTTTATCGATGTCCACAACCGTGCAGCCGAGGTGGTCGCACAGGGTATGAAGGATCTCGGTATGCTTAGTTGCTCGGCGCAGGATGCCGTGGAAAGCGGTGCGTATGCGCTGTTTTTCCAGACAGGCCTCGGGCATCTGATGGGGCTCGATGACCATGATATGGAAAATCTTGGAGAGGTATGGGTAGGATACGATGGGAAGCCAAAGTCGACACAGTTTGGCCGCAAGTCGCTGCGTCTGGCCCGTCCGCTTGAGCCGGGTATGGTGCATACCATCGAGCCGGGAGTGTATTTTATCCCCGAACTTATCGACCTCTGGAGGAAAGAGGGCCGTTTTGCCGACCAGATAGTCTACGCAGAGGTAGAGAAATGGCGCGACTGGGGCGGTGTGCGCAACGAGGAGGATTTCCTCATTACCGACACCGGTGCCCGTCGTCTTGGCAAGAAAATACCGCTGACAACCGATGAGGTCGAGGCGATGAGATAATTGGGAGCATGAATTAATATGCTCTTACATATGGAGATGCGGCACTTGGCAGAGGCATTATGTCGCATCTCCATATGTAATTTATAGTATCATGCATATTGTAAAGGATAATAGAATATTTCAATGATTACATTTCTTTTGTGTCTGTCAGCGTTGATTGGAGCGTATTTTGTTTATGGAAAGTATCTTGACCGACAGGCAGGTGTTGATAGTGAGAAGCCGACTCCGGCCACACGAATGGCCGACGGTGTGGACTATATACATATGCCCCGCTGGCGTACATTTCTGATTCAGTTGCTCAATATCGCAGGGACAGGACCTATATTCGGTGCTATACTTGGTGCATGTTTCGGTCCTGTTGCTTTCATATGGATTACTCTCGGGGGTATATTTTTCGGTGCGATGCACGACTATATGTCGGGGATGATGATTGTAAGGGGTGATGGACGCAGTCTGCCGGAAATCATAGGGAAATATCTCGGACTCGGCGTCAGGGATTTTGTGCGTGTGTTCTCGATATTTCTGATGGTGCTGGTCGGTGCGGTGTTTCTGCTTAGTCCTGCCCAGCTGTTAGGAACTCTTGTACCTTCAGTTCCTCAGACGTGGTGGGTCGGTATCATACTTGTGTATTATATAGTGGCTACAATGTTGCCGGTCGATAAGGTTATAGGCAAGTTGTATCCAATATTCGGCGCCGCGCTTATAATTATGGCTCTCGGTTTGCTCGGCGCCCTTATTGTCGGGGACTATACGATACCGGAGATGACTACATTCCACAATTATCAGCTTGACCCGCATGCTTTACCGATTATCCCGGCTATGTTTATTACGATTGCTTGCGGAGCAATTTCCGGATTCCATGCCACGCAGTCGCCGATGATGGCACGATGTGTAGGTAACGAAAAGGAGTGCCGTATGGTGTTTTACGGAGCCATGATTTCAGAAAGCATAATTGCTCTCATATGGGCTGCCGTGGCGATGGCTTTCTTTGGTGGAGCAGGCTCTCTGAGCAGGATTATGGCAGAAAACGGCAATAATCCGGCATGGGCGGTAGATATGATTTCGCATGGCACTCTTGGCGCTGTGGGCAGCGTGCTCGCTATGCTCGGTGTGGTGGCTGCTCCTATTACCTCGGGTGATACGGCTTTTCGCTCGGCACGTCTGATGATAGCCGACATATTCAATATCGACCAGCGACCTCTTGTCAGGCGCTTTATGATATGTCTGCCATTGTTTGCCATAGGCTTCGGCATCACGTTGGTGGATTTCGGTGTGCTGTGGCGTTACTTCGCCTGGGCCAACCAGACACTCGGCACGATAGTGCTGTGGAGTATTGTGGTATGGCTTGCGTCGAGAGGGAGGAATTATGTAATTGCCATGATACCGGCCGTTTGCATGACATATGTCATTACGTCGTTTATGTTTATAGGCGAGCAGTTCTTCGGTATGGAGAATCGTGTTGCGGCTTATACACTGGCCGGTGGTGCCACATTGCTGGTTGCAGCTATGGCAATGCGGCGTATACTTCCTTATATGTCGGGAAAGAGCGACATTATAGCCGATTAGCGTTTATATCATCAATAATATGCATGGTGCATGCACGGCTTTCAGGATTCTCCCCATCGGTGGCGCAGCGGGTATCGTTCGGGATGTATGAGCAGTCGCAGCGAGGTTGGGTAGGTGAAGTAGGCCCAGGTCCAGTTGACGAGTACGGCAACCTTGTTGCGCATCCCGAGAATTGATATCAGATGCACAAACATCCATGCCATCCATGCCGGCCACCCTTTCAGATGCAACCGATTTAGGTCGGCTACGGCTCGGCCTCGACCGATTGTTGCCATCGACCCTTTGTCCTTGTAATGGAATGTGTAATCCCATGAGCGTCTGTTGAGATTGCGGGCAAGTGTACGGGCCTGCTGTATGGCTACCTGCGCCAGTTGCGGACATCCGCGAGGATTGTCGGATGTAGCGTGCAGCGAAATATCACCGATGGCCATTATATCGTCGCCGAATCCTATGGCGCGGTTGAATTCGTCGACAAGTATGCGTCCGCCGTGGCCTATGGAGAATGGATTGCCGGTAGTCTTGAATGCTGTGGCTGTAACTCCGGCTGTCCATATAACCATTTCAGAATAGATTGATTCTCCGTCGGCAAAGGTTACAGTATTGTCGCGGTAGCTTTTCATATGTCGGCCGAGTTGTACGTCGACCATAAGATGGCGTAAGGCTTCGAGTGCATAAGCCGACGCCTTTTCGCTCATTGTCTGCAACAATCGGTCAGAACCTTCGGCCAGTGTGATTGTCATTTCATCGGGATTTATTGTCGGATACTCCCTCTTTAACAGAAAACGCTTCATTTCTCCCAAAGCGCCGGCAATCTCAACGCCTGTAGGTCCGCCTCCGATTACCGTGAAGCTGAGCAGGCGCCGGCGTTGGTCGGCTTCATGGCATATGGCGGCCCGCTCAAAGCGGTCGAGAATCTCATTGCGGCAACGCAGTGCCTCGGATGTGCGTTTTATGGTGAAGACATATTTGTCGAGGTCGGCCATTCTGAAAAAGTTGTTGCGGGTGCCGGCTGCGATAACAAGGCGGTCATAGGAGATAGTCTCGTATTGGGTGGTGACAGTCTTTTTATCGGTATTGATGATTTTTACCTCTCCAAAATGGTATGACGGCAGGGGATTAAGTTTGCGCATCTCCCTGCGAAATGGGAAGGCTATGCTTGCCGGGTCGAGGCCGGCCGAAGCAATCTGATAGAATAGGGGTGGAAAACTATGGTAGTTGTTGCTGTCGATAAGTACCACATCGTATAGTCTCCGGTCGATGTGTTTTACAAGGTAGATACCGGCAAATCCGCCTCCGACAACCACTAATTTTTGTTTCTCACACATGATGTAATTGTTATTTTTATCTAAATTGTCTCATTTTCTAACTTTATCACGTAACTTTACACAGAAATGGAGGTCTGAAACAGTATCGCCGTTTTACTGTGCCGGCATATGGCATACGACCGGATTACCGCATTTTGTCGCAATGAAAATGAAATATCTAAAGTATATACTGTTTTTCTCAATATTATGTTCATTAGGAGGCAAGACCTATGGACAGATTAATACCGACCAGGTAATGCGCGTCGGTCAGAATTCTCTGTATCTGGAGGATTATGTGCTGTCGATACAGTATTTCAACCAGGTGATAGCCGCCAAACCTTATTTGGCTCAGCCATATTTTTATCGTGCTATTGCGAAAATTTCGCTTGAGGATTATATCGGAGCAGAGGATGATGCTTCGACCGCGATATCATATAACCAGTTTATAACCGGAGCTTATGAGGTGCGCGGTGTGGCGCGACAAAATCAGGGTAAACTAAAGGAGGCTGTGGAGGATTATAACCGTGCACTTGAACAATTGCCTGAAAGCCGTGGTCTGCTCCTCAATAAAGCTCTTGCTCTTGAGGAACTGAAGGACTACAAACAGTCGGAAGCCACGTACAACGAACTGTTTCGCTATCATCCGCGATATGATAACGGCCTTGTGGGGCGAGCACGACTTTATCTTGCGATGGGCGACACGGCAAAAGCAAGCGCCGACATAGACCGTGCGCTTGAATTGAACAAGAACAATGTAAACGCCTACGTGATGCGTGCCGATATCGCAATAAATTCCGCAAAAGATTATGCTCGTGCGAGAAGTGATATGGATGAGGCTATAAAACTTCAGCCTCATTTTGCGGGATACTTCGTAAACCGTGCGTTTCTTCGGTATCAGCTTGATGACTACTTCGGCGCGATGGCCGACTTTGACTATGCCATACAGCTGGATCCGTCGAGTGTGCCGGCATTGTTCAATCGTGGCCTGCTGCGTGCAGAGGTCAATGACAACAATAAGGCTATTGAAGACTTCACACGTGTGCTTGCACTTGACCCGGATAATTACAAGGCTATGTACAACAGGGCTTTGTTGTCGAAGGAAATAGCTGATTATTCAGGATCAAATGCTGACCTTGACAAGGTGATAGCTGAGTTTCCTTCTTTTTCCGGTGCATATTTTGTGAGGTGTGAGAACTATCGTATGATGGGCGAGCGTGCAAATGCCGAGCGTGATTATAACAAGGCTATGGCTCTGTCGAGGCAGGCGGTTCCGGCTGATGAGGGTGCTGAGGTTGATGCGGATGCCGGTGGCCCACAGCATGGTAAAGAGGAGACTCAGGAGCAGGTGGCCGCTCGCTTTACATCGCTGTTGACAGTAGACAATAACGCTACTGTGAAAGAGGAATATGCAACCGAGGGCATAAAGGGACGTGTGCAGGACAGGAATCTATCGATAGAGGTCGAACCGATGTTCACACTTTCATATTATGTCACGACTACAGAAATCAAGGAGGTTCCTTATTATATTAAGGAAGTGGATGACTTGAATTCTACACGTGCTCTTCGATTTTTGTTGATGACAACCAACAGGGAGCCTCAGTTGTCGGATGAGGAAGCCATCGGGAAGCATTTTTCATCAATAGAGTATTACAACGGGTATCTGGAGACACATCGTCCGCGTGCTATAGATTATTTCGGGCGTGCGATGGACTACTATACTCTGCATAATTACGCTTCGGCAACGGCCGATCTTGACAGGGCTATCGCTCTTGCTCCTGATTTTACGCTTGCCTATATGCTTAGAGCTAACGCACGTATGAAAAATGCAGAGATGGATCGTCTGTCGCGCGATACAAAACGCGAAGGTATCCTACCGGAGATGGCCGGACAGACATCAAAGATGGTGGCTGCCGAAGTGATGGCCGACCTCGACAAGGTAATAGAACTGTCTCCCCGAATGGCTATAGCATATTATAATAAGGGGAACATGTTGCTCCAGGCGGGAGATTATACATCTGCTTTGAGTGCGTATACCAGTGCTATTGATATTAAGCCTGATTTTGGCGAGGCGTATTATAACCGTGGATACATATATCTTAAACTTGGCAATAAAGAGGCCGGTGTAGCCGACCTCAGTAAAGCCGGAGAGCTTGGCATAGTACCAAGTTATAATCTTCTGAAGCGTTTCACAAGGTGATTTGGGAGTGTCATACCTCTGTAGATGCCAGCAGGCTTAATACTTCAGGGGTGAGACAGTCGCGGATAGCATAATACGGCACTGGGACATCGATGCTTCCTGTCGAGTAAGGTGCGATGTCGTATGGGTTGTAGTGGAACACTATATTGTAACCTTGAAGATAGAACTCCGGACTTACAAAAATCTGGTTTGAGAATATTCCGTAATTGTCAAGTTCGCTGAGTGTCCTTACCTGGCACATTGCCATGAGCTGTTCCTGGATTGCTTTCAACAAGGTTTCGTCACATCCGGGTTTGAATGCAAGCTGAGGTGTGATTACACGTGTAGAATCGAAATCATAATTTATAAAACGTGATACGCTCATGCCGTGCGCGCCTCCATTGTATGAGGATGTCATTATCTGATACACGATATAGCTTGGGCTGAATGTTATTGCCGAGACAATTTTATCACGGTAAAGTGTCATTGTCTGTTCTGCCGATGGTATGGAATCGATTTCTTCCATTATATATGTGTCACTGCCTTCGGGGGAATCGAGAGCTGCAAGTATCGTCTCATCAATTGATGTTTTTGGATTTTCATATATTGCCGACATAATCGAGTCCTTAAGAGGCTGGATGTTGAATCCGCCTAATTCTTCCGGCCATTGGATTGTCAGATGTACTTTGCTGTAGATTGGCATGGAATCAGCAAAAACGGCATTAGCTCCTTTACATATATAACTGCGTGTGGCTGTTTTCACCGTTTGTACAATCTGGAAATTGGAAATCGTATTGTCGTCGGATGTATCGGCAGCAGGCTTGTGGCTACATGCCACCGTAATTGCGCTCAACAGTATGGCCGAGGAAATATATATGGCTTTCATTATGCGTAATCTTTAGCTATTGGAAATTTATAAAAGTAGTTTTATGCTTTTTCGGCAGATGGTATCTGCTATTAATATAACGTACTAAAGCGTTATTTATATAACGTGTGATGTGTTTATTTTGCTCATTGTATCTTTTGTGTCGGAATGGACGTTTATAATGATATGTGAACAAAAGTTAAAGTATAGATGTTATTTGTTTGAGGGATAGAAGTGTAGTTTAAGAAGCATGTTTTATAGCATAAATTTCTTGTCGTAAAATTTGGAGGTAATGCAGAAAGTGTCTAACTTTGCACTCGCTTTTGAGAAACACCCCACGGGGCTGCGACTCG
>NZ_JAIDKI010000018.1 GCF_029051885.1 Muribaculum sp.
TTCATTAGCAGAGTGGGCTATATCAACTAAGCCGCAAGGCTAAATCCTTTCATAGCCGCAAAAACTAATGGGAGTATACATTTTTAACATCACATTAACATAATCTGAGTAAAAATGAGATATCGGCAAACACATTTTCACAAATTATACTGTTGAATTTGTAGCCATATGTAAATGGATTAATGTTAGTATTTATGTAAATTTGTCTCGTAACAATATTAAGAATATGAAATCTCAAGAAATAATAAACAATATCCATACGCGCATGGGTATAGATTCTCTTAACCCAATGCAAGAGGCGGCAATGACTTCACGCGCATCGGATGTGATGATTTTGTCACCAACCGGAAGCGGAAAGACAATAGCCTTTACTTCAGCAATGCTGCTGTCATTGCAGGCACCTTCTGCAAAGTTGCAGGGTGTTATAATTGCCCCATCACGAGAGCTTGTAATGCAGATATATCGTGTAGTGCGTGAACTGGCTGTCGGCTACAAGGTTGTCGCACTTTATGGCGGACACTCGATGCTCGATGAAAAGAATTCTCTGACTCCGGTTCCCGATATTATTGTAGCTACTCCAGGGCGATTGCTTGACCATATCGAACGAAAGCAAATCGATTTATATACTACACGGATATTAGTGCTTGACGAGTACGACAAGTCTCTTGAACTTGGATTCCATGACGAGATGAAGAAGATAATCCGCACTATGCCTAACCGTGCCCGTACAATTCTTACTTCAGCGACTCGCCTGAATGAACTCCCGGGGTTTATGAAATTAGACAAGATGGAAACTATCGACTATCTGAACCAATCCGGCTCACCACGCTCACGTATGCAGATAGTCGATGTAGAGAGTCCGTCACGCGACAAACTTGAGACCCTTACCGACTTATTGCATTCACTGCCTGACGGACGTGTAATAGTATTTGTAAACCACCGTGAAAGTGCCGATCGGGTATACCGGCACCTGCATGATGCCGGACTTCCGGTTGGTATATATCATGGTGCACTTGATCAGAATGACAGAGAAAAAGCTGTAGACTTACTTAATAACGGTTCAACGCCAATACTTGTAAGTACCGACCTTGGCGCCCGTGGACTTGACATTGATTCAGTAAGCGCCATAGTGCATTATCATATGCCGTTGTCGCAGGAAACATGGACCCATCGTAATGGCCGTACAGCACGAGTAGATGCTACCGGAACGATATATGTACTATCATCAGAAGCTGACACTATACCTGATTATATCGTATTTGACAGGTCGTATTCGCCTACCGGACACTCCGACAATCCAATTCACGCCTCTGCTGCCACACTTTATTTCAATGCAGGTAAGAAAGAGAAGATTTCGCGCGGAGATATCGCCGGCTATATAATAAAACAAGGTGGAGTGGATGCTACGAAGGTCGGCCGGATTGTTGTGCGCGACCACAGCGCCATTGCAGCTGTGCCCGTCGATGGGGTTGTGGAACTGGTAAAACGTCTTTCTTCACAGAAACTCAAAGGCAAAAAAGTAAGAGTCTCCATAATCAGCTGATTATTACACCTATTGCCAATGCCATGCAACCCGGAGTTGAACCTACGCTTCTTAAGAGAAATGCTTGGATTTGACTTATGTTAAGATTTAGAGAGGATTTCAGAGAATGTTTTGAGATTTCATTCAATCTCGGAACAGTCCGGAAAGACCTCTAAAGATTTCATAAAGTGAAATTCAAACATTCTCTAAGAGGATATCCGTCATGACGACTTGCCGCATATTCAAAAAAGAATATTAATTTCAGTCTGTCATATTTAGGCTAATAAGATATTTACCGTAATTGAGTAATATGGAAAATATCTGCACCAAAGTAATTTATTTTTACTAACTTTGCGGTTGTTAATGCAATATTATGAAGAAAAGCATGAGCTCATTCCTACATATACGCATTCTGCCAATATACTCTTTGGCAATTGCAGCAATGACAATGACAAACGGCATGCATGCGCAGACTACAGATACTGTCACCGAGGCTGAATCAATGCGTCCGGTGATTGAAGAGCATATCGCGGCCGAAGGTGTCATCATTATCCAAATGCCAGATGCGCTAAAAAATCGTCTGAGGGCCGACGTATCCAAAGAACAGGAGACGTCTCCGGCGGTAGTTCATGGTCGAACCGGAGGATACCGGATACAGATATTCGCCGACAACAATCCACGTACAGCAAAAAATGAGGCGCGCACACGTGCGCGCAATGTTGTATCGCGTTTTGAGGCATACCCTTCGTATGTTGAATACAAAGCTCCTTATTGGCGAACACGCATAGGTAATTTCCGGACTCACGACGAGGCTGAGAAGGCCGCTGCTGAAATCAAAGAGGCATTCCCGGGTTACAGCCGAGAGATACGCGTGGTGCGCGACAGAATAATTGTAGGCGAATAGCCTCCTTTGCATATGAATACGACACAAGAAACTATGCAGAATCAGGACATAGTTATAGAAGAACTGGCCCGTCATTATCGGGCTATTATAGAACTGATAGGGGAGAACCCCGATCGCGAGGGGCTTAGAAAAACTCCTCTCAGAGCTGCAAAGGCTCTATATTATGCTACTCAGGGATACCGTCAGGATGCCTCTTCGATTATGAATCAGGCAATATTTGAGTATGCCGGCTCGCGTATGATTATTGTACGTGATATAGAGTTTTATTCCTTCTGCGAGCATCATATACTCCCGTTTTTTGGAAAAATATCAGTTGGCTATATCCCCGATGGCAATATGATAGGGCTTTCTAAACTTGCGAGAGTGGTCAATGTATATGCACGTCGCCTTCAGGTGCAGGAGCGTCTTACTGCAGAAGTCACCAAAGTTATCAGCAAAACGCTCGGTGCCAAAGGAGTTATTGTAGTATGTCGAGCCGAACACCTCTGCATGAAAATGCGTGGTGTCGAGAAACAGGACAGTTCTACCACAACCATTGACTATGATGGCGTGTTTGCCGAGGATACGGCTCTTCGACAAGAATTCCTCTCTCTTATAAAAGATTGAAATAATGGCAAAATCCAATGATGTAATACGCATAGGCGTACCTTTCCTCCTTGTCTCCACTCTTTTCCTCGCCTGGGGCCTGGCCAATAACATGAACGACACGCTGCTTGCAGCATTTCGGCGTATTATGTCGATGAGCGATTTGCAGACCTCTATGGTGCAGTTCGCTTTTTTCGGAGCATATGCTTGTGTAGCTTTCCCGGCGGCTATGTTTATCCGTAAATATTCATTTAAATCGGGTATCATTCTGGGGCTACTGCTATATGCATGTGGTACTATGCTCTTTTATCCTGCCGGTGTGGCTGCGAGTTATCCGGCATTCCTTTTTGCAATTTATGTGATGGCATGCGGATGTGCCGTGCTTGAGACTACAGCAAATCCGTATATACTTTCAATGGGCAGTCGTGACAACGCTACCCGACGTCTTAATATCGCCCAGACGTTCAACCCGGTGGGTGCCGTATGCGGCATACTCGTGAGCCGCCATTTCATATTATCGGAGTTAAATGCAGCCGATGCAGCCGAGCGTGGCGACATGTCTGCCGCTCAGCTGATAGAGATTCAAAGCCACGAACTATCAGCCATATCAGGCACATACATGCTTATCGGATGTGCATTGCTTATACTGTTGGGGGTAATCCTTATTGTCAGGATGCCAAAATTCAAGGATGAATCGGAGACAGCGCCGGTATGCGATACGATACGGCGTCTTTGGAACAACCGGCCATATCGTTTTGGTGTTGTGGCTCAGTTTTTCTATGTTGGCGTACAGACATGCGTATGGTCATTTACTATCCGTTATGTCATGGCCGAACTTGATTGTTTGGAGAAGGATGCCTCAATGTATTTCCTTTACTCTATATTATCATTCACACTATTCCGCTTCGTATTTACGTGGCTTATGAAATATGTGGCGCCGGTAAAACTCCTTATGTATGCCTCGGTTATGGCTATTATCCTTACCGGAGGTGTGATAATGCTTTCCGGCATATCTTCGGTTATCGCCCTTGTCGGTATTTCTGCGACAATGTCGTTGATGTTCCCGACCATATACGGCATAGCCCTTGAAGGCATGCCTCCGGCTGATAACAAGATTGCAGCCTCAGGTCTTATCATGGCAATACTCGGAGGAGCATTGCTCACTCCGCTCCAGGCATGGATATCGGATATGGCCGGTATCTCCACATCATTTATTGTATCACTGCTATGTTTTGTAGTGATACTCGTTTACGCTTCAGCTATAGTATATTCACGCAAGAAATCTCTTATTTATGCAGACAGATAATAAAAAGAAAGTATTCGTATCGGGATGCTACGACATGCTTCACTCCGGCCATGTGGCTTTTTTCAAAGAGGCCTCACGCTACGGTGATCTTTATGTAGGCATTGGATCTGACAAGACAATCGAAGGCCTCAAAAACCGCAAGACGGTGTACTCTGAAAAGGAGCGCTTATATATGGTGAAATCTATCCGTTATGTGACTGATGCATATATTAATTCAGGCAGCGGCATGCTTGATTTCCTCGAGACACTTGACCGTGTAAAACCTGATGTTTTTGTAGTCAATTCCGATGGCGGATCTGAACTCAAACGTAATCTCTGTCAAGAGAGAGGCATCGAATATGTGGAGCTTGAACGAGTACCTGATGCCGGACTGGAAGCAAGGTCTACCACATCCCTGCGCAAAGGTGTGAAGTCACATCTGCCATATCGTGTAGATATTGCCGGCACATGGATAGACCAGCCATATGTTTCTGAATATGGAGCAGGATGGGCGTTGACCATGTCGATTGAACCCACAGTAGAGTTTATGGAGCGTGGTGGAATGTCGACATCAACACGTAACGCTGCAAAAAAAATATGGCCTTACGAGCTCCCGAATTACAATGAAGAGATGCTCGCACGCCTTCTTTTCTGCTTCGAGAATGACCCCGAAAACAAAGGGCACATCTCAGGTGCTCAGGATGCGATAGGAATATGTATGTCCGGACTCAACCGCCACTATTATGACGGACATTATTGGCCTTCAAAAATTGAATCTTGTCATGATGAAAATGTGTTGTCATGGCTTGAAAACCACATTGTGTTGATTCCGATGTTCCCGCGACGCCCTGGCTGTTCGGTAGTGGAAGGCAAGGATATCACACCCACAAAGGTACGTCGTCTTACTGATGCTGCCGACCGGTGCTGGGACGCTGTGATGCGTTGTGACCTCCAGGATTTTGCCGCAGCATTCCGCGATTCGTTTGAAGCACAGATTTCAATGTTCCCCGCTATGATGCAGCCAGGAGTTGAGGAATACATCAATCGCTGGCGCAATCATGCCCTGGCATGGAAGATGCTTGGAGCAGGAGGTGGCGGCCATCTTGCGCTCGTCGTAGACCGGATACCCGAAGATGACAATATCATACGCATCAAAATCAGAAGAAAAGAGTAATAGATAGAAAAAAGGAAAGAATAAGTTAGTATAGCACTATGGAAAAAGACTCGAAAATTTACGTTGCCGGCCACAGAGGCATGGTGGGTTCGGCTATCGTGCGAGAACTCCGCCGTCAGGGATATACGAATATTATAACCCGCACACACAAGGAACTCGATCTTATAAATCAACAGGCTGTAAATGACTTCTTTGCAGCAGAAAAGCCTGATTATGTATTTCTTGCAGCCGCAAAGGTAGGAGGCATAGAAGCCAACCAGTCGGCTCTCGCTGATTTCATGTATGACAACATGATGCTTGAGATGAATGTAATCAATGCTGCTTGGAAAAACGGAGTAAAGAAATTGGAGTTTCTTGGGTCGTCATGTATATACCCGCGAATGGCTCCACAGCCTATGCCCGAATCATGTCTGTTGACTTCCGAACTTGAAAAGACCAACGAAGCATATGCTCTTGCCAAAATCTCAGGTCTGAAATATTGCGAGTTCCTCAACCGTCAATATGGCACGGACTATATCTCGGTAATGCCGACCAACCTCTATGGTCCTAATGACAATTATCATCCCACCCATTCACATGTCCTCCCTGCCCTCAGACGTCGATTCCATGAAGGCCAAGAGGCAGGACGTGAAGACGTG